>CAZUAH010000067.1:0-40466 GCA_964617665.1 uncultured Pirellulaceae bacterium
CGGCTACGTGGGTCCATTCACTGCCGATTGCTTTGTCTGCAATTGCTTCGAACGTGGTTCCCTTTGTGCGAAGCAACATGCGCGGTTTTCCGCCCGAGAGGATCAGAGCAAGACCGTTCTGCTGTGCGCCGCGGACAAGGACGGTTCCGTTAGGCGATTCGGTTTTGACCCACGCCGCGATGGTGAGCGGCTTGCGTGTCGGATCGAGACTCTCCGTGTTCTTGAAGTAAACCGCCTTGGCCGCGCCCGCGTCTCCGCCCGGCTTGACCGCAGCGAACAAGTGGTAGTCTGCAATCGAACTCCAGCGGAAGTAATCCGGTTTGCGTCCGTAGCCGAAGACGGTCTGGTCATTGTTGACGAGGATGCGGCCGGCGGGCTTCGAGCGGGCATTGCCAAAGCCGCCAACTCCGCCGCTGTAGCCGTCGCCGTACAGCCAGTACGTGCGATGAAACCACGAATCGTCGGTGAAGCCGTAAGCAGCAAACAGGTGATCGCGACCGCTCTTGCCCGGGCCAAACTGCAGACGATTGCCCTCCAAGTCCATCACTTGAGAACGCATGTAGAGACACTCGCCGTCGCTGGACAAGATGTCCGTCAAGGCGACGGGCATGTTCAAGCCCTTTACTCGCCGCTGCATGTTTTCGCCTGTTTCCGGGTCGCTGTCGTCCAAGATCGTCTCGCCCAGCAGACGACCCGTTTCTACGTCAAGCCGACATACACGCAATCCGCCATCCAGGTACATCGAGCGACCGGGAACAACGGTTGCGACACCGTTTTGCACGAGCACCGATCCGTGGACCGGCCAAACCGACTCGACCTGATCGAAGGCCACCATACGCTGATCGACCGGCGCGGCGCGGAATCGCCAGGCCAGCGTGCCATCGCTCGCTCGCAGGCAGTAAACGTACCCGTCAGCCGAACCGAAGAGCAATCGCCCGCGATCGTACGTCGGCGGCGAGTCGATCCGCCCGCCGGCAACGTAGCTCCACAGCTTCTCGCCCGACCCGACATCGACCGCATAAACGATCTGACTATCGACATCAGCAAGGAAAAGACAACCGCCACCCACAACCGGCTGTATTAGCCGAGTGCCGAGTTGCGTCTTCCATTCGAGTTGTAGTTTGCCGGCGATGTTTGACGACGTGGCGCCGCTTCGCGCCGGATCGCACCGATACGTCGGCCACTCGTCTTCGCTGACGGTTTCCCGCTGATCGCTGACCGCTCCAAACGCCGGCCCCGTTTGAAGCCGTTTTTCCAGGTCTTCGGTTTCCAGTATCGAGTTTCCAGTTTCCCGTTCGGCCGCCAAAGCGGTGAAACCGTACAGTTTTGCCTCGGGATAACATGCGCAAGGATGCGGCGGAGAGTAGACGAGACCGTTGCACGGCATGATGCCATAAAGACAACCGCCTCGGACCCAGTGGTTGATGGTCCACTCGCCCGTCTCGATGTCGACGAATTCGATGCCCGTTCGCGAGGACAGTACGTATTTGTCCGTCGCCTTGGCGCGGTAGCAGCGATGGTGGAACCAAAACGTGTTTAGTGTTGGCGGGAAATCCTTCTCGATCTCGCCGGTGCGCAGGTTGTAACCCGTGTAGCGACCGTCGGCGTTGCCTTTGCCCGTTACGCCGTTCCACACGTTTCCGCCAGCGACGAACAGATCCTCCGGCGAGTTGTAGCCGCTGTAAGGGTGATTGGCCGTCCAGAGTTTCTCGCCCGTCTTGGCCGAAAAGGCCGACATTGTGTCCTGGCCGATGTCGTTCGATCCCCAACCCATGTAGGACATGTGCATCTTCTCGCCACCAGCGAACAGGACCTTGTCGTCGTAGGCGACCAGCGTTGGCGCAAACCAAGACTGCGTTCCTCGACCATCCAGACCATGCCAAACGGGGACCGATTCAGAAGCCCAGCCCTCGTCGCCCGAGGACAAGTTGATGGCAACGATCTTCTCGCCATCGTGGCAATACGCGTTATCGGAATCGGCTGCCAATGTAAGCGGGACCACGCGGCTGGCCTTCTCCCAGAGTTCTTGGCCGCTTTGGGCGTCGAAGGCCCGGATAACGCGGTCGCTATTCGTCCAGCGTTTTGAACGTACGCCGGCCCAGATGCGTGCCATCTGTTCCGAATAGGTTGTCCGGCTGTCGCGCGACTTGCCTTCTTCCCAATCTTCAGCCAGATCGGCGACCAGATCCGCCGGTGTCCGATTGACCAGCACAAGCAACACGCCGTCCTTGAGGACGATCTCTTCAGCCCCGGCTGTTTCTTCATACTCACGTTGCGTCTCACCCGAAGCGGCGTCCATTGCAGAAACCGGCGCATTGATTCCCAGTGTCGCGTAGACTACGTCGCCCTCGGCAACGATCCGTCGCGGCAGGTTTGCAGGCCCGCTTTTCAGCGGCCAAAGTCGGTCGTGCCAGCGTGCAATTGAACGCTTCCATAGAAGCACGCCATTGAACGCGTCGCGAGCTACCAGTTTCCAATCGGACGGTAGCTGCGGCGATACCCGAGAACCTTCGTCCAATATGTAGAAGACTCGGCCGCCCGACGAAACCATGCCGGAGACACTGGCCATGTGGTCATGATGGCGACTCCAACGGGGCCCACACTGCCACTGCAAATGCCGCGGCGGCCCAACACGATCGTCGTGCGCCACAACGTTGTTCGAGGCGTCGTGCAAATAGTGCGTCCACTCGTCGATGTCATCGGGCCGAGGCTTGCGGAAGGAGTCCAGAGTCGAGAGACGAGAGTCAAGAGCCAGAGCGACACCCTCGGGCGCCAACACTCGTTTGACCTCTTCATCCTGTATCCCGTATCCCGCATCCTGTATCACGACAAGATTCACAACATTGTCAATGAACGGCAACCGGCCATCGCACAGGCGATCCACCGAGACCTTGCCGCACAGACCGAGCGAGCGAATGTGCTCTCGGGCAGCATTCACGTTATCCGTACTCGCATCGAGCCCCTGTACCAAATAGCTGTCACCCGCGAGCAGTTCGGCAGTAAGCTTGCCATCGCCGCAGCCAATGTGTACGACCAGTCCACCCTTGACACCGGTCTGTTCAAGAATCTTCCCCGCCAGGTTCTCCGTTGCCCACGCCCTTCCATTGATCGTGGTGGAAACAGAGGCAGCCGCAACGATCGCTGCTGCGGTGAAGATTGCGCGAATCCAAGTGGTTCGTGTTATCATTGGTTTCTCTCCGTACATCTGCCACTCGTCAAAACCGCCACCCAAGTGGCGATACTGTGACTGTGTATGATATCATTCACAACCCAGGCTGCGTCAGGGGAGGCTGCGAAGTCGCGGCATCTCCCATGGAGACGTGATCGAAGGCCGGTATTTTGAAGACGACGTGATACGCGAGAACTGCCGTATCGTCGCCTGCGAAGACCCTTGAAAGCACAGACGTATGCTTCGAAGATTAACTTTGTACCCTTACAACCGAGCAGATCATAAGCGTCTTTGCTCGTAGCCATCCCAACGCGGGCCGGGGCCAGTTCTGTCCCATCCTGTGGCAAAGGCCAAAGCGTCAAGCGGCGAGACGACTTCGTCGTTGTTCACGTCCATCGGATTGGCCGCGTTCTGCCACGATGCAACCATGTCGCCGGCCAACAGGTGCCGCCGTTCCAGTGTCTCGTGCACCAGTTTCCGACTTCGCTTGTTCCGCCCCGGACGTGGCCGTGCGAGATGATCCGGAAGCCTGGTGGGAAATGATGTGTGTCCTTTTCGCATGGGGGCCCAACGCAAACGCACTATCACCAATTTCCGAATCTGTAATCGTCAGCCTTCCAAGCCAGCCGCTGCGCTAGCCATTCGAGTCAGGCCCGTGCTCTCGTTTCCCAGGAAGTGACGCAATCCCGAATCCCGAGCCTGACCCCGCGAAGCCCCCTAGTATCTTGGGGGCTTGTCAACTCGTGGAACCCACTGCGTCTGGTACTTGCGTTTTACCAGGGTGATTTCTGCTATGCGGTCTGCGTCTCTCTCCCGGGACGCGTAGTACCAACCTGTGTAGACATACTCTCCTCTGCCGAGCGTAGGGAACTCTAGCCGGACCCCCTTGTACGCTGGAGTGGGGAAGTAGTCAAAGGAGACATTCCATGTCGGTTCGACTATCGTTGGTCCGTAGCAGTACCCGAAGCACCATCTCAGGCCAGGTTTCTCCTTCACCATTTCGTTGAGCAACGTCCTAGCGGAAACTCGCTTCGTGGCAATGTCAATATTCGGCAAATGAAGGCCGCTTCCAGAGCACTTGAGGATGCTCGTTTCTTCCTGGCTGGCAATGCGCCGCAACACATCGCAGGGATTACCTTTGTCAGTGACCGGGCCAATCAGAAAATCCAGGCGACTGCGGTTTTTCGGAACGAGGTTGACCAGTTGGCCCTTATCGTCACACGACCAGACATATTTGGGGTCTGCTTCGCAGATGCCATCCAGAATATCTCGGACGGTCGGGTCACGGCCGAGGTCGATGGAGATGAGGCGGTTGGCCGAATAAGCCGTTGTTCCGTCCTCGTCGACATAGTAGTGAGGCTCGCCATAAACCGCTTCCCAGCCGATCTGAATTCCGATGGCCTTCAGGCAGTAGACCACCTTTCTCATCGGCGCGTTCCGTACAACAAAACACTGGACGCGCGTGTCTACGGTCACAGCCTTGCCGACGTTTCGGCGCCTCGCGGTCTTGGTTTCTATCGATGTACGCCGTCCAGCATCGGCTGCCTCGGGGACTAGATCCTGCTCGGAGTCCTGAGCCTTATTGGTCAAGGAACACACAATTGGTGCGAGCGTGCAAAATGCCACTGCAAACACGATCTGACGCCATCGGTATGCAAGGAGTGTCATATGGTTTACCTCACATAGTTTCAAATGACTTCGCGTGCCGTATTAAGTGCGCGTGATCAATTCGGCCAAGCCTTCCCCACGCCCCCTTTTCTTCCCCAACGTGAACTGCTCGTCTCCTTCAACAACATTGTCGGCGTTCAATGTGACAGGGATTGTGAAGTAGGGCTCGCCCGCCGGCAACGGTGCCGAATCTTGTCCGGGTGCACCGTCATAGTCATCGGAGTCAGGACCCGACCCGGCTTCGCTGGCGGCCGGTGCGGGACCATCCTGCGTCTGGAACAGGATGGGAATGTCGATATCAGCCTTCGTAAGAAGCCCCGGCGAAGAAAGGGACTACATACCAGGGGTCGGGAGTCATTCCCGAAAAAGACTCGCGACCCCTTTTCCGCTCGCAAGGTCTTCCATGAACCGTGACATCACTACGTATCCGAAACGAACAAATTGATACGGCGGGACTTCCACCCGCAAAACTGTGGCCTTGTCGGCCGCTCCCTGACCCCGGCCAAGCCCCTTCGTTTTAGCTTTCCGCAGTCACGGGGTATAGGATGAAGGGCACTGTATCGTCGCCCTTCTTTGCCCAGCCGCAGATCGCGCCATTATCGCCCACTGAGCGAGCAAAACCTAGACGAATGTCGTTTCGATCACCCTTGATAACTTCATTGAGGTCGCATATCCCTTTCTCATGCCATAGACAAGCTACCTTCTTGCCATCGGCGGAGCGGCTCTTGCCAACGATCCAACCTCGCTCATTGATCGCGAAAGCGACATCCTCTCCGGGCATGTCCGCCGACAACGAGGGAAGCACGCGTAGTCCAGCACTGGTCCAAGCGAGCGCCTCTTGTTTACCACCCGTTGAGTATCCGAACCCGACAACTGTACCTTGGCTGTTGATGTCGTTGACGCAATACTTGGCGTATTGTGGGGTCTTGTCCAACGGCTTCATTTCGCCCTCGCTCCAGATCCACGGTATTTGGGCACTCACACCGACGACTACTCCCCGATCGTTGATCGCGCAGGCGTAAGATCGTCCCTTCCCATCAAGATGGCCCAGCTCGATTCTTGCGCCATCGCGCCAAAGGACGGCATGCGTCCTCAGAGGCGAGCTGTAGATGTGCCCTACCACCTCTCCCTTGGCATTAATATCTGCCGCGGCCCCGCACGGGGCGTCCCCCGTATCCAAGCCGTGCATGCATCCAGCGCGATACACGAAAGGCCTCGGAAGCCGCCGGTCGCTCCAGACGCGACCTACAACGTCTCCTCGGTTGTTCATCCGACAACTGGCTGCAGCCAAGCCAAGGTCCGGGGGTATCGGCAGAAAACGAAGCTCACCGTCTCCAAAGAGGAAGGCGCGTGTTGCCTCTCGTCGCGGATCGTCCATCCTATAGACTGTGCCACAAGCCCACGAAGAAGCGTTGATGCCATCCACGAGAAAGAACAGTAGGCTGGGATCTGCAAGTTCTCCCTCCGAATTGATGGAGATGAGACGAAACTTGGGCAGATCACCCGCATGGCCGGAGGCGGTCCAGCACGTCAGTTCAATCGATACAAGCAACAACACCAGCAATCGCATATCCTACCTTTCAGAATTAGAGGGAGAATGGCACTCGCGTACCTGGTTCGTCCCAGCAAACGTCATCAAGTGTCCCGTAAGGAATAGGGAAAACGCAATACCTATTGCTCTTCGCCTTCAATCGATACGATCTCGACACGCTTCTCCCCGATCTCCTGCAGGCAGTACGCCTCTATGAAGTGCTGCTTGAACTGCGCGAGAGAGAAAGTCATGGCTGCTGTGGTCTGGTCATCGTTCAAGACGTTCTCTATTTCCTCCGCAATGCGCTCAAGCTGGAGCTCCATGTCCTCCAACGACGTGATGATTCCCTGGCCCGCACCGGCATTCTGTTCCAATAGCTGCCATTGGGTGATATCGTATAGAACATCCACTTCCTCGTCAAAACCCCAAAAATAATCCCAACCGCCCCCGGGGCCGCACCCGTAGTCTTTGTCGTCGTACGGTACCTCCTTGAATAAGAACTTCAACGATATGTCGTTGATGGTCAACTTCTCGGCGTAGTTCAATGACGGCAATATATTTTCAAGTCGGGTCGTCAAGGTGGTAGCAATACTTCCACCCACGGCCATCCGTAGCAGTTTCTTGAGAACCTTCTCCAGTATTTCCTCAGTGATTTCTTGTTCCAGGCTGAAGGGTCCCCCAACAGCGTCCTCCCAATCGTCATCGTCAATCGCATCGCCAATGGGGAGGATAAGTGGCTCGTCATCCAATGCCCAGTTTATCACTACTGCCAAGACAGGGTTAGGAATTTCGTGGATTCTCACCTTCCGGTCGCCTTTCTGGTGTGTTACCACCGTCGTGTCTGCCGCCGCAGCCAGAAGAATCGGCTCTGTTGCGTCCTCCGGCGGAGCCTCGCACGTTTCCCCCGTGCAGGGCTCACATGCGGCTAACACGGCGCTCGACTGGATCTCTCCAGTGTCGTCGTCTTTCAGTATCACCGTGGCAGGAAACAGGTCCGTCATCTCGAAACCTGGATCGCTTGGAAGGTCGCGTAGGATTTCTGCCGAGCCGTCTGCAACGGCAACGTCGTTCTGTACTTCTCCGTCCGGCCATTCGATGGTCACGGTGTGCGTGTCGTCCGAGCCAACGTCCTCGTAGTAAAGGCTTACACCCGCGGCGACCAAGTTGCCGTCGCCGTCATAGCCAAATACCGGTTCCGGCGATCCATCGAACGTCGGATCGACGTTGTTGACGATCACATCTCCCGAGTCCGGCGCGGATGCGCCGCCATCATCGTCCTCAACGCCGGCACTGAACGACAGCGCATCCACGGGTTCGTTGTTACCCGGCGAGGGGCCATCGTCCGCCACCGGATCGGGCGAGGTGTAGAGGAAGCAGGCGTTGTTCGCGACGCTCAACTCCACCGTTTCTCCTTCGTCTTCCGTGTCGCCGTCGAAGTTCAGATCCATCTCCAGGGTCATCGTGAGCGTATCGTTGGCTCCGGGATCGTATACGCTGCCGGTGATGGTGAAAGTGTCGCCTTCGTTGATTTCGTCCAACACATTCGATGGCGATCCGCCCCCGGAACCACTCCCGCTTCCGGAGCCAGAACCACTTCCCGAACCCGATCCGCTTCCGGAGCCGTCCACTCGGTTCAATGTGATCGTCGGGGCCACGTTGTTCACCTTCACTGTCGCGTCATCGGTCACGCTGCCCCCGTCGTCGTCCTCCACTGTGACGGTGATCGTGTATTCGTCGTTTGGATCGTGGAACGGGTCCGACGGATTGTCCGAGGGATCGTCCACATACGTATGCGACAACGGGACGGGCGTGAAACTCGCCACATCGAAAGTTTGTTCGATCCCATCTCCCCAGTTCACGGTCGCCGTCAGCACATCCTCATAGTAGGCCGCATCTTCCACGTAGAATTCTAGGTCGACCGTCTGGCCTTCATCGATTTCGCTGCTCGATAGGACAAGAGGCGCGAGCGTGGGAGCTTCATTGATCACGTCGACGGTCGTGGAAGCAGTGGCCGTTTGCCCGCACCAATCCGTGGCGGTTGCCGTTATCGTCGCTGTGTCGACGGATGTTCCGACGGGCACGTCGTCGAGGTAGAAGACTTCAGCCGACCATGTACCATCGCCCTGAACGGGAATATCCGTGGCAGAGTAACCCCAGTCAAGATCCAAGTCCACATCGACCACGTTTTCCGAGGCCGTTCCGCTGATGGTAACCGGCTGCATCTCCAGTACAGGGTTGGGGTCGGGCACGTCCACCGTGACCGAAGGCGGCCCCGCCGAGCAACTACCGGAGCCGGAGCCTTCTCCTTCGCCGCCTACGTAGCCCATGGCGTTGGAGGGTCGCCTTGGGCTATCCAAGTACGCGACCAGCGCGTCGAAGTCTTGTTCGGTCATCGCCCCATCGCCGTCTACGTCAACATACGTCATGGGCAGACCTGGGTCAGCCGCGGGAGTGTCGAGAGGACCGGGGCCGGTTCTGCCCCATTCATCGGCAAAGGCCAAAGCGTCAAGCGGCGAGACGACTTCGTCGTTGTTCACATCCATCGGGTCGGCCGCGTTCTGCCACGATGCGAGCATGTCGCCCGCCAGCAGCTGTCGCTGTTCCAGTGTCTCGTGCGTCAGTTTCCGATTTCGGTTCTTCCGACTGCGACGCTTCTTCTTGGCCATAATTCCCCCCAACTACATGAGTACCTGCCGAACTGGACAATCAGATAAGGAACGAGTTTCGGTTAGAGTATGGGCGAAGATCAGTGGCTTGAATGCGGAAGCCTACGGGAACGAAATGGCAGCTGGGGCAAGATAACGATGACCAGGCAAGACAGGGGAAAGCCGAAGGTGGGGATCGCACCCCACCTTGGCAACGCGAGTATTGTGCCATCATTTGCGACTCGCAGCAGAACCGAGGTGGTTTTGGGCCGGTCTCCTGACCGGCTTGGTGAGTGGGGCCCTCGTGCTTTGTCCGTGCAAGAAGTTTGGGTAGCGGAATTCGCCAAGAGTTTCGGCAGAACCGTCGAATCACCGAAAGTCTTGGCGACTTCCGCTACTCCCTAAATCGACTGTTTGACTTCTGGTCGGCCCCCTGCCAGCTTGTCTGGCAGGAGCTGATGTTTGGCCAGCTAGCACGGCCACCTCATGCACCACTTACCTCCCCATCCCATCTTCGCCGCCGCAGGCGGCGAAGATGGGATGGGGAGGTGATTTGCGAGCGCCGTTTCGTAGCCTCTCAAACTGGTTCACCTGTCGGACAAGCCGACAGGGGTCGAAGTCAAACAGTCGAACTAAACCGTAGTTCTTAGACTGGACAAAGCGGAAGGTGTTTGCGGTTTTCGGAGACCTTCGGTCAAGCAAGTCTCGCGGTCGGGAGACCGCGAGACAACGGGAGTTTACGGTACACGCTTTCAGAGCAATGAAGCTGGTTTGCGTTGTTCCCGCAAGGCGTTCGGCCTCGGTCCGGCCTACGCGGTGTGCAATGGAGGATAGTCAACGTGTGCTTCACTTCTGGGCGAAGATGCAGTCCAACTCCGGGTGGATTTCGAGTTCTCGCTTGCCGGGATCGCGGATGTCAAAGAGCGCAAAACCCATGTCGCGCAAGCATTCGCACACTTGCTCCGGACGGGAGCCGATACGAGGTGACAGATTCACGATCAGCGAGATATTGCGGCTGTCGCCTAGCGTTTGCCGGGCACCATCGAAGAACTCTCGTTCTGCGCCATTCACATCGAGTTTCAGAACGTCGATCCGAGGCTGGCCGCGCTCGGCAAGCAGTGTGTCCAATGGACGCTTTCCAACGGACAAGGAATCACTGGCCTGGTTGTCTTCCCGCGCGGCGAGTGTGTAGCTGCCCGAGGTGGCATCTCGATACGAGTTCGCTGTCCCGTCTGTGTCGGCCAGCGCGGTGTCTAACAACTCGATCCACTCGTATCGGTTAACCTCGACGCCTTTACGAAACCAGCGGCACCTTTCCGGGACCGGTTCGAAGGCGAGGACTCTTCCTTTCGGGCCAACCAGTCGGGCCGCCAGGAACGTGTAGTATCCGGTAGCGGCACCGACATCCGCGAACGTCATTCCGGGTTTGAGCACTGCGGCGAGTGCCTTCGTCTGAAAGGGGTGATAGATGCCCAACGCTTGAGTAACCGCTTTGCGCGATCCGGCCACGTTCAGGAAGATCTTTCCGCCCGGGTAGTGGTATGGTAAGTGGCGGTCGGGCAGCCCGTCGCGCACGGCCGAGGCAGGTTCGGAAAAGGGGACAGGTCCAATTTGTGCAGAGCACCCGCTGGGCCGTTCCGGCAAATTGGACCTGTCCCCTTTTCCTCGCGTCTTCGTGGGGTCCTGTTCACCAAGGTGGTAGCAATACGTTGCATAGCGACGCTTCTGACTGCCCGCGTCCTCCCATGTGAAGCTGTACTTGCCGATGTGTCCCAAGCGAATCCTCGTGTCGGCATAGATCTTGAAACCGCACTGGCCGACGCGTTCGCTGAAGGCATAGTCTTCCGCCAGATACCAGTGACCATCGCCGTCGGGCCGGATCATCGGCTGAAAGAAAGGAATCGTGGGTTTCTCGAACCGCTGGTTGCACAGCGGCAGCTTCAGCCGGCGCTGCATCTCGGTGTACACCTGATGACGCACCAGCAAAAACCCGGTCGCGGCGTATTTGATTTCCGCCAAACCTCCCTCGTTGCCAAAGACCAACTTGTCCGTGCCGGGCAGCACGTGGCTGGCCAGGGCCCGTTTTCCCTTTTTCGGATAGACTGCGCTGACGATAGGCAGGTTGTGCCGCCGCAACCGGTCAATGTCGTCGGGTTGAAATTCGATGTCGGAATCAATCCACATGGTCTCCTCGAAACCGTCCGTTAGCGCATCAGTTGCCATCTGGTTTCGACCTTGATCGATGGCCGCATAGCCGCGCACCCGGCGGACCTGGTAGCCGCGGCGCTGCAGTTCGTACAACGCGTCGTCGCAGGCAGGCTCGATCATGGACGCAACCGGTACCAAGACGACGCACTTGGACGGATCGGGACGCGGTTCTTCGGTTTGGGTAGTGGGCCGCACGTCGATAGAAATCGCCGTCTGATCCAGCGAAGGCGTCTTTGCGCGGGACGCGTCTTCGCAGTGGTAGCTCAGGGAGCTTGCGACTTCTGCCACCTCTGCCTCCAACTCGACCAACTCGATCTCCGGAATCGGGGCCAACGAAGCCGGTCCGTCCTGGGGAGCATCGCTTTCGAGTGCCTCGCGGCTGAGGGGCATCTTCAGATATTCTTCGATTGGCTGGAGGGAGCCGGCAGCTAGATCTCCGTACTCGACCAGCAAACCGTCGACCCGCTGGCAGCCGTTCTGAAAGCTGAGTACCAGTTCGCGCCAGTGGCGGCCAAAGCCGCCGATGGTCAGCGGATGATTGGGCCACCGACTGTATAGCTTTCGTCCCGACTTTCGGGCAGCGACGAAGCAACGATAGACGTCGTACGGATTGCGGTACAGGAAAACGAATTTCGCTTTGGGAAAGAGCCATTTCAGGTAGTAGGCGTGGTCGGCGGTCCAGCGTGCTTCGGAGATACCCCATTGCGCGGCACCGGTTTCCCGGGCCGGTCGCGCAAACAGCTCGTCGAAGTAGCTAAGATGGGCGTCCAGCAGGGATTTCACGGGTGGATGCCATTCATTGCACTGCTCCGCGCACTCCGTTTTCCCATTTCCTCCGTCGGCAATCGCATCGTCTTGAGGCCAAGCGAGGGTAATCGAGCGAACCGAAGCGGCCAGCGAGTCGATCGGGGAGGCATGGCCGTACGGCTCGGACCAGAGAAGACACGAAGGCATCATCATTTGCCGGAGAATATCCTGGCCGGAGTACCAACCCGCGGCGAGAACGAACACAGGCGTGTCGTCAGAGCCGCTCTGAACGGACGGCCATCGCCGACGGATACATTCGATTGCCGCGGACAATGACGGTTTGGCATACAGATCGTCCATCTACGTCTCCTGCTTCCGATCGTGATCTGTTCAAGACCAAGGGGCACTGGACGAGTGGGATCGCCCTTCTTACGATTCTGTCGTGTAGCGATAGGGTTAGGCAAGCATATAGAGGGAAATTTGGACACTCCTCGCTAATCCCGATAGTATTCCGGTAGACATGACCATAAAGGAACAATGACCTGTGGGGCTTCAGGGTCGTTCACGACCCTTTGCCGCGCAAGCGGTATTAGGCCCGTGCTTCAGCACGGGTCGGGAGAGGCAGACTATGTACGCTCCCGCCACCCACCGCCGACGCCTACGGCATCGGCGGTGGGTGGCGGGGCTGGGAATCGGTCGCACACGTGACCCGCCGTAAACGACGGGCCTAGTATCGCCTTCGGCGAAAAACGGCCATGAATGGCCGTCCCGCTGTCGGGGTCAACGAGGAGTGTCGAGATTTGCTTGCGGGGCGACCTCTCGCTGGTCGACGCGAAGAAAACTGGCACGTGCGAGCGGACGAGACAATGGACGTTGGTGATCAAACGGTGCATGAGGGGAAGATCTTTGGCATTGGATTGAGCCGGACCGGCACGAAGAGTCTGGCCGGCGCGTTGAACTTGCTGGGAATCCGAACGAAGTGGTTTCCTCAAGACGCGCAAACGTATCGCGAATTGATCATGGGTGAGTATCGCCTGAGCATCTTGAGGACGTATCAAGGCCTGACCGATACACCCGTTGTGCCCTATTTCGCGCAATTCGATCGTCTGTACCCTGGCAGCAAGTTCATCCTTACCGTACGCGACAAGGGCGCCTGGCTGCGATCTTGTGCACGGCATTGGGCCAACTCGGGAATCACCGGCCCCGAGCCCGATTCCGCCCCGTTTTGGCGCAAGTTCGCGCAGTTCATCGATTGCTGCGTTTACGGTTCGTACGCGTTCAACAAGGACCGTTGGTCCTACGTATTCGACACGCACACGGAGAACGTCACGCGGTACTTTTCGGACCGGCCCGATCGCCTGCTGGTCATGGACGTTACCAAAGGCGACGGCTGGGACAAGCTGTGCCCGTTCCTCGGATTGGACGCGCCCGACGGATCTTTTCCCAAGATCAACGATTTCCAGTCACCTTTACTCGGCTAGGTCACGCTTCATTCATTTTCAAAAAACAGGAGATTGCCAACGTGCTCATGCACAACCATCCAAAGCGAGGCCGTTTTGCGTCCGCATTGTCCTTCTGCTGTCTGACAGCTTCGATTTGTTCTGGTGCAGATTTAAGCGACGCCGACGCGACGAACGTGGCTCGGCGTATTCTGACCGAAACGGGTGTCAAAGGAGGGCTGATCGTACATGTTGGCTGCGGCGATGGAAGATTGACTGCAGCGTTGCAGGCCAATGAAAGCTACCAGGTTCACGGTGTGGATGTCGATCCGGCGAACGTCGAGCTGGCCCGCAAACACATTCGTTCATTGGGCAATTACGGCAAAGTATCGGTCGACACGTTCGATGGCAAGCAGTTGCCATACATCGACAATCTCGCAAATCTGGTCGTGATACATGATGCGAGATTCGAGATACGCGATGAAGAGATCATGCGAGTGTTGGCGCCCGATGGTGTCGCTCTGGCTCTCGACTCTGGACTCTCGACTGTCGACTCCTTCCACAAGCCTCGGCCCGATAGAATCGACGAGTGGACGCATTTTCTGCACGGGCCTGACAACAATGCGGTGGCGCACGATGATGTTGTGGGGCCGCCACGCCGGATGCAGTGGGTGGGGGGTCCTCGGTACTCACGGCATCACGACCGAATGTCCAGCGTTAGTGCGGTTGTTACTTCTGGCGGACGCGTTTTCTACATCATGGACGAAGCACCCGATGTTTCGATCCTCACGGCTCCGAAATGGAATCTGATCGCCCGCGACGCTTTCAACGGTACGATTCTGTGGCGACGGCCTATGGGCCAGTGGTTCAACCACATGCATGGGCTCAAAAGCGGACCTGCCGATTTGCCTCGACGCCTCGTGGCCGTGGGTGAGACGGTCTACGTGACGCTTGGCCTTGGCGAACCACTCACCGCGCTGGACGCGGCAACTGGCGAAACGGTTCACACGTATGCCGACACGGAAAATGCGGAAGAGCTTGTCTGCTCGGATGGCGTGCTCTTTGTACAGGTGGGCATCGCGACAACTGAAACACCGGTCAGAAAGCCCAAACCACGGAAAAAGGTCTCGCCAACGAAGAAGCTCATGGCGATCCAGGCCGAGTCCGGTAATACGAATTGGACGGCCGAGTACGCCATACTCAAGGGCACGCTGGCTGCCGATGGCGGGCGGGTCGTCTTCATGTCGGGAGACAGGATTGTATGCCTGGACCGCAGCAATGGAAAGGAATCCTGGCGGTCCGAACCGCTACCTCGTGCTGAGAATTATCCGTTCCGCTTCACGCCAACACTGGTGCTGTGCGACGATGTGGTGCTGTTTGCCGGTGGCGAGTTTGCAGCCAACGGGAATCGGTCATGGGCCGTAAACAAGGACGATACGCTGACCGCCCTTTCCGCCGAGACCGGAGAGGCTCTGTGGACCGCGCCGCATCCGCTGTCCGGTTATGCGTCGTCCGAGGACCTGCTGGTCGTCGACGGCGTCGTCTGGTGCGGCGAGACGACCAGCGGCCATGCCGTTGGCCGCTTCACTGGTCGCGATGTGAAGACCGGAAAGGTCGTCGCCGAGTTCGACCCGGACGTCGAAACGTATTGGTTCCATCATCGCTGTTACCGAGGCAAGGCCACGGACAAGTATCTGCTGATGTCCCGCACGGGCACCGAGTTCATCGACATCGACAAGCAGAGTTGGTCGATCAACCACTGGGTCCGTGGCGCGTGCCTGTACGGCGTCATGCCCGCCAACGGCTTGCTCTATGCGCCACAACATCCCTGTGCGTGCTATCTGGAATCGAAAATGTACGGGTTTAACGCGCTGGCAGCAGGGTCAAGAGACCCGAGACAAGAGTCCAGAGCAGGAGATCGGCTGGAGCGTGGCTCCGCCTACGGCGCATCTCTCGACTCTCAACTCTCGACTCTTGACTCTACCGATTGGCCAACGTATCGATGTGATGTGGCTCGTAGTGGTAGTGCGACTACGGAGGTGCCAGCGGAATTGGCGCAAACGTGGTCAGCCGATATTGGCGGTCGGCTTACGAGTCCGGTTGTCGCCGATGGTCGCGCTTTTCTGGCGTCGATAGACACACATACAGTTCATGCGATCGATGCGGTCTCGGGGAAGGAACTGTGGAAATTTACCACAGGCGGTCGTGTCGATTCTCCGCCTACGTATTGGCTGGGCCGTGTTCTGTTCGGATCGGCCGACGGTTGTGTCTACAGCCTGCGCGCTTCGGATGGAGCGATGGTCTGGCAGTTCCGCGCGGCTCCGATGGACCAACGGCTGATGGCGTTCGAGCAGCTGGAATCGGTCTGGCCCGTTCATGGCAGCGTGTTGATCCACGACGACGTCTTGTACTTCGTCGCCGGGCGTTCGATGTTCCTGGATGGCGGTTTGCATCTGTACCGGCTTGACCCCAAATCAGGGCGAGTCCTGTCCGAGACGGTAATGGACGACAGCGATCCTGCCGGAGGGAAGATGGTCCAGGACTACGCCCGCCAGCAAAACATGCCCGTCGCCTTTCCGGACGTCCTTACCACCGACGGTCGTTTGGTCTACATGCGTTCGCAGCCCTTTGAACTCGACGGCACGCGATTGCCGCTGGAGGCTCTGCCCTATGGCGGCAACCCGGAGAGATACTCAATTCCCTCAACACAACGCCCCGGTCACGCGCATCTGTTCAGCCCAACAGGGTTCTTGGACGATACGTGGTGGCATCGGACCTACTGGATCTATGGTAGCCGCTTCCTGGGCGGTTGGGGCGGGTATTCTCAAGCGGGCAAGGTGACGCCGGGAGGAAAAATACTGGTTTGTGACAAAGACAAGGTGTACGGATTTGGCCGCAAACAGAAATTCTATCGTTGGACGACGCCTATCGAGCATCATCTTTTCTGCGCTGCGAAGGACGCTTCGGCCGTCGAACAAGGAGGGCGAAAGCCGGGCGGCAGGGTACACCACCATTGGACTCAGGATATCCCGCTATTTGCTAGGGCCATGGTCCTGGCACAAGGCACGCTGTTCTTCGCCGGTCCAGCGGATCTGGTCGATGAAGAACAAGCGGTGAAGCAACTTGCCGATCCGCAGGTGCAGGAACGACTTCGCGCGCAGGAAGAAGCGTTCGTGGGCAACAGCGGCGGATCCCTTTGGGCCGTGTCGGCCGAAAATGGGGAGAAGCTATCGGAACTGAAGCTTGATACGATTCCCGTCTTCGACGGGATGGCCGCAGCCCGAGGTCGTCTCTATCTGTCCGGAGTCAATGGGCACCTAATGTGCTTTGGAGGTGAACGATAGGTCCCAGAGTCTATCGTCGCCTCGATCAGGGCGGGGAACGACAAATCGCAAGACTCACGACGATGTCTCAGAGGCTGTCGTCTCGAGTGCGGTGTCAGCCTTTGCGATTTTCAGAAGCTGCTCAGCTTCTTCGCTGCACAGATCCGACGGGGACGATGTGAGCACTGTCACGAGATCCTCGGCGCATGCATCCGGCACGCCATCGCGCGCCAATTCGAGTAGTTGGCGAATCACTTCGTCGAATTGTTCACCCTGCATCTTGCGGCTATGGCAAGAGAGCAGTCCGATACCGGCAAAGAAGCGGCTAATCGGGGCACGCGAAAGATCCCACGATCGCTGGTAGTGCTCCAACGCCTTTTCCACCTCGTCGTTCTCCAAAGCGCATGCGCCCAATAAGCTGTGCATCTGAATCTGCCCCTGCTGATCGCCGATGGCCTCGGAGATTTCCAGGTCCTTCTGGAAATGGAGCGCTGCTGTGGCGATGTCCTTCGGTTCGTAGAAGAACGCCAATCGGCCTAGTCCGCCGTGCGTCATCGCCTGGCCCCGTGCGTCGCCGATTTTGTGGACGTCGTTCAGCCGGAGGCGACGTTCGAACAGGTCTTTCGCCTCCTGCCTCTCTTGAGCGTTGCCACGGCTGAACTCTTCCGCCAACGAGCCCATGATTCGGCCCAACAGCTCGAAGGCCTCGGCATCCTCAGCCTTCTCCTCTGTCAATTGCAGGGCTTCGCGGAGTTGACGTCTACGTTCGTCGTGTAGCTGAGGTACTCGACTTGGCGTCCACTGCGATCGTGGTTCAGGAAGAGGACCTCCTCGGTAAGGTCCGTCTCGCGAAACGTGAGTAAGGGATCGAGTCGCAGGGGTACAGGCTGGCCGGGCCATTCGTCGGCCACACACCCAGGGGCCAGCGTCGCCGCGTCCTCGGCCGCCAACGATCTGGCGTCGGCCCGTTCGCTTTCGCGCCCGACCAGTTCGCGCAATTCGAGTTCCATGCGGTTTTCTGCCGTCGCTCGGAGTTCGACCAAAAAGACCAGCCGGTTGCCCTTCGGCCCCAAAATGTCCAGCACGCCGTCGGCCAGCAGGTCACTAACCGCCGGTAACAAAAGAGGCCCCATTTCCTTTTCTTAAAACGACGCAACGCGACTGGCGCCGTGTCCGAAGACGGTATTGCGGTACTGGACCAACGCATCAAACAGCTCCAACGCCGAGCAACTCTTGGCATTCGTCGGCTGACTGTCCAGGCCGTTCTTGATTCGTCGAAACAATGCCAAGACGCCGTCCCACTCACGCCGTTTGGTGCTCAACTGCTCCCACAGATGTCCCAATGGATGAGATGCCGCATCGACGCGGTTGCCAAAATGCCCGATTCTTGTACTCCAACCGTCAGCGTCCGTGCCGTCGCCAAAGGCCGCTTTCCACGCGTCGTGGTCCACTCGTTGTGCACGAAGCAAGTGTTCACGTAGATAGTCTTCCTCTTTGCGCACATCGAGGATGACGAAGTGCTTGGTCACGTCTGGTTTGGCGAGTTCCGCCGGCTCTGCCAGTAGGTCCGACCGAGGATACGATTGCTCGCCGCCTGGCGTCACACTCCCAGACAGCAATACTACCGCGACGACATGCAGAAAAAGGACTCTCACGGTCTCCCCCCGCTGTGAAGAAATGGGTCTGTGATTCCGAGCAGGACACTCCACCAACGATTGTTTCAGGAGTATGCTAACCGCATAGTAGATCGGAGCGCAACGAGAGCGAAAGCGGAGATGTGGGAGAACGAATCATGAGAATCCTCGTCGTGGTCGTGTTGATATTGGGTGTTGCCCAGACTGCCCCCGGGCTGGAAGGCCGGCGAGCGGATTCCGTCCTGCTGAACGGCCAATGGAAGTTCGCGTTGGGCGCGGGAGACGAACAGGCACAAACATCGACTGGCCAAAAGAAGCTGGATTGGCGTCCGGTCTCGCTGCCGGGTCGATTCGTCCAGTGGAGCCAGGAGGCGGCTACCGGTATCAAGTTCGTTTGGGCGCGAAAGACATTCAGCGTTTCCGAATCTCAGGCGAATCGGTTAGCCGTCTTGCGATGGAATCGCATCGATTACGGCGCCACGGCGTTCATCAACGGCCAAAAGGTCGGTTACAACGAGCCCACCGGGCCCTACCACGTCATCCTCCCTGCCGGCGTGCTCAAACCCGGCGAGAATGAGATCGTGCTGAAGATCCCCGGTGCTGCCGGTGTGCGTCGGTCAAAGAGCGGCCAATTCCTGTTCCCCGCCGGATTGATTTGGGGGCCATCGCGGCCTCGGATGCCAGCGGTGACCGACGACGTGTGGCTTGACTTCACGGACGAAGCGTACATGAAGTGGGTGCTGGCAATACCCAATCTTGCCGGCAGCCAGGTGCAAATCCGTGTAACGCCTATCGGCATTGAACGTCTGGACAACCTGGAAATCGTCGCCGAAGTGCGGCCGTGGCCGGACGGCGACGTAATCGGCTCCGGCGATACGTCGGCGCGTTGTATCCCATCGCCCGATCCGCTTGGCGCCGAGCGTTTCGATGTGGATGTGCCTATGCCGGACTTCAAGCCGTGGACGCCCCAGGCCTGTAACCTCTATGTGGCTGATGTGAAGCTGATGCACGGCGAAGACGTCCTTGACATGGTGAACGTCCGCTTCGGTATGCGCGAAATCAACGTTGTCAATGGCAACTACAAACTAAACGGGCGCACGCTCTGGTTGCGTGGATCGAACCTCGTTCATGAGTGGGACTGGGGCGATGTGATCACTGGGAAGGAGGAAGCCTACCTGGTCACCGAAGCCAAAGAGATGAGCATGAACGTTTTCCGCACCCATACCCAACCGCCGCCAAGGCTGTGGACCGACATCTGCGACGAGCATGGCACGATGATCTTGGCCGAGTTCCCCGTGTTGTACAACTACCGGAACCATCGGTACACGCCTGAAGAGTGGGAGATTTTTCACCGCAACGCCCTGACCGACACAGCAGGATGGATGGCTCGCTTGTGGAACCATCCTTCGGTCATCATGTGGGTTCTGTCCAACGAATCGCGAAACGACAACGAATGGGAAGCTGGCCCGTTTCGCGATTTCGTGGTCGAACTGGATCCGACTCGGCCGACCATGCGAACCGGAACAACGGGCACCAAGACAAACTACGATGTCCATACGTGCGGCAACACCAACCACTGGACACATGAAGGCCAAATGCACACTGTGATCGACGGATGGTTCCGGCAGGCCGGCGACCGCACTGTGACCAACAGCGAATACATGAACGTATTCGACCGGCCTCGGTGCCAATGGACGGGAAATGACGATGTCCAGGCCGATCGGTTGGCCTACGCGCAACTCGGCATGGAACACACCGAAGTGATGCGACGAGCCCGCGTGGACGCCATACTGCCGTACATGTACGCGGGCTGGACCAGGACACGACGCGGTGAAGTCTGGAAAGCGAGTTATGCCCAGCCGGTTTCCGCCTGCTGGCACAGCGCTCTGTCTCCGGTGCTAGCCAGCTTCGATCTGTTCGACGCCAACTATCTGACCGGTCAGGAAGTGACCACGGATCTCTATCTGATCAACGACTCGTGGGACAAAGCTAAGATTCACGTCGACGTGCTGCTGACCAAAGAATGCCCGGAGTTCATTCCAGAGGCGAAGTGTTTTGAAGAGCCGCTGGCCAAATGGAGCTTCGATTACGCGCTCGAAGCTGACACGCTCCGCAAGACAACTGTCGCATGGGCGCTGCCGAATGAAGAGGGAACCTATTGGTTAACCGCCCGCACCACTGGTTTTGACGGGCGTCCCGTGCTCAGCCAGCGATTCGTCCGCGCGGTCAAGCTACCTGAGGTGCCCGCTTCGGCCAAGGAACGCACATTCGTCGTGCTGGGCGGCGACGCTACCAGTACTGCCTACTTCAAAGACAAGAAGCTGACGACGACTACAAGCCTGGAGGATCTTTCGCCTGTCAAGCACGTTGTATCCGTATGGAATCCAGGCAACCTGTCGAAGGAGGAACTGGAAACGGCCGAGACGTTATGCCGGTTCACCGCCCGCGGAGGTCGGGTCGTGGTCATGTCAACGACAACGTGGAAGTGGAGAGACCTTTGCGACGTCAAGGTTGGCCGTACGAGCGGTTCGCGCGTGTTTCCGTACGATGGTGTTTCGCACCCGCTGCTTCACGATGTAGATCCTGAATGCCTGAAACGCTGGAATGGCCTACCAGGCACCGTGGCGGTTGCGAGTATCGAGGGACCCGCGGTTCAGGCAGGCAAGAAGCTCCTCTGGGTACGCGAACCAAAGCACACGGTGGTGGCAGAGGTAGCCACCGCGACGGGCATAGGTTCCATCCTGTTCTCACAGCTCGACCTCCGCCGCCACGTCCTACGGTCGAAACCGAACTACGATCCGGTCGCTGATCGGATTCTACTGAATGTGCTTTCGCAATAGCCTCCACGTTGTCCGAGACGCAAATGACATGTCTTTCCGCTTGCACATTCGGGAGGGCGAGGCTCCAGCCGAGCCGCCAACACACCGCAGGAAACGGCTCAGCGGGAGCTTCGCCCTCCCGAGCTTCCGCCGCGGATGAAGTGCGCTGGCACGATCTAACGAGTCGTGGGTGACAGGACCGTTCGACTCTGCGCTATTCCTTCAACAGCCTTCTTGCTGAGCGGAGCTGGATTCAACTGGCCGCTCACCCAGCCGTCGACGTTGACGACGCGCATCGGGCTGTCGGGGTCTTCCGATGGCCCTGGTGGAAGCAGGGACCGAGCACTATCCACATCGTCCATCGGAACCCATTGCACGTAGGCTTGGCCGCCTTGCGAAAACACCGTGGCTCCGTCGGTACACGCGATAGGCGGGCAATTCATGTCCAGAGACTCGTCCAGCGACGGAAATCCGTCCAAACTCTCGTAGGCACCAAGCTTGCGTTCGGTCACTTGGCGCTGAGCAGTTTCGTTCCAACTGGCCGGATCGGACCCGTAGTTTCGTTCGGCCGTTGTCCACGCGCCCGCCAGTGCTCGGTCGACGAAGTCCTGTTCGAGGGGCGTGATGTCGGCTTTGGGATCGGCGTCCATTCGTTTCCCGACGGTCTTCAGAAAGTGGCTCAGTCCCGATTCGCCTCCACCGTAAACCGCAGTCAGATCCGTGGACACGAGACGGAAAAGCGTGTTGATGTGTATGGCCACTTCCGCACCCGGGACATCCAGCCGTGATGGCGATCCTTTGGCGTACCAGCTGTCCAGGTGCTTTAGGGCCAACAGAGCGGGTTTCGAGAGGTCCCGTTTCAACACGTCGCGAAGGTGATAGCCGATCCGGGCCATTGCCCGACGTGCCGGGTTGGTCGAATCGGTGAACATGTCGTGCACTTCCTGCGGGCTCATCGACGTTTTGCCCTCCAGCAGTTGCCGCAACCGCCACGATCGCAAGCTGTCGCCCATCGAACCGGTGCGGATGCCCAGCGGAATGGGATAGAACGAGCCCACAGGCCGATGATTGCCGCTGAATAAGTACCCTTCCTGAGGGTTGATCACGTGTGGCACTAGCTTCTGAGGGATGATCGCTTGCCAAGCGAATTGCGTGGCCGATCCATCATGAGCCGCGCCGCCGACCTCCAAAGCCTTCGATGACCGAAGAGGCAACGCGCCGATAGTCGAATAGCCGATGTTCCCTTTTGTGTCGCCGAAAACGACATTGGCCGAGGGGAATCGCCACCCTTCCAACGCCGCAAGGAAGTCCTTGATATCGCCGGCGCGGATCATTGCCAGCGATCCCTGAATCGTCTCGCGATCCGTATCGCATATGGGGACTCGCTTAAGCGCCACCAGCGGGTCGCCGGGGCGAGAAAAGGCAAACTCGTTCACGATTGGGCCAAAATGCGTTTGGCGAACGACCAGCGAATTCGTGCGACCGCCTTTGACCTTGACCTCCTCGCTGATCTTCTCAATTGGACGCCGCTGGCCGTCGAACTCGTACTGATCGGGATGCTCGGCGTCAGTCTTCAGCCGGAACAGATCCGCTTGGTCAGCACCCAGCGCCGTCATTCCCCACGCAACGTGTTTGTTCCAGCCGATGAGGATCACCGGCGAACCGGGCACGCCAATCCCCCGGGCGTCGAAGGTCTTTCCACAGATGTGGAATTCGTACATCAGCGAAGGGTTGGTCACCGGCGTTTGCGGCATACTCACGAGCACAGCCGCCCCCGTACCGCTCGTCTTGCCGTCGACGACCCACGCGTGACTGAACTTTGGCCCACTCTCGTCCCCCTCGGTCGACTTCGGCGACTCGTGTCCATGTTCACTGAGGAATGCATGTGTTTGCCGAACCCACTTGTCGGTCACGTCCTCTCGGCCGACGACTGCCGTGGAATCGTCTTGTGGTATGGGTGTGAGATCCGCGGGAGCCACGGGACGACCACCTCGCGCCACCCCGCGGTCGCCTCGACCATCTCCGCGAAACGGCGGCATCGGTCGTCTACGTCCGCCACCTTGGGTCAGGTTGCGGTAGTGCATCAAATCACGGGTTCCATCGGTGGCGAAAAACTGGGCTAGGTGCCACCACGACAGAATGCAATCGGCAGGCGTCCAAGACTCGGGTTCCAGTCCCACTTTACCGAACAAATTAGGCAAATCGTTGCGATGTTGCTCGAAGTAGTCATTGACACCATCGGAAAAAGCTTCCAGCATCGCGACCGATTCCTCATCCAACTGCTTGACGCGCTCGTCAGCCGCGCGATCAAAGCCAAAGGTTCGCATCTTGCGGTCGCTTTGTACGGCCGTTTCATTTCGCCGCGTCTTCTTCACATCGCCGACTACTTCGGCCAGCCGGCCTTGAATGATGCGCAGGGTGTAGTGCATCTGGAACCCGCGGTCTTCGGCCGTTGCGTATCCCAATCCATACATCGCTCCCGCATCAGTCTCGGCGAAGACATGTGGCACGCCCCACGTATCGCGAATCAGCTCGACCTTGCCGTAGTCGCGGGCTTCGACGTCGGACAAAGCCACCATGCCAGCCAGCATGGCCAGCATGAGCGCCAAGAGGACTTGCCGCAGACTCGATGCCACTAGTTTCGGTCGGTGCATAGTCATTCCCCTCCACCTGTCCTGAGTCATTCTTAGTGATTCCGCTGTAACTCGCGACGCTACCTTATCACACCGCGACGAGAGATGCCACAAAATGGGCCTCCCAATTGGAGAATCCCCTTTGCTCTCAGTCTTCGCTCAAGCCCGAAACTCGATAAGCACACCAAAGGCGTCGTTCGGACTCACTTGAATCGCCTTGGCGTCAGACCTGAAAGACACATCGTTTGCACGCAGGTGGCTCGCGACGCGGTCGAGATCGGGAACGTGAACGGCAAAGCCAAAGAAATGGGGCTTGCTGGAGACAACGGAGAAGTCCGTCCCTCCGAAACGTTGACGAGCGTTTTCCGGCGAGAGGACTACGATCTGGCCACGAGGCGTGGTCACGGAGAGGTCGTCGCCACTCACTTCGACATTCTCTCGTTCCTGGATCTTACAGAAAAAATCCGCCAACACCGTTGGCTTTTCGGCCACCATGATCACCTCGTCTGTGGTCTCCGCACCGTTGGCGTGCGACTGATACTGGGGTTTCCAGAAGTACTGCGGTGCATGCTGTTGGCAGCAGAAGAAGGCGGCCTCGGGCATCCGCGGGTCGGTAGCGAAGGCCAAGGTGAACGCAACTCGGACACTCGTACCGTCTGGTAAAGTCGCCAATCTCTCGAAATGAAAGTTCTCGAAGGGGATCAATCCCCGATCAACAAATTCGTTTCGATCCGCTTGGGCGTCACGGCTTTCAAAGGCCAGCATGGACATGCCCTCGCGGCGCGATAAAAACTCCGCGTTGTATGCGCCAAAGCTGAACTTCTTCTCCGTGGCCGCTGGTATCAGCTCGGGGCGAGCGACGGTAAGCAGTTCCAAGAAACAGCCATTCAGTTGAACGAGCCTATTGTCCGTTCCCCACGGATGTTCAGCGCGAGGTGTGACCGTGAAGCCGAGCCGCTGATAGAACGCAGCCGCACGGTCAAGATTCGATACGCAGAGGACCAAATGATCAATTCCACGCTTCACGGTCTCGCGCTCCTATCGAAGCCGTTGTCAGCAATACCGTTTAACCCTGAGCCGAAGGCGACGGTTGTTGTGGGCGGCTTGATGTGCCACGACCGTCGCCTTCGGCTCGGGGTTAAACGAAGAGGTTTGTGTTCTTCGCGATCCGAAGAGCGAGCCCGATCACTCCTCGCTTCGTGGCTGAACCGCGTACAGGATCACCTCGGGCTGGTTACGAAAGTCCAGGGTTTGTCGCAGCCTCTCCATGACCTCGCGCGGCTCGGCGTTCAGTTGGCCTGCGAACGTTACGAAGTGGCTTACGGGCCGCGACCGTTCGATTCCGACGCCACCGGAACCGCTTCCCGGGCCAATGCAGTGATGGGCGGCGATCTCGGGGGTCGTGATGCCGAGGGCAAGTCGGTCGTCGTTGAACTTGATTCCCCAATGGACGTTCCCGGCCTTCACCTGCGCTGGAACACCGTCGGCCATCCGACCTACGGGACCGGTCGCGCCATTGGAAAATAGGTATGTACCAGGCGTCGGCCCATCGCCCGCAAAGTTTTCAGGGGTATCGAAATCCCAGTAGTACTCGACCCCGTAGTTCAAATCGACATCCGTCCACGAAACGCCGCCGAACAGGCTGACGGTTTTGCTTAGGCCCGCTGGGTCGGTACACCGATAGCGAACGAGGGCGGGGCCGCGGGCGGTACATTCAAGTTCGTTCTGCGCCGACCGATGAATTCCACCAGCGTCGGCAAAGCCGGTCCAACCAGTCTGGCCGGGCATGGTCAGGTCGCGATTGTCAAGAGATTTGACTTCCCAACGATAGACGTGGCCGCCTTCGGGGCCCAGCAGCAATCGGACCTTGTCGTTTTCAATCCACTTCATGCCCTCGTCTGCATCTACGGTCGACACAGCGTGCGGAAGTGCCTGTGGCAGTTCGCTGAGCCCCAAGTAGACGTGGATTGAAGTCTGCGAGCCTTTGGCAAGTGGCCCTGCGACCATCAACGTAAGCCGCGTCTTGTTAGGCTTATCCGATGGATCAAGCTGCGCCAGAGTCTCGTTCGGCTTGCCCTCATCGCTCAGGCGAAACGCCCGGACGTGCCGCGAAGTTAGATCGGCCGGCAACTCTACGTCCAGCTCGATCGGCAGGTTGGAACGTTCAACTGAACCGGTATTGACTATCAGCCCCAAGCGGTGCGTTGCCGTTGGCACGGTCCACGGCACGTCGGGTTCCAACGGCGTAGATTCGATCCGGTGAGGCCGAGTGCGGCGACTGTGCCCTTCCGCTTGCGTCAATCCCAGAGCTTCCGGTCGGGGCGGACGCTGGCCGGACTCGGCCGTTTCTCGTGCCTCCGCCAGATGCTTCGCCAAGTCGTCATACCTTTTCAGCGTGCTCTGATAACGCGCGATCGTCCGGTCCAGGGCAAAGGGCTTGCTCTCCTTGAGCCAAAGCTGCTCGAATTGGCTGCCGAGCGTTTCGTAGGTTTCACGGTTCTGTTGTACCAGTTCCTCAACGTTGGCCAACAAAGCGACGGCCTTGTCTGGGGACGTTTCGTAAGCCTGTGTGTACAGCTCTGCGGCTTCCAATCCATCGAGCATTCGTTGGCCGATCAGTTCCATGCGGCGTGCGCCGAACAGGAAGTAGTCCAGCAACTCCCTGTTGACGGTCGCCTGCTCCTTGCAGGTTTCCAGATGCTCGATTGCCGGACGCACGACTTCTAGCAAACTAGCGGCCGAATCGCGCGCCGTGGCTGTTTTCATTCGCGGTGGGAAGTCGTCCTGCCAGAACCGCTTGTTGTTCATGCCCTGCATGCCGGGAAGGCGATGCGTTTTGGCTAACAGTTCAACGGCTCGGCCGAAATGATCGTCCGACTCGCCAAAGAGCACGGCACCGATACGGCGGTTGAACTGCTCGGGGGTCGTGGTCGAAGCGTTCCAGGCACATTCGGCACCCCAAGCGTAGGCATGCCATTTGGGCGCGTTCAGCGCCTCGCCATCGTCCTCCCAGGCCGTGTTCAGCATGCCCAATGCACCGTGCTTGGCGCCGTCGCGCACGAAGCGGTAGATGTTATTTGTGGCCACTCCAAAGTCCGGCAGGATACGACTCCAATTGCTCACGCCGGGGCAGACGAAGAACTCGTAGCCGGACTCGGCAAACGGAATGATCTGATGCTCGAAGCTAGGCCTGTCCCCGTAGCCCCACGTCAGCATGATGGTGTCTTTCGGGACCTCGTCCAAATGGTCCGGATGTTGCAGGATGATGTCGCCCCACATCATCATCCGCTTCTGGTGCTTGTCCTTCAGCAGGTCGTGAACGCGGCGGATGTGCTGGACGTAGACACCGCCCGTGCCGATCTCCTCGGCCAGTTCCTTCGACGGGCCCGTGCCCAATCCATACGTTTCGTCGCAGCAAACGTTGAAAAACGGAAACGGCAGGATGGGGCAGACCTCCGAGTACAAATCATCCAGCAACTGGTAGCTCTCTTCCTTGACCGGGCACAACAGGTAGGACGTTTCGCGCAGATGAGCGTATTCCTCATGTTTCAAGATGTGCGCGAAATGCCCGAACGACTGTTGGTTGCCCAAAATGTCCACATGCAACCGTTTCGCATAGTCCACCAGTTGGGCGAGTGTTTCCGGAGTCAGCGAACCCTCTTCCGGACCGATCAGTGGATGCTTCTTGAAGGCATATTGGTACTCCATGTAGTAGGTGAACAGATTCATCTTCAAGTGCGCGCCCGTGGCCACCTCGAACTTGAGCGTTTCCGGCTTGGAGCTGGGGCCGCGCGTCATGTCGTCTTGAAAACACCGCCAGCGCAGCGAAGGCCAATCCTTCACGGACAAGCAGGGCAAACCGCCATCGCGACGATTGGCCCGGATCAGTTGGCACACCGTCTGCACACCATAGAAGAGACCAGCTTCGCCGCATCCCGTGCAAACGACAGCGTCGGGTCGCACCTCCAGCGCGTAGTCTTCCGGCGTGGCCCCATCGCGAAACTGCATCGAAGTCGGCCGAACGCCTTCCAGCGTTGTCAGCCGCAAATACGGAACATCGCATTCCACTCGACGAGTCTTTGGCGTCGGCAAGCCCGCACGCTTCAAGTCCGCGCCGATCATCTCTGCAAGAGACTCGACCGATTCAGACGAAGCCTCGATGGTCAGATCGCGCCCCAGATCGAATGTCCCGTCGTGCGCACGGATCTCTTTGGGAAACGGAACAAGTCGCAACGCCGAAACGTCGCTGGCCGAAGCCACATGGACGCAAAACACTGTCGCCACCAAGACGCCGACGAGTTCGAATCGAAATCGCATCACATGTCTCCGTGTTCAGGGAATGCGGGCTACTCTTGCTCAACCGAAACCACCACGCGCGCATAGCGGGTCAGCGGTGGGGAACCGTCGTCGGTCACTTCGGCGACCATGTGGATTGTCTCACCGGCCTTGGCGTCCGGCGGGATGACGACAGTTGTTGTGGCTTTGTCTTCATCAGCGATTTCCACGTTGCCGGGATATGTGTCGATTTCGCCGTATTGCCACCACTTGTACGTGAGCTTGTCGCTATCCGGATCGCTCGAGTCGCTGACGTCTAGCGTGATCGTTTCGCCCGGCTTGGAGGTGATGTCCAATGTCGCAGCTTTCACAATCGGCGGATGGTTGGCGTCGGCGTATTTCGGCGTGACGCACCAGTCGGCGCGTGCAGCCCAATCGTTCTGGAACGCTTCGGCCCAGCGCCAGATTGGCTTGTCCAGGTTACCGCCGTCCTTGGCCCCGCGCCAGACATTGCTGCCGGAGCTTTCCTGGACAAAACGACCTCCCCAACCGCCCCAGCCAGGATGTTCGAGGCTTCGTAATCCCACGTCGATCTGATGCATAAACGAGGGCGAGTCGCCTTCCGATCGGAACGCCCCTTCGCGGGCCTCGTAGATGGCGCACAGTTGGCCGTGCTTTCTGAGGATGTGCTCCTCCATCCAAGACTTCTCGAAAAAGCTCTTCTGCGGCTCGGGGATTATTCGGTCCCAGCGGTAGGCGATACACGCGAACTGCCGAAAGCTGCCCAACACCCGAAGCTTCGGCCAGTTCGGCTGGATGTACTCGCGGAAGGTCCTGTCCTGGTCAAGGATGATGTAGATGATCGCCTTGTTGGACACCTTCTCCATTTGATCGGGGTGGTGGTGCTGGATCTTCCACAGCGCGCGAGCGATGGTGTTGGTGCCGCCCCAAGCCTGGAGATAGACCGGACCGGGTTCGTCGTCCAATAACACTTCGACAATCCGGTCCGAACCGGACGTGTCCTGGCTCATGTCCCCGACGTTGACCACGTTGCCGGTATAGACGAGCTTGCGGAGCGCATCTGCCGTGGGGAATCCTACGTCATGCTGCGACAGGTTCGGGTACGCCTCCTTGTACAAGTCGATCTGTTCGTCGAGCCACACTTCATCGGCCCAATTGTGTCGCTTGACGTCTTTGCCATTGCCCTTCCAGTGAAACTTGGAGCTGCAGTGGATGATGCCTTCGATGTCCCACTCGTTCGCGTAAAGCAGGAAGCGGACCATCGAGCAACGGTCGTCAATCTCGCCGTCCGTCGTGGCGATAATGCGCGGCAATGTGCCGGGTGGAGGCTGAGGCACGGTCAAGCCGACCACGGCTTCGTCGGACCGGTGCGAGGATTGCGTCATCATTGCGGTCCGCGCCAAATCGTCAGGTACTTCGGCCGTGAAGTCGGGCGATGCTTTTACATTGGCCTGGAGTTTTCGGATAGCTTGCAGGCTCAGCGCCCCGTCCGATCCAGTGCGGCTACCGAAGATCTGGATGCCGTGAAGTTGTCCGCGGAATTGGCGATCAGTGCCGTGGCGGTGGATCGTGGGATTATAGTTGCCGATGGTCAGCACACCGCTGCCCGCGCCGGTGGGCCCGGCGCCGTACGATGTTGTCCTGTCCAGTGCCGCGGCGGTCTTCGGTGCGCCGAAATACCAGCGCACATTGTCCGACGACTTGGTGCCGTCGTATGCCACCGCAAAAAACGTCCACTTGCCCACTTCGAGCTTGTCCGACGACGAGTCGTTGTTGACTCCATCCGGCCACTCGTTCACAGCCAAACGGAGTCGCCCGCCCCGAAGGTGGACCAGATCGAAGCCGTCGCGATTGTAGTTCAAATTGAACGCAATACGGTTGCCTCCCGATCCCACGTCCAAGCTTATCGGCCGGGCCCAACCGCAGATCGTGAACGACCGCAACTGCTCAAGCTGCCGCATCGGTCGCTCGTTGGGCCCGACGGCGATCCAACCCCAAGGCGCGCCCGCCGGCAAGTTGAACGTGCCGTCGTCCCGTTGTTTGACATTGCCACGTAGCTTCACGGGCGTTTGATCGCCCGTCACACCTACGCATAATAGAGGGCTGCTCGGATCCGCTTCAGCTCCAGCATCATTTGACCAGGCGTTCGAGGCGCAGATCGCGACAAGGGCAAGAACTGTGGCCTGCAACCTAACGTGCATGGTGGTTCTCCGGTGACTGTCGTGTTAAGACGCCTTTACTTTTTCGCGGAACCCTTTCGAGGCGATTTCGGCTTGCGCGCCGGCTTGGTTCTGAGTGCGGAGTTGGCGTTGTAGTCGGCGATTTCGGATTGCGCGATTTGTGTCAGCGACTCGCCTTCCGCATCAAGACACGTGACGGTGCCGTCTGACAGAACGACATACATGCGGCCGCCTGCCGCGACCAGTCCATCGAACACTGGAGTCGTCGGAAGCCTGTAGCCAGAGTCGATTGTGCCGTCCGAGGCATTCACGTTTAGTAGTACCGCGCCAAGTTTGCCACGCATGGCTTCCTCTTGCTTGGCGAGCATCTCTTGCGTCTGCGGCGTGGTGATTGTCTTGAAGGCGTCCTCCTGGTTGATCAGCTCTTCAGGACCGAGGATGTGCAGACGATCGCCCGCCTTGACCATGGCGCGAACCAGAATGGGAACGGCCCGTGCCCACTTCTGCTGGTAGTCGTAGTCGGTGGCAAAGAGCATGTACTGGTACTGTTTCGACCATTTGAAGTACTGCTTCATGCGGCCCCAGCCATAGATGCCACTCTTGTCGAACGACAGGATGCGGCCTGCGGGTGTATTCTTGCCGGCCAGGTAGTAGCCCGGCCAACCGGAGCCGTAGTTCTTGCCGTAAACCCAGTACGTGCGGTGCCACCATGTGTCGTCGAGAAAACCGGTGCCGCTGAACACGTGCGCGTCCTTGCCCTTTTGATCTTGTAGCGACTCGAACGATTTGTTCTTGTCCTCCATGTCTCTTGCGTAGAGCTTGCGCGGGAAGTCCAACGCCAGGCGGTACCCATTCAAGTCGAATTCCTGGAATCGCATGAAGATCTTGTCTTCGCTACAGGAAAGGATGTCGGGTAAGGCCATCGGCATGTTCAGGAACTCGTGGTGCATCTGCAATTCCTCGTCCGCGCCCGGCACCCTGTCGTCCATGACGTGTTCGGCGATCTTCTCGCCGGTCTTCGCGTCGAGAATCAGGAAACGCATTCCGCCATCCACAAACATCGAACGACCGCTGACGGTATACACCCGGTCCTCCCGCACCAAGACGGTCCCGTGAACGGGATGAGTCGATTCGATGTTCTCAAAGAACATGTGGTTCACCGGGCTGGGCGCAGCCTGGTATTTCCACACGAGCGCACCGCCATCCAAGCTCAGGCAGTACACATGTCCGTCCGTCGAGCCAAAGTAGATCCGATTTCCGCTAACGGTCGGTGGCGAGTCGATTCGGCCGCTGGGGAAGTAACGGAAGACCGTCTTGCCCGAGTCTGCGTCCAAGGCATAGAGAGCTTGTTTGTTCTTCAGGGATACAAGAACCTTGCCGTCGGCGATGACCGGAGGAGTCGCGATTCCGGGCAATTTAACCGACCAGTTCTGTTTGAGCGTTTCGGCAACGCCTTCGCCAGTCGCGCCGCTTCGGCGATTGTCGCCTCGGTAGGTCGGCCACGTTGACTGCGTCGGAGTGTCGGGTGATTCGTACGCGGGGCCCGTGGTCAAGCGGGTTTCTTCCGGCGATGTTTTTAGGACTACGTTGTTCTTGTCCTTGGTTGCCAGGGCGTTGAAGCCGAAAAGTTTGCCTCCGATGTAACACGCGCACGGATGCTGGGGCGCGTAGACCATTCCGTTGGCTGGCATGATGCCATACAGACAGGCGCCTCGGACCCAATGGTGCAGGGTCCACTGCTGGTTCTTCATGTCAATGAACTCGATGCCGGTCCGGGACATTAACAGGTAATCCTCGGTTGCCTTGCCAAGGTGGCAACGGTGGTGGAACCAATAAGCGTCCTTGTCGGCACCGAATTCGACCTTCGTCTTGCCGCTTTCAACATCTGTTCCGTAAAACACGCCCGTCGAACCCATCTCTTCGACCCAACGGTGGGCGGTCACGTCCCCGGCCCAAACGGTGCCGTTGACAACAAACAAATCTTCGGGCGAACGATATCCGGAAGCCGGATGATAGGCTTCCCACAGCTTCTTGCCGTCCTTCGCTGAAAGGCCGAACATCTGCTCCCTCGAACCGTAATCCCGCACCGGATTTTCGCCGCCCGTGTAGACGACCACGCCTCGATTGACCACCAAAGCGGGACCGAAGTTGAACGAGGTATTCTCGCGGATTGGCAGCGGGATCGACGCCCAGACTTGCACTCCTGCATCCTTGCTGATTGCTCTTACGCGCTCGCCGTCATAGAAATAGACTTGGCTTTCATCCATGGCGGCGGAAAGCGGCGCCACCCACGGGAACGTCTTCTCCCAAGCGATCTTGTCTTCCTGCAAATCGAACTTGACGACACTCTTCTCCCGAATCGGCCATGCCCTCAAACCCGGCGTTGGATATCGCGACAGTTCTTCCTTGTTCGGAGTTCGATCTACGACCAAGTACAGCGAGTCGTTCTCGAACAGTATCTCGTCCGTGCCGGCCGTGTTCTCCAAAACACGCAGTGTCTTGCCCGTCGCGCTGTCAATTTCGGATACCGGCGCTTCGATTCCTAGCGTGGCGTAGACCTTCTTTCCCACGGCAACAATCCGCCTTGGCAGCGTGGCTGGACCGCTTTTCAACCCATGCAGGTTGGGGAACCACCGCGAGATATCTTTCTTCCACAAGATAGTGCCGTTGAACGCGTCCCGGGCAACAAGTTTCCAGGCGCTGGGCAGGAACGGCGAAAAAGCTTGGCCCTCGTCAAAGACGTAGAATACCTTGTTGTCGGCACTCACGCAGGCCGAGAAGCTTGACATGACGTCGTGGTGCCGTGCCCAGCGGGGACTGCCGACCCATTGCAGGTGATAGAGCGGCGGCTTGACGCGTTTGTCTTTGGATACAGGGTTGTTATCCACGCCGTACAGGTAGTGGGTCCATTCGTCGATATCAGCCGGTCTGGATTTGGAAACGGTCTCCAACTCACGGCCTTTGATCATCACGGCTGTACCGCCCGGAGCCAGCACACGGTTGATTTCTTGGCTGCTTACCGTTTGACCATCTCCAATGATAAGCAGGTTGACGAAGTCAGCGACAAGCGGAACGGTCTTGCCATCCCATCCACCGAACGTGACTTTCCCGTCGCTACCCTTGTCGAACAGGTTCGATCTGATTTGCTGAACCTGAGACGCCTGCACGTCGATCCCGTGCACCAGGCTGTTCGGCACGATTCGATGAATCTCGATGGCCAAGGCCCCATCGCCACATCCGACATGCACGACAACGCCGCCTTTGAATCCTGCCGCATCCACCAATTCTTGAGCGGATTGGGCAAAACAGGTTTCCGTAGCAACAGCCAACGCAATCGTCGCTATCAATCGAGTGAATTGGGATCGTCTTCGCATTTGATTGCCTTTCTGTGGGTAGGATTGGAGAGTCTGACCGGCCATCCATCATACATGCTGTCCTTCGATGGTTCGAGACGCTTGTCGTTCCAAGCACGTATCGAAGCGATCCAAGGCTTCCTCGTAGGTGGTGAAAGAAGAATGTCGTCCGTTGGGTCGAGCGTCACTCGGGGCGTGGCCTTTTGACGAGTTTCAGTCCGTGTGATGCAACGTGCTGTTTCAGGTCGGTGAAGAGCCGTTCTTCGGCTTGCGCGTCGGTCAGCATGCCGGTTGGAAAGCTGAGCGTTGTGCCCTTGGGAAAACGCGCCAGCAGCTTCTTGAGGTCGACCAGCGAGTAGGCGGAGTACTGAGCTACGTACCAACAGTCGTAGGCCGGCCTTCCGCGTTGATACGACGGGCGGGCGTTGAGGAATTCGCTTTCGCTGCCCGAGCTGAATTGAATGGCCACCGGTTCGCGCCACCGATCGAGATCGAAATCGACCATCTTCCGGTTCGGCTTGCTCAGACAAAGTGAGCGCACGCGTTTCAACATGGGAGGACCCGTGAACCAACTCTTACCGCGGATCAGCGCGTTGACGAGTTCACGCTCGAAGCGAACTTGCGGATCTGTTTGAGAACCGCTGTCGACGACTTTCAACTCCCCGACGTGGTCTCTCCACTCGGCCTGCCACCTCTCGAATCTCTGCCAGATGATTTGCTCCGCCGCCGCAGAACCGTACCTCTTGAGAAGCCGCACGGCGTCGCCCGCGATCTCCAAGTTCTCGTCGTCCAGACGCTCGATGGCAATCCGTTCCAACTCGGCCGTCATATGAACGCCGGCCGCGTCGGTTAACACGGTGCAATAGCGGCCCGTCTTTCTCCTGGCATCGAGTGCTTGTTCCACCAACCGTCCGCCTTCTTGTGGATTGTGACGCACGAGGTAGGCGAGCATCGAGATTCGCTCGTCAGATAGCCAATCTTTGACTTCGTTGCCGTACAATCTGCGCACGCGGTCGTAAATAGCTGCCGAACCGTAGCGAGCTACCAGCGCCGCGGCCAACTCGCTCTCGTGCAAATCGTCCATGCCTTCTTCCAGCCGAGTGGCAAGCGAGTCGTCCAATTCGGCAATCGGCTGATCCGGTAGCAGGGTCAGCGATTTCAGCGTGGCTCGCGGTCTGGAACGTCGGAGTTCGGCCAGGATCAGCGCGCGCCCCTCTTCGGGTGCGAGTTCGAGAAAGCGGCGAAGGGACTCGTCGATCGGCAAGGCAAAAGCAGCCCCTTCTTCACGTTGGGGAGCGATGGTGATGAACCTACGCAACGCTGGCAGGAAGTCGACTCCGCCGAACCGCTTCCAGTGCGAGGTCAACAGTTGCTGCTGATCACGTTCCGGAAGATGCTCGAATACCGGCAGAACCGCCGCTCGGATTTGTGCCAGTCGCTTGGGGGTCAGCAGTGCCTCGTCGCGCATGTGGCTGTAGCTTCCGAACTGGAACAGTTCGAACAGCGATTGCGCCCGGACCAGCGGCTCTTTCATCTCGGCAACGGTCCAGGCGGCGTGGAAGAATTCGACGAAGAACCTTTTTTCCGCGGCGCGATGTGCCTTCCTGAGCCGATCGAGTTCCTCGCGCGAGCCTTTTCCGTCCCGAAATGCCCGGTAGTCGATTGGCACTTGGACGTCGGCAGCCAGATGCACCAATTGGGAAAGGAATGGGGTAGCCACTACGAAATCGGGAATGTCCAGGCGTCGCTTCGATTCTTCGACCGCGGCGGCTTTGTACCGCGACTCTTGTAGCCCCACCTCGATGTCATACTTCTCGTCCTTGTTGCGGCCTGGATGACGACGCGCCAGTTCGCGTGTTGCGGCCTCGGTGTCCAGATACCGCAATCGTCGCAGCGCCTCGCGGCGTAACGCGCCGTGCTCTTGTGTGTCGTCGGATTGGCGATCGAGAACCTCGACGGCCATTCGAAGTTGTTCGTCCTGCCATTGGCTCGTGACTGGTAAGATCTCCAACTCCAGCAGGTTCGACGTTAGCCGCAGGTCGTTGTTGCGGGGCGGCGAGAACTTCGGTCTCCAGACGCGAGCACTTGTGCTGTAGAAGCGATACTTACCTGGCTTGTCGAAGCGTCGCCATTCGTTTAGGTAGACGCGGCAGCGGTAAACGCGACCGGCCTTGGGCATCCGCGGCGTGCCGCCCGCCCAGTGATAGAAGTTCGGCTCGTCCCAAGTCCGCTGACGAGTCCCCGCCTGAGGCGAGACACGGAATACTTCCAGCAGCCGAGCGGTCCCCGATCCGCGCGCCAATCCGTCGTTGATCAGAAACTTGCTCGGTTCACCGAACGTGTACACAAGATCCAGAGGAATCAACTGCCCAACGCGGAATCGAGCTTGCGGATCGACAATCTCAATCGCAAGGCTCGCCCCCTCGGGGTTCGCCGCGACGGCTCGCGTGTGCGCGGCAAGAAAGTCTGGTTCGGCTGCGGTCGCCAAAGCAGTCGCCAGCACGGCTTCCACGAGCATCGTCACTAAGCAGTGCTTAGGGACGACTGCGCGGTTGGTGGTGCAGAGACCTGGAAATGACCGGCCCACCACCAGCATCGAACCGAGCAAACAATACTCAACTCCGCTTAGTGCGACTCGGCACAAGACCGAATTGAATGGAGTTGATACTGTCATACGTCATCACCTTCGGTTTACCGCGCGATGATTGTCTCCGCTGATTGTATCACGAATCAGCGAACTTGAGCGTGAAGCGAAACTCTTCGAGTTCCAATTTCCTCGTGCTCTTCAGGGCCGGCGAGTAGGTTCTCACTTGCGCTGTTCTTCCATCGGGTAAGAACTCCAGCAAGCGCATGTAAGCCATACCGCCGCCGCGCATCTTCTCGTAATCGACCATCATCTGGTGGACTTTGTTCCCGCGGTCCGCTTCGCTGGCAAGATAGCCCAGTCCGCCGGTGGAAACGTGACCGCTGAGCACGATCATTGTGTTCGGGTGCCGACGAACGAGTTTCTGCCACAACTGTTCGCCATCGTTTCCCCATTCATGCGGGCTGGCACGTTGGGAACGGCCTGATTTGTGGTCGTAGCGGGTGCTATCGCGGAACAGATAGGCGTGCGTGACAATGATCGCCAACCGATTGGCATGCTGCTCCAGCACCTTGTTGGCCCATTCGACCACTTCATCGCGAGGACCGCACTCCAATGCAAGAATTATCCAGTCGCGTTTGCCGATCCTCAACAAGTGATAGCTGTTGTCGAGCCTGCCCTCGAGTTGGACTCCGCCGAAAGTTGGCCATTTCTGAATGTTCTCCAAAGGAAAATACTTGCTCAGCAGTGTCGTGTCGCGTTTAGGCGCATTGTCGTCGTAGTCATGATTGCCCGGCACCAGCGCATACGGCACACGGCCTTCAAGCAGGTCGAGGCATCGTCGGGCGACATTCCATTCCTGTGGGGCGTTATGTTGAGTAATGTCGCCCAGGTGTACGGCGTAGACGATATTGCGATCTCGGCAGTTTTCGGCAATCCAATTGGTCTGAGCCTCGAAGTACTGTGGATAATCGTCGGAGTAACGCTCCGTATCAGGCAGAATCGCCAGTGTCGTGCTGCCTTCGATCCAAGGCAGCGGCTGAGGCTCTTCGCAACGCGCACGGCTGTCGATAGTAATCCAGGCAAAAACGACCAACAGCCAGGATCGTGCTTTCGACCAGTCATGATTCAACGCAAGTTGCTTGATGCCGGCAGCCATTGTCTGTACCACATTCATGTGTGCCTGGAATTGGCGCAGCTTCCGATCGAGGAGTCGCGCCCGTACCTGCAAACTGAAACCATTCTGTAGCCTTCCGCCAAGAGGTCAATAATGCCAGAGGCTAATGTCCACAAGACTGCACAACTGAAGTTCTGACACGGAAACCACAACATGGGACAAATCCGACTCCACCTTGCCATCTCCGCCTGCCTTGCCACGTTAGTCTGTGGGCCGCTCTCCTGACCCCACCGGCAGCCTCATCGCGGCTCGTGCCTACTGGAGTAACAACAGCTTCACAGCCAATGTGACACGCGATGTGTCACATGAAAGTCGCCTGGAGCCTGCCGAGTGGGGAACGGCCGTTGTGGAATGACTTTAGAGCCAGATTGTGAGGAATGAAGATAAACGGCGAAGCCGTTCTCTGGCTTACCGCGATGCGCCTTCTTCACAGTCCACGCGTCAGGCACTATGCTGTCACGAAAGACATATTTAAAAACGCTTATATTGAATCGCGAAAGTGGCTGATCGTATGAAGCTAACACTCATCACATTCTGCATCCTGGCCTTTCCCGCCATCTGCGTGGCGGAGCAAACAATCAATTTCAACCGTGATGTTCGCCCTATCCTCTCGGACCGCTGCTTCCAATGTCACGGCCCGAACGAACATGATCGGCAAGGCGACCTTCGCCTGGATCAAGCAGGAGGGCCGGCCGGTGCGCATCAGGCTATTGAACCGGGGGCCGTCGAGGACAGCTCGCTTTGGTACCGGATCACATCCGAAGATGACGACGTGATGCCACCGTCGGATTCCAACAAGAAGCCGTTGACCGCTAACGAGAAACGGATCATCAAGCGCTGGATCGAAGAAGGGGCGGTGTACGCAGACTTTTGGGCGTTCGTGCCGCCTCGAAGACCGGCGCTGCCGGAGATCGACGACCCGCGGTGGAGTCGTCAGGCAATAGACCGGTTGGTTCTGGGCAGACTCAAAGCGGAAGGCTTGGCACCAAACCCGATTGCGGCCCGGCGCACGTTGATCCGGCGGCTGAGTCTCGATTTGACCGGATTGCCGCCGACGCGCGAGGAGATTCAGAGCTTTCTCGCCGATACATCTGCGGGCTCCTACGAGCGTCTGGTGGATCGACTGCTGGCCAAGCCGCAGTACGGCGAGCACATGACCAAGTATTGGCTCGACCTGGTCCGCTTCGCCGACACGAACGGCATTCACCATGACCACTATCGCGAGATGACACCGTATCGAGACTGGGTGATCCGCGCGTTCAATCAGAACCTGCCGTACGACGAATTCGTCAGCTACCAACTCGCGGGTGACCTCTATCCCGAACCGACCCAGGATCAGTTTGTTGCATCCGGCTTCAATCGGCTGCACCTGATAATCGACCGGGGGACGGCACTTCCGGAGGAAAGCTACACACGAAACGTCGTCGACCGAGTCACGGCTGTGGGCACCGCGTTCATGGGTCTGACAGTGCAGTGCGCGGTCTGTCACGATCATAAGTACGATCCGGTAACGATGCGAGACTTTTATTCGCTGTTCGCCTTCTTCAATAACCTGGACGCCGCGCCGGAAACCGGCGGCCGTTCGGGCACGGACTTTCAACGAGGCCTGCAACCGCCATACGTCAGCCTGGCCACGGAAGAGCAGGAAGCAAGGCTCGGCGAGTTGGAACGTCGGATCGAGGAAGTTCAGGCACAGATTAAGCAGATCGAACAGCGAGTGAGTAAGGCGGACGACGACGCACAGAAGAAGACGCTGGCCGAGGAGTTGAAGCAAGCGAAGGAATCCCTTGCGAAGACCAAGGCCGAGAAGCAGACGTTCGAGGCCGCGATCCCCGTGGCAATGGTCATGAAAGAGAAGGCCGACAGACGGCCCGCCCACATCCTTATTCGCGGCGTGTACGACGATCCTGGGGAAGTCGTCGAGCGTGATACGCCGGCCTTTCTTCCCCCGATGAAGAAGAAGGACGGGCTGAAGACCCGCATGGACTTGGCCGATTGGTTCGTGTCCGCCGAGCACCCGTTGACCGCACGAGTTGCGGTTAACCGCTTCTGGCAGCAGTTGTTCGGTGTCGGCATCGTGAAGACGTCGGAGGATTTTGGCGCCCAAGGCGAATGGCCAAGCCATCCGGGGCTGCTCGATTGCCTGGCCGTCTCCTTCGTCGAGTCTGGGTGGGATGTCAAAGCTTTGGTAAAGCAAATCGTGATGTCCGAGACCTATAAGCAGTCATCCAAGGCTTTGCCTGAACAGTTCGAAAGCGATCCGGAGAATCGCCTGTTGGCGCGGGGCTCTCGCTTCCGTGTGGATGCGGAAGTGATACGTGACCAAGTGCTGGCCACCAGCGGCCTGTTAAACGACCAGTTGTACGGCAAGAGCGTCAAGCCACCACAGCCCGCTGGCCTGTGGAAGACGGTGAGTATGCCCAGTTCGTATCCTCGCGACTACGAACCCGATACGGGCGACAAGATCTACCGTCGCAGCGTCTATACGTTCTGGAAGCGAGGTATGCCGCCGCCGCAAATGACCATTCTGAATGCTCCGTCGCGCGAGGCATGTATTGCTCGCCGCGAGCGTACGAACACTCCGCTCCAGGCGTTGTTGTTGATGAACGAGGCGGAGTACTTGAAGGCGGCCCGCCACTTGGCCCACGAGACGATGTCGGACCGATCGCTAAAGTCCGCTGATCGACTGGCTGCCGTGTACGAAACCATTACATCGAGACTGCCAGATGCCGAGGAGACCGAGACGTTTCTCAAGATGGTTGAAGATCTGGGAACGATCTACCGCGACAACTCGGATTTGGCAGACGAACTCTGCGACGGCGTGAAGTTGCACGAGGGAGTAACGTCTGCGGAACTGGCCGCGTGGACGATGCTGGTCAGCACGATCTACAACCTCGATATCACAAAAACCCGGGACTAAGAAGAAAAAGGGGACAGGTCCAATTTGCCGGAACGGCCCGAAGGGTGCTTCGCACAAATTGGACCTGTCCCCTTTTTCGTTGGAGGTATCAGATACCATGCGCAATATACTAGATGCCCACAATCGATTGCAGGCTCGGC
>CAZUAH010000068.1:0-615 GCA_964617665.1 uncultured Pirellulaceae bacterium
GACGAAGCCTCACCGGACGAAGCCTCACCGGACGAAGCCTCACCGGACGAAGCCTCACCGGACGAAGCCCCGCTGGATGGGACGACTTGAGCCGTATTTTCATCGGATTTGCCGTCTGCGGGCCCCCACTCGGAGCAGGCACAGCCAGCAGATTCGATGTTCGGTTTTTCGGAGTATTCCGCGTAGCCAGACATAGGAGGGTCGCGGACATGATTTAGTACAACTTCACAACTGTGACCGAATCACGCGCCGGGTCGGGAGTGCCGTCCACCGTGGTTCGAAGGGGAGGGCGGACGTGCCCGTGCGGATCTACGCATTAGCAAAAGATTTGAGTCTTGACAGTAAAGAACTGGTGGAGATCTGCCGGAAGGCGGGAATCCCTGGAAAAGGGTCTGCGCTGGCAAGTCTGGATGATGACGAAGTAACGAAGCTGAAAGCTTACCTCGGCGGCGATAAGAAGGCCGAAGGCGCAAGCGGCACCGCGAGAACGGGCGCCGCAACGCAACCTCAAGAACCAGTCGTTTACACTCGCGACGACTACATCGCGCCCGGTCACGCCGGCAAGATTCGCGTTCTGGCCGAGGCTCCGAAGAAGGCACCGGAGCCGCCCGAGGT
>CAZUAH010000068.1:715-40167 GCA_964617665.1 uncultured Pirellulaceae bacterium
CGAGCCGCCCGAGGTCGAGCCGCCCGAGGTCGAGCCGCCCGAGGTCGAGCCGCCCGAGGTCGAGCCGCCCAAGGAAGAGCCGCCCGAGGTCGAGCCGCCCGAGGGAAAGGAACCAAAGAAGGTCGAGGCGGTCAAAGCCAAGCCACCAGAGCCTCCGAAGCGCCCCAGACCCCAAAGGAAGAAGCGAGCACCTGTCATCAAGCTGCCTGCTATGCCCGAGGCCAAGCAACCGAAGCCGCCCCCCAAGCCCGTCGAGCCGAAAGCGCAGAAGCCGGAAATCCGTCTCCCCAAGAGCGCGATCGAAGGGCATAAAGCAGGGCGTCGCGCGCCCCTCGAACACCTTACCAAATCGGCCGAAAAGCCGAAGAAGAAGCCCGCTCACGACAAGAGAAAGCCAGGCAAGGCTGGGTCTACCCCTGGGACGGAAGCCCCACTGAGTAGCAAGACGGCCTCGAAACGCCGTCGGCGAGGTTCGTCTTCCGAGGAACCAGCGGACCGAGGATTGGCCGGAATGGCCAGCGCACGGGCCGATCGCCAGAAATCGCGCCGGTCGCGGTCCCGAGGCGGCGATCTTTCTAAGACGTTGGACGGTGACAAAGACACCCGGCGGGCACGCAGACCAAGGACGTTGACCCGGAGACGCAACGTCAACACGGCCGCGCCCCGCAAAGAGAATGTCGTTCTAGAATTGCCATGTACTATCCGCACATTCTCTGAGGCTTCCGGCATTGCAGCTGGCCAGTTGCTCAAGACGCTAATGGGCATCGGTGTCTCGACGCTGAACATCAACGCACAGATCGACGAAGAAGTTACCGAATTGCTCGCGACCGAACTTGGCGTCGAGTTGGAATTCAAACATACTGCGTCGCTTGAAGACACATTGATCCAACAAATCGAAGAGCAGGAGGAAGACGAAGCGGCCCTTGTCCTTCGGCCTCCAGTCGTTACTTTCCTAGGCCACGTCGACCATGGAAAGACTTCGCTACTAGATCGCATCATTGGCATCGACGTGGTGTCCGGCGAAGCTGGCGGCATCACGCAGCACATCCGTGCTTACGAAATCGCCAAAGACAAACGCAAGATCGCCTTTGTCGACACGCCGGGCCACGAAGCGTTTACCGAGATGCGGGCTCGTGGTGCCAACGTGACCGATATTGCTGTGTTGGTGATCGCCGCGGACGACGGCGTAATGCCCCAGACTGAAGAGGCAATAAGCCACGCCAAGGCCGCCGAAGTTCCGATCATTGTGGCCCTAAACAAGATCGATTTACCTGGTGCCAATCCGGACCGCGTTTTGCAGCAATTGGCCGGAATGGAATTGCTGCCAAGTGAGTGGGGCGGCGATGTCGAAGTGATCAAAACTAGCGCCATTACCGGAGATGGCGTGGACGACTTGCTGGAGACGATCCTGGTCACCTCGGAATTGCACGAATACAAGGCCAACCCGAATCGAAATGCCATTGGCATCTGCTTGGAATCCGAGCAAGAGGCAGGCCGCGGCGTGATTGCGAAGTTAATCGTTCAGAATGGCACGTTGAATGTGGGCGACGTTGTCGTCTGCGGCGCAGCACATGGGCGCGTCAAGGCGATGTTCAACACGTTGAAGACGCGCACTCGCATGAAGAAGGCCGGACCTTCTACTCCTGTGAACATCACCGGATTGGACAAGGCGCCGGACGCCGGCGACAAATTCTATGTCCTGGACGACATCTCCAAGGCGCGCGGGATTGCCGAATCGCGAGCCGACCGCAGTCGTCAGCAATCCCTGGCTGGAGTCACTACCAGGGTCTCCTTCGAGGAGTTCCAGCGCCGCCTGTCCGAAGGAAATCTGGCAGAACAACGTGACGTGGTCACGCTGAACTTGATCATTCGAGCGGACGTTCGCGGTTCGATCGAGGCGATCGAAAAGGAACTGTCTAAACTCGATCACCCTGAAGTCGACGTTAAGATCCTGCACAAAGCCGTCGGCGCCGTCACCGCGGCGGACGTCATGCTGGCCCACGCCTCGCAGGCGGTCATCGTAGGCTTCAACGTAATCCCGGACGAAGCGGCTCGTCCGCTGGCTGACGAAAAGGACGTCGAGATCCGCCGCTACGATGTGATCTACAAGATAACGGACGACGTAAAAGCGACCCTTGAGGGCAAACTGAAACCGGAGGAACGGGTCGTCGAACTGGGACACGCTCTGGTGAAACGCATTTTCCCAGCTGGCCGCGTCGCACGCATTGCGGGCTGCTATGTGATCCGTGGCACGATCGCGCGCGGTTGCCGCGTCCGGGTCAATCGCGAGGGTCGCACGATTGGGGATTACGAACTGGAATCCCTGCGCCACGAGAAGGAAGACGTCAAAGAAGTGCCTCGTGGAATGGAATGCGGCATGAAGCTGGGCAGCTTCAACGACGTCAAACAGGACGACGTTCTGGAAGCCTACAAAATCGAAGAAGTAGCACGGACGCTCTAACGAAGAGGAGAGGAAGTCTTCGTCGCGAACGAAGGCTTCCGCCCGCTTGACTACGCTCGAAACAACCCTGCTCGCACCTCCAACGCTGATCACCGACGGTTACACCTATGCCTGCCAGACGCGTCCTCAAAGCCGCCGAAGCCATTCGCGAAGTGGTCAGCATGGCCATACTGACTGAATTGCGAGATCCTCGCATTCAGGACGTGACAGTGACGTACGTGGAAGTGTCCCCGGACATGCGTCTGGCCAAGGTGCACGTTTCGGTAATGGGCGACGAGGCGAAGCAGAATTTGTCGCTAAAAGGGCTGCAAAATGCTGCCGGCTTCTTGCAGCAAAAGGTGGCCAAACGCATCGACACACGCTACACACCTAGGATCCGATTCGCGCTTGACCAGGGAGTCAAGCATTCGATCGAAGTCACTCGTATCCTCGGCGAACTGCTGCCCGAGGATGAAGAAAGCACCGAAGACGACAACGGCTAACCGGGATCTGGAATGTCTGCATCGAACCGCTCACAACTGATCAACGCAACGTACGACGTACTTAGGAAACACTACAAGCCAGCCCAACCGCCGGCGGATCGCAGTCTTCTGGAGCATCTCCTGTATGCCTGCTGTTTGGAGAACGCTCATCATGAGGCCGCCGACGAAGCATTTGCGAAGCTCCAGCAAGTGTTCTTCGATTGGAACGAGATCCGCGTCACGACGGTGACCGAGTTGGCGGAGACGATGTCTTCGCTGCCTGACCCATCGGCAGCGGCAGCGCGACTGAAGCGATGCTTGCAGAGCATCTTCGAAACGCACTACGCGTTCGACATCGAGCCGATGAGAAAACAGAACTTGGGCAAATCGGTCAAGGAGTTGAAGGACGTAGACGGCACAACATCATTTGCCGTAGCCTACGTAGCGCAAAACGGTCTTGGCGGTCACTCGATCCCGACTAATAAAGGCGTCATCCAAGCGTTGGAGGTGGTTGGCGTCATTTCCGCTACGGAAGCGAAGAAGAGACGCGTTCCGGGGCTGGAAAGGGCAATCCCTAAGACCAGCGGCGTGGAATTCGCATCGTTGCTTCATCAACTGGGAGCAGATTTCTTTGCCTCGCCCTTCGGCAGCAAGATCCGGTCGATCCTTGTCGAAATCTCACCGGACGCAAAGAGCCGGCTGCCCAAACGAGCGACGAAGAAGAAGCCGACGGAGCAGCCCGAACCAGCGCCCGCCAGCAAAAACAAGGGCAAGAAAGGCACAGCCAAGAAATCCGCCAAGAGTACCGCGCGGCCCAAGAAAACATCCAAAAAGAAATCGGCTGACGCCGCCCCTAAGAGCAAGAAAGCCGCAGGGACAGCAAAGAAGAAAACGAAGGCGGCATCGGCTGGCAAGAAGTCGCCGACCAAGCAACTATCCAGGAAGAAGCCTCGCTGATGGTCTACTCGTTCCTGTTTCTTCTCGCCGTTAACGGGACCGCGGCCGATTCGGGTCGAGTTCTCGATCCGCCGGTCGTGCTCGACGAGCCCGCCCAACCGTTTGCGCCCAAAACGGAACGCAACGACGGTGATGTCTACAAGGTGGCTTCGGCGGCTCACTATGCGCATGGTCGCATGTTGTACCAACGTCAAGACTACGCCGGCGCGTTGCGGCGATTTCAGCGCGCATGGCGTTATCACCCTGAGACCGTCTCGGTCCTGCCCGAAATCGTCTTCCTGGCGCATCGTTTGAAGCGACGTGATGAAACCGTGCGGTACGCGTTGTTGGCTGCTGAGCGCACGGAAATCGACTATCCACTGCTTCTGCGTCTAGCCGGTTGGCTGAACGAACGCCGAGACTGGGATGGTGCGATCCGCTTGTATGAGAAGGCCCTGGACAAGCGAGAACGTGCGGCGAGCCCGCCCGATACCGAGACGGACGTCGGGTCGGTGTTGCTGTACTTTGAACTGGGACGCCTGTATTTTCTGAGCAAGGATTACGAGAAGTCCGCCGACTACTTTTCACGAGTTCGTTCGACCCTCGAGAACCCGGAACTCCTTTCACAGAACGAGTCGCTGCAGAAGATGGTCGTTGGGCAGGCTGATCGCACTTACATGTTGTTGGCAGAGAGCTTCCTTCAGGCCGGCCGCTACAACGACGCAGTCGCGATGTTCAAGAAGGCAGACGCGGCCAAGAGTGCCGAAGGCCTGCTGTCGTTCCGCATGGCCAGAGTCGCCGCCAAGCAAAACAAGAACGAAGATGCGTTGCGCCGCCTGAACGAGTTTCTTGAAGCCAACGTGGACACGGCGGGGACAGAGCCGTACGACTTGCTGGCGGACCTATTGCGGAAAACCACGCAGAATGACGATAAGGGCAAGGGCGAATTGAGGACGCGCCTTCAGCAGTTGCTGGAAAACGCTGGAGAAAACAAGTCGCTAATCTACTATCTGGCGAAGTTGCATCTTGAGGACAAACGATGGGATGAGGCCCAGAAACTACTGGAACAACTGGTGACACTGGGGCCTGCGACCGAAATCTACGGGGGATTGATCGAAGTCTACCAAGCCCAAGGCCAACACGACAAACTGCTCGATACATTGGGCAGAGCGGTCGCCTTGGGCGGGTCTCTGAAAGCCTTAGGAGAAACCGGAGAGAAGCTGGCTGCAAATGGCAAGGTCGCGGATGAATTAGTAACCGAGGTACGAAGGCGTATCAAAGAGGGCGATCAATCGCTCGGGTCAGACACGCCGTTGGGCGTGGCTTGGCTTGCCTTCCAACGGGAGCAGTACGATGTCGGCCAAGAGCTATTCGACTTCGCGCTGGCCTCCGCCGACGAAGAGGCCAAAGCTCGGTTTATGCTGAATTGGGGCCTGGAATTGCTGCTGGCAAAACAGTACGAGCAGGCGGCTACCGTATTTCAACAGGCGTTCGACGAGAAAGTCGTTGGCGACCGCGGGGACGTATGGAGCTTCTATCTGATACGCGGCTTGGCATTGTCGAAGAAAACAGCCAGAGCCCTCAAAGTGGCGGCAAAGGCGGCAACCGAGCACGCCGACTCGCCGCGCATCCAGGCCCAGGCGGGATGGGTACTTTACTACGCCAAGCGCTACGCCGAGGCCGAAAAACGATACGTTGAGTTTATCGAGAAGTTTGACGATCAACACGAATCGCCGGAAATTCGCGACGAGATGCGCGATGCGCGTCTGATTCTGTCCAACCTTTGCGTCGAATTCGACCGGTGGCCTGAGGCCGAGGAATGGCTGGAGCAAGTCCTGGATGAATTCCCCGAAGACATTGGGGCTTTGAATGATCTGGGGTACCTCTGGACCGAGCAGAACAAGAATCTCACTCGCGCACTGTCCATGGTTCAGAAGGCGGTGGAAGGGGATCCCGAGAACATTGCATATATTGACAGCCTTGGTTGGGTCTATTACCGGCTGGGGCGGTATGAAGAAGCCGTCAGAGAACTGGAAAAGGCCGTCTCGTTAGACGACGACCCCGATGGCGTAATCCTGGATCACTTAGCCGACGCCTACGTCAAGGCCAACCAGAAGGCCAAGGCGATCGAGACTTGGCGTAAGGCCGTGAAGTGTTTCGAAAAGGACAAGGACGCCGAAGAACGCAAGGCGACCTTGGAGAAAATCAAGCAACACGAGAAGTAGTACGATGGCAGGACATTCACACTGGGCCGGCATTAAGCACAAGAAAGCACTCGTCGACAGCAAACGGGGAAGGCTCTGGAGCAAGCTGTCCAAACAGATCATCGTGGCGGCCAAAATGGGAGGTGGCGATCCAGAGGCCAATATCAGACTGCGCACCGCGATAGCCGACGCGAAGGCGGTCAGTCTGCCCAAAGACAACATCGAACGCGCCATCAAAAAAGGCACGGGCGAACTGGATGGCGGGAATGTCGAGGAAGTTATCTATGAAGGCTACGGTCCGGGCGGTGTGGCCGTGATGTGCGATATCATGACGGACAATCGCAATCGGACAGCGCCCGAACTGAGAAAGCTGTTCGAGATCCACGGCGGCAAACTTGGTGAAACGAACTGTGTGGGCTGGATGTTCGAACGAAAAGGCTTGTTCGTTTTGTCGGCGGATCAGACGGACGAGGAAACGCTGATGGAGGTTGCCCTGGAGTCCGGCGCCGAGGATATCCGGCAGGAAGCCGACAAATTCGAAGTGACGTGCGATCCGGACGTCTACTCGGACGTCTCCGACGCACTGGAGACCGCCGGAATCGAAACGGAAGGTAAGCAGATCACTCGCCTTCCCAACAACACGGTCGATCTAGACGCCCGTCAGGCGCGCAAGGTGCTCAAGTTGATGGACTTATTGGATGATCACGATGACGTGCAGAACGTCTCCGCCAACTTCAACATCCCTGATGAAGTCATGGCGGAATTAGACGAAGCCTGAACCCGTCCTACGACTTCAATTTGACCTCGGGCACAGGGTCTCCGTTGCATCACCACATGTGCCCGGTGTCCCTCGGACAACCGACGCGTAAGTTTCGTGGTATTGGATCGAGGTGTTATCTGCGACCGTTCCAGCCGGGTTGAAAAGTACGAACAGAACGGTAAGAAATGGTAGGAAGTAAATTGATGTGCCTTGATACGTTTCGGAGTAATTAGAATGGCTTGGGAATACAGCGAGAAGACTAAACAGCTTTTCATGGATGCAGTGCACGGCAAGCCGGGTACTCATTTGGGCGAAGTCGAAGAAGCGGACGGATTGGGTGAGCATGGTTCGATCGCTTGTGGCGACGCCCTACGTTTCACGTTTCGCGTCGACCGTCACGCCACGGATCCCTCCCAGGATGTGATCACCGAAGCCCGATACCTGACTTTTGGCTGCACATCGGCAATAGCCGCATCGGAAGCGCTGTGCATGCTGATCGAACAGGGCAAATACACGCCGATCGATGCATTGAAAATCACGAACGACGACATAGTCGACTTGCTCGGCGGACTTCCAGAGCAGAAGGTCCACTGCTCGGTCATGGGTGCCGAGGCGTTGGAGGCAGCGGTCTTTAACTGGGCACAAAAGCGGGGCGTCGATTTGCAGCTTTTGGGCGTTGACATTCACGCCGACGAGATGGAAGACGGCCGCGTTGTCTGCAAGTGCTTTTCGTTGAGTGAACCGTATCTGAGGAGGAAGATAGCGGAGCTTGGCCTCAAAACGATTCCGGATATCACTAATGCCATCAAGGCCGGCGGGGCGTGCATGTCCTGCCATCACGTGCCAGGCGGGCTCCAGGACCTGCTAAATGAAATATGGGGCGAGAGTGAGCCTAGTGCAGTCAGCCTACCCGTCGCGGCCGAGATGCCTGTCTCACCCGCAACCGAAGCCACGCCGACTCCCGAACAGCCAGCGATATCGCCCTACCAGTTCTCGAAGAAGGTCGAGAAGACCGTCGAGGAATACATACGGCCCCAACTTAAGAGAGACGGCGGGGACGTGGAAATCGTAGATATCAAGGACACGGTCATATACTGCCGTTTCGCTGGAGCTTGCGCGAGTTGCGCTGGCGCGAACCAGACGTTGAAGATGCTGATAGAGAAGGGCCTGAAGGACTTGGTAGACGAACGAATCCGAGTGATCGGGGTCTGAACGAGGAAATACACCGATGAGAATTGTTTACGCCGACAACAACGCCACGACACGAGTTGCGCCGGAAGTGTACGAGGCGATGATCCCCTTCTTCACCGAAGAGTACTTCAATCCCAGTTCGATGTACGAGCCAGCCCGTAAGACCGCCGAGGCCATCGCGCGGTCTCGCGAGGGAATTGCGCTACATCTGGGAGCTGGCGACCCGAAACAGATTCTGTTCACTTCCTGCGCCAGCGAGAGCAACAACATGGCGATTCAAGGAGTGATCAAAGCCAATCCGAATCGACGTCACATCATCACTACCTCGGTCGAGCATCCAGCCGTTCTGGAAGTGTGCAAGGATCTGGAGCGAGGCGGCTACGATGTCACCTACCTGCCGGTCGACCAAGATGGAAATCTGGACCTCCGCGAGTTCGTCCGAGCCTTGCGGCCCGATACGCTCCTGGTCACGGTTATGCACGCCAACAACGAAACAGGTGTGATCTTCCCGGTGGTGGACCTGGCTCGCATTACCAAGGAGACCGATCCCAAGATCGTATTTCATACGGACGCCACTCAGACGATTGGCAAGATACCTGTCGACTTCCGAAGGGACTACCACTACGTGGATCTTCTGTCCTTCTCCGGGCACAAACTCCACGCGCCCAAAGGAATTGGCGCACTGTACATCAAGCGAGGCACACCGTGCCGGCCACTTCTGATCGGCGGCCATCAAGAAGGAGGCCGCCGCGCGGGCACCGAGAACGTACCCTACATAGCAGCTTTGGCCAAAGCGATGGATCTGGCCATGGAGAACCTTGACGAAGAGCAAACGAGAGTCCGACAGCTTCGCGATCGTCTGGAATCGTCCTTGGAGGAACGGATCCCCTATATCCAAATCAACGGCAAGGCCGCACCGCGACTGCCCAACACATGCAATGTCTCGAGTCACTACATCGAAGGCGAATCGATGTTGTATCAACTGAGCGAACATGGAATCTGTGCTTCCAGCGGCTCAGCCTGCACTTCCGGATCGCTTGAACCTTCGCATGTTTTGCGCGCCTTGAATGTCCCGTTCACGGCTGTACACGGTTCGATTCGCTTCAGTCTAAGCCGATACAACACCAATGAAGACGTTGATCACATTATCGAAGTCTTCCCCGAGATCGTAGCCAGCCTCCGAAGACTGTCGCCATACTGGGACGCCAAGACGAACGCCCCGAGACCGGACGCTCAGGACATGATTCAGGCCCAGAGTTCTTGAACGGCGACGCCCATCGTTAGGGGCCCGAGAACCGAACGTCAATCTCTTCGCACATTGCCTGCAAGTTCTCGATCGGAGTGCCTGGGGAAACGCCGCCGCCGGGCGAAATGAGCATCGGCCCGACATCCGCCAATTGATCGAGTTGCCGCGCGGTGGCTTCGCGCACTTGGTCTGGCGTGCCGCGCACCAGCAAGTCCAGCGGCGGCAGGTTGCCCATCAGCACAATGTCGGGCCCCAGCAGTTCTCGCGCTCGGGCGAGGTCCGTTTCGTGCGAGAAGTTGAAGACGTCCATGCCGATGTTTGCCAGACCAGGGAACACCTTTTCGTTCGGCGTATCGTTGTGGAAGAAGCGGACTAGCCCTTCGAACTCGTCAAAGATACGTTTCATCCGAGGCAATCCGAACGTCTCGGCATCGTCCGGTCCCATCATGCCCACCAGGTCGTCGAGCACGAGCACGCCAACCGGATCGTCCATGCGGTCAAGCTGCGCCTGCAGCCAGCGGATACAGAGATCGGTGGTCTTGTCGAACAACTGGTGGCACTGGTCCGGTTCGAGTTGTGTGGCCATCAGAACCTCAGTCACACCCACCAGATGTGACGCGACGGCCAACGGGCCACGACAAGCGGCCATGCGCGGCGCGATGCCCAAATCGGCCAGCGGCGCTTTAATTCGTTCATATTGCCTGAGTATGACCGGCATCAGACCGTCGGTCTCAGGATTCGGCACCGGCGCTGCGGCCAATGCTCCGAGATCGCCTGGGTAGTGGTTCACGCCGGGTGGCTGGTGGTCGGACCACTGCATCGGAACGCCCCAGCCGCTCGGCTCGGCTGTCATGCCCAGTTCGACCCACGAGCCGGGTACAAAGGCAACGCCCGGCAGGTCTTGCAGCACCTGTTCATACACGCGTAACCAAGTGGACGGATCGTAATAGAAATCGATCGTTCCAACGCCGGCATAGCCCGGCAACCAGGGCGAATCGATGATCAATGCCGCCATCGAGTCATCACGACGCCGGTCGCGGATCAAAGACAAGAGCCTATCGAGCGTTTGTGGATATGCAGTCATTGCCCTGAAAATCATCCCTAGGGGAGTGTGGCACGGCTTACTTGTTAGCCGTGCCTTCCGATGTCATGACGGCAATGCTAACGAGTGAGCAGTGCCACGCAACCTTGTCATCACGTTCTACAACAGCCGACTTACTCGTACGTCTTCACTGGCACTTCAGCGCCTTTGCGGGCGGCTGATACGTACGCCGAGTAGATCGTCGAAATGCTGTCAGCGGCCAAGTTCATGTCGCTCTCGATCGAATCGCCGTATGCCGCACAGCGATAGAACGCCTCGATCTCCTGCGGATAGCCAGTGAAGAAGTCCTCGTCCGGACTGGTGCACGCCCAGCCTTGTTTGGTTTCGATCTTCTCGACCGTGTAGATATCCTTGAAGTTGGCATCCACTGGGTTGTAGGTCTGCATCGCCGTGTTGGGGTTGATGTTGCAGACCGAGCGATGGTTGTTAGCGCAAATCTCCAACCAGTTGTGAATTCCACCCAGCACGATGTCCGACGCGAATACGGTCGCGATCGTGTCGTCCTCGAAGACGATGTGGATCATGCTAAAGTCGTCGATGTCGTAGTAGTCGCAGCGAATATGTCCTTCGTCGCGAAAATCGGAGTTCTTCGTGATTGCGTGAGCTCGGGCGGACACCGCTTTGGGCCGGATCGGCTTTCCATTGCGTGTTCTGCCTTCGACGCGTTTCAGGTACAAGGCGGCGCTCAGTGGATGGCAACCTTTGCCGATCAGCACGCCGCCGCCGCAGCGGGCCGAGTACGCGTAGTCGACTGAGTGCGAACCGCTATGGGCTTCTTCCCCATGAATCCACAGAATCTGTGCCCCGGTCTTCTCCAGAATCTCCCGTTCCTTCTGGATCGCGGGCGAGTAGACCCAATTCTCGGCGTACATCAGCCGACCTTTCGAGTTCTTCTCGGCCCCCAGCATCCGCTCGACGCTGGCCAGCGCCTGTTCCAGCGCCACCTCCATGTCTGCATTGTCCCAATGGAAATCATCCGAACCATCGCCGAAATAGCCGGTCAGCGGCTTTTCGCAAATGACGTGTTTGTCGGCCTCCAACGCGGCCACAGACACTGGCTCGTGACCATAAGGCGGCGTGTTTACATGCACCACGTCCACATTCGCGATTAACTCGTCAAGCGATTCGAATGCCCGGATTTCGCGTTTCTCGGCGAATGCCCGAGCCATGTCCATATCCTTGGCATACACGCCAATGACATCCGCACTTGCGCCGTAGACCTTCTGAACTGCTTCATAATGAAACGTGGCGCTAAAGCCGGCGCCGACCAATCCGCTACGTACGGTTTTCTTCTGCATGGTTGTCTCCCTTCCTATCGATCGAATGGCTGTGCCGAAGCCCGAGTCCCATTCGTCTAATCGTTCGAGGGCTTGGATGACGGTGCCGGTTCGCCCGAAGGTGACTCGACAGCCGGTTTCTCAGGCCAGATCTTGTCGATCACGTTGCCCTTGATCTTGATCAGCGAACCGATGGTTGCCACGGCCAAGGCCACGACTAGCAGCGTGTTGAATACGACGCGTTTGACACCACTGCCGACTGCATCACCGATGTAACTGCGTTTGTTGTTCATGATCAGGAACAGTACGTAAGCGATCGGTAGCATGGTGAAACAAACTGCAGACGCGGCAACTGGGAACCAGATCGGCAGCGACGCGATTACGCCCAGCAGGCCGATGGCCGGCGTCAGGGCAAACATGCGGAAGCGTGTCTTGGTTTGTTCCAGGCCCAGCATCTCACAAAACGTGAAACCGCAAACCACCATATGCGTACTGATCGCGCCGCACGTCATCCCGATCAGGCCCAGGTCGAAGATAAGCCGTCCGGCATTCACGCCAAGCACGCCACTCAGGGCCTTGGCTGCGCCCAATGGCCGGATGGTCGTGTTCACAACATCCGCACCGTCGTAGACTCCGCCGACCTTCATCGCGATGATCACCAACGACGTTACCAACACGAACGGCAGGAACATCGTCATGCCTAGATCCCAGCGGGCGAGTTTCTTGTGGTCCTTACCCCAACCCTTCTTCAACAGCGAGTAGGGATAGAGGAACGTCATGTTGATGCCCACCGCGGCACCCAGCATGCCCAATACCATTGTCACCGTCTCGCCATTCAAGCTGCCCTCGGACGTCCAGAGGTTAGGGATCCCGTACCAGCCGATGAAGCCTTTGAGGATCTCAGGAGCCTCGGCGAAGACCACATCGATTTTTGCCACGACGACGATTCCAAACATGACCACGACCAAGCCGATGCAGCTTCGGAGAAACCACTCGTACAGACGCACGCCCTTCGAATCGCCGCCGTAATTGAACACCGTTGTGATGTTCGTACAGAGGATCAACAGCCCGATGCCGAAACTGATGGCTAGTCCTGCCGAAGTGTACCCGATTCCCAAGGGCGTCGTGTCCTTTTTGACTTCCGTCAGGCTAGCTTTCGCATCTGCGATCTTCGCTTCGTCTTCCGTTTCTTTCGCGTCGGCAAGCGACTTGTTCGCGTCGAGGACTTCCTGCGGTACGCTCACAACGTTACCCAGAGCCCCCAGATCACGCGCCGCGGCGGCGGCAAGTCCGTACTGCGGAAAATGCCAAATGACGGACGACATGATCGTGCCCAGGGCCCAAAGGATGACGAGCCACTTTCCGATTTCGCGCCCAAACGACTTGTATGGACGTTCGCCGGTCGTCAGGACCACGTTACTTAGCGCTCCCAGCATCATCACGCCCAGGAACATCGCCACGGGTTGGACCCACAGCAGTTTGTAACCAAACGAAGCCCCCGCAATCACTGACGCTGCAGCGCTGCCGGCACCCAGCGTCATAGCACTTTGAAGCAATCCTGGGCCCGTACGTTTGACGTATCCAATCGTACGCTGCCCGAACGGCTTATTCTCCAGTTCTCGCAGCGCTTGAACCTCCTGATCCACCTTGTCGCCATCCAGGCCTGCGTTGTCCGGGCGATCGTCTGATTGCTTGTCTGACATGCGTGGCTCCCCATCATCCGCCATTGGCTTGTTTTATGCGATCTCACAGTTTGGGGTATTTTCCACCGTTGTACAACCACCGCAAACACTTACTGAGCAGTGGTTTCCGATGTTTCCCGCACCAAAAGGTGGAAAGATCCAGATCCGGTTTGCCATTGGGGGGCCCTTGATTACCAAGCCACAAAATAGACACAATAGTGCCACGAGAGTGCTTCTGCGGAAACCCGCGGAAGATGGCTCAGAGACAATTCGTATGATGCGCGCATGATTAGCGCGTTCTTGTAGGGTGGGCCAAGTCTTCGCGGCCCGCCGGCTGGCTGTCGGATGATCTGGTGCGTCGCAAGACGTGACACACCATACTTGATCGCCGCCCAGTCGAGTTAGGTGTGTCAAATTGGAGTGACCGCATGAGCGAACAGACTGACAAACCGACCAAAAACGCTCGGTTGATCTTGCCGGATCAGGAAGTTGAGCTTCCTGTTGTCGTTGGTACCGAGGACGAACACGCAGTCGACATCAGGAAACTGCGTGGTGACACGGGCTATATCACGCTCGATGATGGTTATCGCAACACCGGGTCCGTGGAATCGGCCGTTACTTACATTGATGGCGAAAAAGGGATTCTTCGCTACCGGGGCATCCCGATCGAACAGATTGCCGAGAATTCCACCTTTGTCGAAACGGCGATGCTGCTGATTAACGGCGAGTTGCCTTCCAAGGACAGCTTGGCGGGCTTCCGGGCATTGCTGACCGAGCATGAGATGATCCATGAAGGAATGCGTCACAGCTTTGCCGGTTTCCCGCCCAGCGGACATCCAATGGCCACGCTGTCTGCCATGATCAATACACTTTCGTGCTACAACACGGACGTGATGCGCATGGAAGATGACCTCACCTTCGAAAACGCTGCGGCCCGTCTGATGTCGAAGATCCGTACAGTGGCAGCTGCCGCTTTCAAAACATCCGTGGGGGAACCGATCATGTACCCCCATCCGGAATTGAGCTACTGCCGCAATTTCCTCCACATGATGTTCTCGATTCCCTACAAGGACTACGAGCCGGATCCCGACGACGTCCTTGCGTTGCGATTGTTCTTGATCCTTCACGCCGACCACGAACAGAACTGCTCGACAGCGACTGTTCGGATGGTCGGTTCATCGGGCGCGAATCTGTTTGCGTCCTGTGCTGCCGGCGTTTGTGCCCTCTGGGGACCGCTACACGGCGGAGCCAACGTGATGGTCGTCCGGCAGTTGGAGAGAATTCACAAGTTGGGCATGACCGTGGAAGACCTCGTCGAACGGGTGAAGCGAAAAGAAGAACGCTTGTACGGGTTTGGCCACGCTGTGTACAAGAGCTACGATCCGCGGGCTCACATTTTGCGGGATCACGCGCCGAGAGTATTGTCAAAACTCACCGTGAACGATCCTTTGTTGAACATCGCCCGAAGCTTGGAGGAGGCAGCTCTGAACGACGATTACTTCGTGAGCCGCAACCTCTACCCCAACGTCGATTTCTACTCAGGCGTGTTGCTGAGAGCGATGGGGATTCCCGTGAACATGTACACGGTCATGTTCGCCATTGGACGCATGCCCGGTTGGATCGCGCATTGGAGAGAGGTCCACGACGCTCAAAGCCGAATCTACCGGCCGCGTCAGGTCTACACCGGCCACGTCAAGCGCGATTACGTCCCGGTCGAACAGCGTTAGTCGCGCGAGCGGATTGGGCGTTTTGATGGCCGGTGCATCGATGAATGCCGGTCAACGGGCGGTGTCTCGCCCAGAAGCGTCGGAGGTGCGCGGCGTCCAACCCTGGGCAACTCGTCCCGGAGGCCGAATCGTAATCAGGCGATCAGCCTCAAGGTTTCGGCCGTCTGCGGTGTGGTATCGCACGAACAGGTGCAGGCGATCGCTCTCGGGAGGTTTCCCCGACCATGGAACTCGAAACAGAAGCCCACGATCCAACGATTCGTTGCGAAGGACTTCTTCGGCCACTTCTTTGTCAAATTCCCAGCGAGCATACCGAGCGGCATCTCCCTCCTTCGCCGGATCCAGAAGCACAATCGTTGTCGCCGCTGGTTTTGGGACGAAAACGCCATCCTCGTTCCGCGGTTCGATCATCACAGCAACCCCATCGTCACCGGCTTGCTGGTCGAAATCCTCGCCGCCAGTTAGACGTGGGTTGATGTAGATGTAGTCGATCCGTTCGTCCATTTCTGCGATCGACGATTCAGATTCCAACCGCCGGTCTGCGTCCCGTCGGTCGTGCCCTACGTCAGATATTGGAATCCCGCCGTTCGTTGCAGTCTCGGGCGGACGCGGCACAGCGGACCCTTCCGAACCGTCATTTATGCCTGGCGGCAGCTCGATTTCCGGCAAGAAATCCGGCTCCTCGAACCTTTCGTCCACATCGGCTTGACGTGGCTCGACTTCGCTATCCTCGCGAGTCTTTAGTTTCTCGAGTTCTGCCAGAGCTTGTTCGTAGTCGTACTCGAGTTCGTACACACGGTCTTCCAGAGCGCGTTTCTCTGCATTCAGCATCTCGAGATACGTATCGACGTACACATCCCGTCGACAACCTGTCGTAACGAGACAAACGAGGACGATGGCACCGATATAGCGAAATTCCATTTTCGCCACTTGAATAGCAGACTGGACGGACACAACGATGCGGCGGCAAAGAGTAGGGAGAAACCGCAACCGGCACAAGACGAGCCCGGGCCATTCACGTAGATTCTTCCCGCAAGACGCCCAACAAACCGAATACTGACCGTAGAAACTGCACGAAACAGCTTTCTACGGTCGGAACCCACCTCGACAATGAGTTCGCAACTGTAGCGATGCTAGCAGTGCGGAGCCACGTGAGGCGGCGAATAGGCCGCTCGCCGGAGAACCAGGGGGGAGCGTTACGGCGACCGTATCAGACCACGGCGGCCTAACTTGGCATTTCCATGCTCTCGATCACGCTATCGACCAAGCCGTACTTCTTTGCTTCTTCAGCAGACATGAAGCAGTCGCGATCCGTGTCTTTCTCGATCTTCTTCAGCGAGTGACCGGTGTGCTTGAGAAGGATCTCGTTCATTCGCTGCTTGATCCTTTGAAGCTCACGGGCGTGGATCATGATCTCCTCGGCGGTTCCCTGCATGCCCGCGAGTGGCTGATGTATCATGATCCTTGCATTCGGCAGCGCGAATCGTTTTTCCTTCGTGCCAGCCGTCAGTAGGACCGCCCCCATCGACGCCGCTTGGCCGATGCAGTAGGTCGCCACATCGCAGGTCACGAATTGCATCGTGTCGTAAATCGCCATGCCCGCAGTGATACTTCCACCTGGCGAGTTGACGTACAGGTGGATGTCTGATTTGGGGTCATCCGACTGCAGGAAGAGCATCTGTGCTACCATCGCGTTGGCGACCTCGTCGTTCACCGCAGAGCCCAGAAACACGATGCGATCCTTGAGCAGCCGGCTATAGATATCGTACGCCCGCTCTTCACGTCCGCTTTTCTCGACAACGTATGGAATCAATGGCATGGCAATTACGAACTCCGCAATTAGTGTGCGACGGGGCGGCGCGATGGCTGCCCGCTTCAGCTCTCCGTCTCTTCCTCTTCGTCGACCTCAACGGGCGGTTTGCTAAGGATCTCGTCCACCAACCCGTATTCTTTGGCCTCCTCGGCACTCAAGAAGAAATCTCGATCCGTATCCCCCGCGATCTTTTTGATCTCTTTGCCGGAGTGCTTTGCCAGAATCTCGTTCAGCATTTCCCGGTTGCGGAGGATCTCTTTCGCCTGGATCTCGATGTCGCTTACTTGCCCGCTGACGCCACCGTAGGGCTGGTGCAGCATGACGCGGGCATGTGGCAACGCGTGACGTTTGCCCTTCGTACCGCCGGCCAGCAGAACGGCTGCGCCGCTGGCGGCCTGCCCGACACAATATGTGGCGACTGGGCAGGTAAGGACCTGCATCGTGTCGTAGATCGCCATCGTCGCCACGACATCTCCGCCCGGCGAATTCAAATAGAAGTGGATGTCCTTGCGACGATTCTCGCTCTGCAAGTACAGCAACTTCATCACGACTTCGTTGGCGTTACCAGTGTAAATCTCGCCCTGAAGGAAAACGATCCGGTTTTCCAGCAGCAGATCCCCGAGCGTCAATTGGCGCTGTCGCTGGTACGTTTGGTACGAATACGAATCGAAAACTGGTCCCGGCATTTCTCCGCTCATACTTCGTCGTTCCCTCCCAATCGTAGCTGAATTCGCAAGAATTCAGGAGATTCAGCGCCCTCAAGACTGCTGAATTCTTACGAATTCAGCTACAGTCGACCGCCCAGCTAGCCGCGTTCCGGCTGTCCCGACAGTGGCTTGCCACTGTCCGAGTGCTTGGCTTCGGGTATCTCGGCCTTCTCTTCGACACCCGCGATGGCATGATCCAGCGCGGTCACATCATCCGTGCCGGGTTCGAATGGCACTTCCTTTACCGTGGCGTGGGCCTTGATTGTCTCGATCACCTTTCGCTCGATGATCTGATTCCGCAACGCGTCCAACTCGCCGCGTTTCTCCAGCCGTGCGCGGATGCGTCGAGCCGGAATCCCCTCCTGTTCGGCAATCAGTTCGATTTCCGCGTCATAGTCATCGGGTTCCTTCACCTCGACCTTTTCCTCGTCGGCAATTCGTTCGAGGATAAAGTGCTCCTTCATGGCCGTAGCCGTGTGCGCCAGACTATTCCGCTGCAGTTGGTTCGCGTGCTCCTGAATGACCTCGTCGCTGAAACCGCTGGACTCCAACTCGAGCACCATGCGACGCAACTCGCGCTGGGCCTGCTTGCGTAGCAGATCCTCCGGCAAGTCCCAGTCGGCCCCGGCCGTCAACTGCTGTGTGATCTGTCGGCGAACTTGCTGTTGGCACCGATAACGCCGCTGCCGATCCAGCTCCTCTCGAACCTCCTCACGCAGGTCATCCTCGTCGGTGAAGTCGCCAATGTCACTAAGGAACGAACTAGTCAGCTTCGGAAGCTCGACACGTTCGACCTTCACGACCTTGAATTTGCCCTCGACCTCTTGGCCCTTCAATTCCTCGTTCTCGATCTCCTCGCTCATCTTGAACGTCGTCTCTCGAGTATCCCCTTGTTTGGCGCCCGCCATCAATTCGCCGAAATTCCCAAGCTCGGCGTCCGTGAAACTGAGCTTCGGCTTCACATGGACCGTTCTGTCTTCAAGGCTAGAGAGTTGCTCGCCGTCACGCGTGAATTCCATATTCAAGGTGACGTAGTCGCCAGCTTTAGCAGCATCCTCTTGAGCGACCAATTTGCCGTAGCGGCTCAGGATCCTCTCAAGGTGTTTGTCAACGTCCGCGTCGGCAATTTCGTACGTCGGCTCTTCCAGATCGAGTCCCTTCCAGTCGGGCAGTTCGAATTCCGGTCTGACCTCGACCTCGAACTCAAAGGTCATCGGCCCCTCATCGGGCATCTCGACGCCAGCGAGATCCATATCGGGCTCGCTGATGGGCGAGAAATCGAACTCATCCGAATCGCTGACCTGAGCGATAGCATCGAATAGCAGCTTTCCCTTGACTTGGTCGTTGACTTGGTCTTTGAAGCGATTGACGACCAATTTGTGAGGCGCACGTCCAGGTCGAAAACCGGGCACCTCGGCCTTGGGCGCAAGTTCCTCGAACTCTTCTTCGACGTACCGGTCGATGTCCTTTCGAGAAACGCTGACCGTCACATGCCGTTTGCATGTGCCGGCTTTGTCAATCTTGACCTCCAGCTCGAGCGGTTCCTTCTGCTCTTCTTCCTGCTCAGCCGCCAGCTCTGCCATTTGCTCGGCCAACTGCTCTTCATCCGCTTCTGTTACCGGGACGTCGTTGTTTTCAGGTTCCGCCATGTTCGATGCTCGTACCAACTGCCGGGAAAAGTAAAAAAGAGCGGGTGATGGGATTCGAACCCACGACAACAACGTTGGCAACGTTGTGCTCTGCCAACTGAGCTACACCCGCACTTGGCAAGACTTCTATATTTTTGCGGAACGCCGAAAGGGACGTTCGTTATCGCCTGGATTTTGGATTATATGCCAGCCACCCGGGCTTGCAAGGCCACAAGGTTGTGTGGTCCGGGGAAACAACACAAACCACGTCCACACCATGGCTTAGACGTTGCGAGCCCTAGTTGGTCAGGATAGACTAGGGGTGAATGATCCGTACGTCAAGTGCGTGTTGACTTTCTACTGTCTGGTACGAGATTCGCGATGGACGTGAAGTTGGTCGTTGTCGGCGGCGATGCCAAAGCGACAGAAGTCAAACTGAAACTCCCGGCCGTAATCGGCCGTGGTCGTGAAGCGACGCTGACGCTACCGCATCCATTAGTCAGCCGGAAGCACTGCGAGATCTTCGAGTCTGACGGATACCTGGTCGTCCGAGATATGGGCTCCCTGAACGGGACCTTCATCAACAACGAGCGGATTACAGAGGCTGCCCTGCCACCGGGGGATTTGCTGACTATCGGTACTGTTACGTTTCGTGCCGCCTACGAACCGTCTACGGCCGGACCGCCTGAGCCCGTCGAGGCAGCGGCCGCGCCACGAGACTTGGAAATCGGCCTTGCCTCGGACGACGACGAACCGCTTGAAGTACAGGAAGTCGTCGAGGTTGTGGAAGAAGGGGAAGTGGCAGACTTTGGCGACTTCGAGATCGTGGAAATAGATGAGGACGATCAGCCAACCGGAGTCTCCGAATTGGACACGCTCGAGCCAGAGTAGGCTCATCACTTCCGAGCCCACCCTCTTCACCACCCCTGATTTGACCAAAGTCGCCCGGAAAAAGATATTGCAGCCCTCTCCCGTTCTTCGGTATAAGCCCAACGCTTTTCCGCCTTCCTCATGACTGCACTTTGGCCATACACTTCTTATCCGGCCAAATATCGAAGGGGCTGTGTGATGCGATTTGGGTGTGCATTAATCTGTTCTCTGTTGCCTTTCAGTCTCGCCAGCCCCACGGCTGCCCAGGAGCCCAATGGGCAGTATCCACAGCCGCTTGGACAGTACCAGGAGCCCGTCGGAGAATACACGGAACCTCTATCACAATACGAGATGATGCCATCCGACGAATGGATTGAATTCACGCCTGCCTTGATCGACTGGGAAGGAACGTTGGAATTGGGCACCAATGCTAGCTATGGCAATGCGGAATCATTTAGCATGCGTGTGGGCGGCGACCTGAAGCGGGAAACGGAGAGCAGTATCTGGGAAGTCGACTTCACTTACGCCAAGACTTCCACGAATTCGCTCGAGACCCAACACAACGCTTTGTTTAACGCCAAGCAGGAGTTTCTGTTCCAATCGCCTTGGACTTTGTTCACAAGATTCGCTGCCGAGTACGATGAATTCAAGGCCTTTGACGTTCGGTTATCGATGAACACGGGCCTCGGTTTCCGTCACATCGACACGGAATACACGAAATTCAAGTCACGCGCTGGTGCTGGTGTCTCGCGCGAATACGGCGGCCCAAACGACGACTACGTCCCGGAAGCCACATTCGGCCTGGATTTCGAGCACAAAATCAACGACCGCCAGAAATTCACCACTATCGTCGACTACTATCCAGATTTTCGAGACTTCGCCGACTTCCGTTTGGTGACCGACATTGGTTGGGAAGTGCTGCTGGACGAAGCGGCGCACCTGAGCCTCAAGCTCAGCCTGCTAGACCGATACGACAGCACCCCGAATGGTCTCAAGCCCAACGACGTCGACTATGCCCTGCTGCTGCTCTGGAAGCTATAAGCACGGCAGGCCTCCGGCTTATCTGCCACACCCGTCGCAAGCAAATCTCAGTCCGTCGGCTGTCGCCGTTCGTTCAGCCACTCTGTGTGAAACACGCCTTCTTTGTCCAAACGCCGGTATGTATGAGCGCCAAAGTAGTCACGCTGTGCTTGTAGCAGATTCGCCGGCAATCGTTGGCTTCGGTAGCCGTCGTAGTATGCCAGCGCGGTACTGAACGCTGGAACCGGAATACCCATGCGAGTGGCCGTGATGACGACATTGCGCCAAGCTACCTGTGCCTTGTCCACCGCCTCCGTGAAGTACGGATGCAGTAGCAGGTTCTCCTGATTCGGATCCGCGTCGAAGGCCGCCTTGATGTGGTCCAAGAACTGGGCGCGGATGATGCACCCGCCTCGCCATAGCATGGCACACGCGCCGTAGTCCAATGGCCAGTCATGCTCTTTGGCCGCTTCCTGCAGTTGGACAAAGCCCTGAGCGTAGCTGCATATCTTCGATGCATAGAGCGCTTGTCGAACTTGTTCGATGAACCCGTCACGGTCCTCGATGGCGACCTCTTCGGTCGTAGCTTTCAGCACATCGCTGGCTCGAACGCGTGCTTCCTTCTGGGCCGAAAGGCATCGAGCGTAGACGGCCATAGTCACTAGCGTGCTCGGCACACCTAGGTCCAGTGCCAGTTGACTCATCCATTTGCCGGTACCTTTCGCTCCGGCGATGTCCAGGATCTTATCAACCAGAAAATCGTCCGAGTCCCCATCTTTGACGCTGAAGATGTCGCGAGAGATCTCGATCAGGTAGCTCTGAAGTTCGCCGCGATTCCATTCCGAGAAGACTTCGTACAACTCGTCGTTCGTCAGCCCCAGTGCGTTCTTCAGCATGGCGTAGGCTTCGCAGATCAACTGCATATCGCCATATTCGATTCCGTTATGCACCATCTTGACGTAGTGCCCAGCTCCGCGTGGGCCGACCCATTCGCAGCACGGAATGTCGTCACTGGGACCGACTTTGGCAGCGATGGCCTGAAAGATCGGCTTTACCAACGGCCAGGCATCCGGCGAACCACCCGGCATCATGCTGGGGCCCTTCAACGCCCCTTCTTCACCACCGGACACCCCGGTTCCGATGTACAGCAGCCCTTTGTCTTCGACATACTTCGTTCGACGTTCCGTGTCAGAAAAATGCGTGTTTCCTCCGTCGATAATCACATCGCCCGGCGACAGGAACGGGATGATTTGGTCTATGAATTCATCAACCGCGGAGCCCGCCTTGACCAGCATCATCACTTTTCGCGGCGGCGCGAGATTCTTGACCAACTCCTCGATGCTGCGGCAGCCGACGAACCGTTTCCCCGCGGCACGCCCTTCGACAAACTTGTCCACTTTTTCAACGGTACGGTTGAACACCGCCACACTGAAACTGCGGCTTTCCACATTCAGGGCAAGATTCTCGCCCATGACCGCTAAGCCGATTAGGCCAAAGTCACAAAGGTCGCTCATGGTATGTTTCCTGATTGAACGGATTCGCAAATCCACCAACGCACATGGTGGTTTCTGGGCACCTAACGGCGCTAAATTGGGCGTATCAAACCGCTGATTGTACATGATGACACCGTTGGCCTTCAATGTGGTGGGACGCGACGGATCGGCCCAGGAATAGCGGCTGGGGAGCTTATTGTCGCTTAGGATTTCGTCCTGTAAGATACCTTCTCGCGGTCGCCTGACTGAGGTAGGCGAGTACCACGCAAAGCATGATTCGGCCTACTTGCGGCCTCTTCCAGAGAGGAGTTTTTGATATGAGCGACAGCGCGATGAAGCTGCGGGACAATTACAAACACGCCTTGGTCGTCGTCACAAGCATGGGAACTCGGTTGACCCCAATTCGGCGGCAGCCGGCGCACTGCTCGACAACGTTTGAACTGCAGGCGACAAGTGCGGAGAGTAACGTGGCCAGCGTTTCGTCATTCCTGGGCTTCCCGGTCAACGTTATGACGGCGATCGTCAACACCTCGCCGTTCGGTGAGTTCATCCGACACGACCTCATGCGTCGCGGAATGACGATCGACGCCAAGGAGGTCGAGGCAAAAGGTCCCTGGGGAGCACGCCACCAGATCAACATTGCGGACAGCGGTTGCGGTTCGCGGCGTCCTTCGGTAGGCAACGACCGGGCGGGCGAGGCCAGCCGAGAACTGGCGCCGGAGGATTTTGACCTGGAAACCAAGTTTGGGCAGGAGGGCGTAGCCGTCGTGCACCTTTCGGGCTTGATTGCGGCTATATCTCCCAGCACAGGTCGGCTTTGTCTCGATACGGCGAAAAAGGCAAAAGAACACGGCACGCTCGTCTCCTTCGACTTGAATCACCGGGCATCGTTCTGGAAGGGCCGAGAAGAGGAGCTTAGCAACCTGTTCCGCGAGATCGCCTCGCTGGCGGATATCCTGGTCGGCAACGAAGAGGATTTCCAGCTCTGCCTCGGAATCAGAGGCCCGGAAGCAGGCGGAGAGGGTCTGGATGCGAAAATCGAAAGCTTCAAGGGAATGATTGAAGCGGCGCGGCAGGAATACACGGGCGCGAAGCTCTTCGCGACGACACTTCGAGAAGTCGTTAACGCGAATCAACATCGCTGGGGTGCAATCGTCTGGCACAACGGCGAATGGCTGCCCGACGAAAAGCCGCGTCCGATCGAGGTGCTGGACCGAATCGGCGGAGGTGACGCCTTCGTTGGTGGGCTGATCTACGCGATGCTCGCAGGAAAAGATCCCAGCGATTGGATCAAATTCGGCTGGGCCTGTGGAGCCTTGGCAGTGACCTACCTGACCGACTACATCCAGGCTCGCGACGAGAAAGAAATATGGGCAGTGTGGGAAGGCAATGCCCGTGTCGATAGATAAAGGCCTCGAAGTGGACCTGTAAGCCGGGTCTTGTGGCCTCGCTGGGCGAGGCGATGGTCATTTATCTAGGACGCCGATTGCTCGACGCCTCCAGCGACCTACCCGGGAGTCGATGGCGAGCCGGACCGACTCGCGGCGACGGCAACGTCGCCTGCTCCCTGTTTGGTCTTGCTCCGGGTGGGGTTTACCAAGCCAGCCGAGTCACCCCGGCTGCTGGTGCGCTCTTACCGCACCTTTTCACCCTTACCTGTGGTCGCCGCTGCGACCCATCGGCGGTTTGTTTTCTGTGGCACTTTCCCTGACCTCACGGCCGGTCGGAGTTACCGACCACCCTGTCCTGCGGAGCCCGGACTTTCCTCTCGCTCCAAACCACCCGAGGGCGGCCGGAGCCAGCGACCATCCGGTCCACTTCGAGACCTGCAATACATAGTACCGCAAAGCCGCGTCTCACCACAATCAAATGACGCTAGAACCTGCGAATTGGATCGCGTGTTCGCACTTGCTTGGCCGTTCCATGCCAATTTTCCGTCAGAACCTTGCGTTTTGCACTGGTCCCACGGGTCGATTATGCCGATATCACGAAGTGGGTCAGGAGGCACCTAGACGCTCACCACTCGTGATTGTGACCCGTTTTCCAAGGAGGGAGACCGGTGAGCACCACATCCGCCTCGATTGTAGTTCTGCTTAGTTCCCTTTGCCTGGACCCGGTTGAAGACGTTGCTATCGACCGAGTCGATCTGATTGAGCTGAACCACTTCTACGACGAACAAGGCAAGCATGTCTTCGACCAGATCATCTTCTATGACTGGTCTCCCCAATCCGGCCGCTACAACGTCCGCGCGTGGCGGCTGTTGAAGAATCCCGCCCAGATCCCTCAGCGCGACTGGCGCCGCCGCAATTTCGTGGCAGTCTGGCACGATGGCATTGTTCTGCGGGAGGTCCACGCCGAAACCATCCGGGAATCCTGGACACAATACGATCCGGAGCTGGTCGAGCGCGCGTATCTGCCTAAAGAGCAACGGCGCGAGCTTCGCAAGCTGATCACCAGACGGTGAACGGGGAACTTCTCTCGATACAATCGCGACGATCGGCAAAGTCGCCCTAAAGTTCCTGTCTTTGGGATGCCGAAAACGGTAACAGCGATTCTGCTTCTGTTCGGAGATTCTGTTCCGCGAGGTCGCGATGAGAGACTATCTGCTGGTTTATGTCGTTGCAGCTTTGTTAGCCGTGTCATCTGGATGTGCAATGTGCGTCAACCACGAGGACTGCACATATCCAGCCTACGGAGGCCGATGGCAACGATCTGATCCGTGCTGCGGTCGCGTTGGATCATTGTTCGATCCTGCCGACGCACAAATCATCGAATCCGAGGTCCTGCCCGAGCAAGAAGCACTGCAAAAGGGCGAGGTGGACGATGGCATGGACCAGGTTGAAGGCAAACAAGACTCCGTCCTTGCTCCGAAGATCGTCCAATAGTCTCGGCATGGAGACTCGGCTAGAATAGGTTGTTTGGGTCGATATCGACGGAGCCCGACCATGCCCAAGCAACCCGTTGCTGATGTCATTCTTTTGCACCCTGACGACAACGTCTGCGTCGCTGCGCGCTATCTGGAGGGCGGGGCTGAGGTTTCAGTGGACAAACAATCAGTTGTCCTGCCTGGCGCTGTCAAACCCGGTCACAAAATTGCCGTTGCGTCCATATCACAAGGCGGCCGAGTACTGAAATACGGACAGACGATCGGCGTCGCGACTGAGGACGTCCGTCTGGGCGACTGGGTCCATACACACAATTTGGTCAACGATGATCTGGATCGAGACTTCGCTCCGGCAAGTGAGACGCCAGCTTCGCCCGATCCCATCTCTGGCCGAACCTTCCAGGGTTACCGCCGCGCGAGTGGCAAGGCAGGAACCCGCAACTATATCGCCGTGATATCAACGGTGAACTGCTCCGCTTCAGTTGCCAGGTATGTGGCGGCACGCTTCGATCCCTCGTCGTTGAACGACTATCCGAATGTCGATGGCGTCGTGGCGTTCACGCACGAGACGGGCTGCGGTATGCCCTACCAGAAGCAGAGCCACGATATGCTGAACCGCGTCATGGGCGGCATCGCACGGCATCCCAACATCGGCGCGTACTTGTTGATCGGACTGGGCTGCGAACAGGGCACTGCCGACTATCTGATCGAGAGCCAGCGTTTAGTTCATATCGACGGCACCAAGCAGGTCGCCAACGCCCCTCTTGTTTTTTCAATGCAGGATCACGGTGGCACAGCGAAGACGGTGGACGCAGCCGTCGGCAAGATTCGCGAGTTGTTGCCGCAAGTGAACGACATAAGCCGCGAGGCAATTCCAGCCAGTGAACTGATCCTTGCAACCGAATGCGGTGGCTCTGACGGCAACTCCGGGTTCACGGCCAACCCGGCTGTTGGCGTCGCTTGCGACACGGTAGTAGCCTGCGGAGGCACGGCGATCCTCTCCGAAACGCCGGAACTGTATGGTGCGGAGCACTTGCTGACCCGTCGAGCCGTGTCTAAAGAGGTGGCTGAGAAACTGCTGGACCGAATCGAATGGTGGAAGTGGTATGCATCGACGTTCGGCGCAGAACTCGACAACAATCCCTCGATAGGAAACAAAAAAGGCGGTCTGACCACAATTGCCGAAAAATCGCTGGGGGCTGTGGCCAAGGCCGGAGCGACAGCACTGGTAGACGTATACCAATACGCAGAACAGGTCACGGCCAAAGGGCTTGTGGTCATGGATACACCGGGATTCGACCCGCCGAGCGTCACAGGCATGGTTGCTGGAGGCGCCAACGTGGCCGTGTTCACAACGGGACGCGGTAGTTGCTACGGCTGCAAACCCACCCCGTCGATCAAAGTTGCTTCGAACACGATGATGTACGAGAAAATGATCGACGACATGGACATTGATGCCGGCGAGATCCTCTCGGGACGCTCGGTGGATGAGGTGGGTCGCGACATATTCGAAGAGATTCTGGCCGTGGCCAGCGGCAAGAAAACAAAGAGTGAGATTCAAGGAATCGGTGACGAAGAGTTCATTCCTTGGACGGTGGGCCCCGTACTGTAGCCGAGATTGTCAGGCGTCGCATGACCAAGCGTCTCCTTCTGATCATTCCGACTTTGGACCGTTGCGGCGCCGAGAAGCAATTAACGCTGCTGGCGACCGGCTTACCACGCGAGAAATACGATGTCCACGTCTGCGCCCTGACCCGCGGTGGTCCCCTGCTCAAATGCCTTGAGACGCACGACACGCCAGTCACGGTAATCGGCAAATCCTGGAAGGTCGATCCAGCTGCCTATCTGCGTCTCCGAAAACACATCCGCCGGATAGCCCCGGACATCGTACATACTTGGATCTTCGCTGCGAATGCTTACGGGCGACTCGCGGCGTTCGGGGCCGGCGTGAAACACGTGGTGGCTGGCGAACGCTGCGTCGATCGATGGAAACGAGGTTACGAATTCACAATCGACCGCTATTTGGCGCGGCGTACGGAACGGATCGTGACAAACAGCAGTGGCGTGCGCGAGTTCTATGCTGATCGTGGAATTCCAGCTGACAAATTCGTCGTCATTCCCAATGGAATCAAGCCGTTCTCGCCACCGGAGCAAACGCCGCGAGAGGAGTTGCTGAAAGAGTTGGGCTTGCCTTCGAACGCTCGACTGATCGGTGCGATCAATCGTTTGTGGCCTCAGAAACGCATCAAAGATCTGATTTGGGCCGCAGATCTTCTGAAGAACGTCCGTGATGACTCACATCTGTTGATCATCGGCGATGGCCCCCAACGATGGAGACTGGAGCGATACCGGGATCAGGTCGAAATCGCCGATCGTGTCCATTTTCTGGGCGAGCGCAACGACGTGCCACGACTGTTGGCGCACTTCGATTGTCTGTGGCTGGGCAGCGGCTACGAGGGCCAGTCGAACGCGATCATGGAAGCCATGTCAGCCGGCATCCCGGTGGTGGCAACTGACATACCGGGAAATCGCGATCTCGTTGTTCACGAGCAAACGGGTTATCTTGTACCGGTCGGGGATCGCGCCGGGTTCGGCCGATGGACCAACGTTTTGTTGGAAGACAGCGAAAAGGCACGTGAATTTGGTGAAGCTGGCAGAAAGCGTATGTTGGACGAGTTCTCGGTGGAGAAGATGATCGAACGCCACATCGATCTGTACGACGACATCACCGCAGTCTAGTTGTGATGAATCAGGAGGATCTCACCCTCCTGCACGACATACTCTTTGTGCTCTTTTCGCATCAGGTTGTTGGCCTTGACTTCTCGTTCGCTGCCCAGTCTCAGCAAGTCTTCACATGTCATCACTTCGGCGCGAATGAACCCGCGAGCCAGATCGGTGTGAATGCAGCCTGCCGCCTCCTGGGCTGTCGCGCCTTTGCTGACCATCCAAGCGTGGACTTCCTTTGGACCGCCGGTGAAGAAAAGCATCTGCCCCGATACATCCATGATGCGTCGCAAGAGACCGTCGCGGTCGTATACACTTACCTCCATCTCGCGACAGAACTCATCGCACTCATCCTTCGCCATCCGTGACAATTCCAGTTGCAGGTCCAGCGAAACCGTTACTACCTGGGTCCCCGCCCGCATTTGCTCCTGAAACCGTTCTGGTTCTGTGTCATCGTCCGCAGTGTTCACGATTACCAGTCGCGGCTTCTCGCTTAACAGTTGAAACGAACGAATCGCCTTGGATTGCTCCGGCGAGAGGTCCAATTCATGCAGCGACTTCCCGGATTCCATCACCGCCAGTAGTGGCTCGAGCGTCTCCAACTCCTTCTGCATTTCGTCGCGACCAGGCCGAGGCTTCCTTATCTGTTCCCGCAATCGTTCGATTCGCCCAGAGATAATCTCCAGATCCGCGATCAACAAGTCCTCGTCGAAGTTCTTCACGTCGTCTCGGGGATCCGAACCGTCGTACGAGGCCGCAACAATGACCAGGCACCCGGCCTCGCGAATCATCGCCAACTTGGCCGCACTGCCTTCGTGGGTGCGGCTCAGCCCCGGAGTATCGGTAAGCTCCAAAGCGGCCTGCGTGACCTTCTTCGGCTTGTAGATCTGACTCAAATCATCCATCCGCGAATCGGGCACAACGGCCATTGCCATCTGCGTCAGGTGCGATTGCGCCGGATCGGACTGCACGCCGGTAAGCCACTCGAAAAGTGTGCTCTTGCCCGATCCTTGGTAGCCGACAATACCTATCTTCATGCTCTCTCCTCAAATGCCGAAACGCAACGAGGCGGAATCGTAGTACCACCATGTGCCCTCTTGGGTGGGCGCCATAATTGGCCCCTGTGCGCTGTGCCGCCTCTTCGTAGGCACCATACCCAAAGCGAGGTCTGACCCAAAGGGGCCATATAGAAAAGGAAAACCTATGTGGCGATCCTTGGGTATGACCTTGCAGCGGCCAGTCATTGTGAGGACAATGATTCGATCTTGCCGCACAGACCCACCCGGTCGCGGTCTCTGATCGCAGTCGCAGACACGCTCCCCTTAACTGGAGGTCCATCGTGATTCAGACGTCCCAACACCACCGGCCCATCTTCCTATGCCAATCGCCGATCGCCACAAGAGCGGGATTTCCGCTTTGTGTGATGCTAGTTTTGGTCGGGACCATCGCGCTGCTAGCCACAGGCACCAACTTGGCCCTTGCCGATACTTGGTCGGATAGCTCGGGGCAGTTCAAAGTCGAAGCTCAATTTCTTGGGCTGAAGGCCAACAAGGTGTATCTGAAGAAGGACAATGGCGTCGTTATCGCAGTTCCCCTTGATCGCTTGAGCCCCGAGAGTCAGCAACAGGCCCGACAGTTGGCCGCGCCGGCAGCGGCAGCGGCGGATACAGCAGACGGTGCCATCCGCAACTTCATGATGAGCGTGGAGCAAGGAAACCTGCGGGTTGCGTGGGACGCTCTTCCGCCCAGCTACCAATCGGACGTCAACGACGTGGTGCACACATTTGCCGAGAACATGGACACCCAAGTGTGGACTGCAGGCACCGGAATCCTGAAGACGGCTGTTCGGATACTTAAGGAGAAGAAACAGTTCATCCTGGCACATCCCGCTGTGCAGCAGGTGCCTGTCGACGCCGACACCATCTCAAAAAACTGGGATCCGGTAGTTGACCTTCTTGACACGATTGTGAACAGCGAACTCACGGACCTGGAGAAACTCAAGACACTTGACGTCGGAGTATTCTTGTCCGAAACGGGCAAAACGATCGTGGACAAGATGATGGCAGTCGCATCGGCCTTAGAGGACCAGGAGTTCTCCGTGACCGACTTTCCCGGTGTGGAGGTCGATGCTGCTGGCCTTGCCGGTCTGCAGAGCGCCAAGATCTCTTTGTTAAACTCTGATGGCGATGCTGCAACAGTGCGTATCGAGAAAGAGGACGGTGAAGTCGAGGACGTCCAGATGGTTCGCGTGGAAGGCAAGTGGCTACCCAAGGAAATGGTCGACGAGTGGGCCACCGGAATTGCGGAAGCCAAGACAGCCTTGTCCACGGAAATGGGCGCACAACTGAGGGAAAAGAAGCAGGAGGTACTGGCCCCAATGACGATGGTCAGTATGGTCCTAAACGGGATACTCGCGACCAAGACGCAGGACGAATTCAATCAGGCGATCGACAACATCATGAAGATGGTCAACCCGGGTGGAGGTCCAGGCGGTGGTGGCGCCGATCCGTTTGGCGGCGGTGGCGGTGCCGATCCCTTTGGTGGAGGCGGCGCAGACGAGGCACCCGCAGATCCGTTCGGGAGCTAGATCATCACGACGAACGAATCCCACGTGCCACCGGAACTGGATGAGTTTCCCACTTTTGTGACTCTGCCCGTTCAATGGGGCGACCAGGACGCCTTTGGGCACGTCAACAACGCTGTGCCCTTGCGCTGGTTCGAGACGTCGCGAATTGCTTACCTGGAACAATGCGGACTGGGCCACATGATGTCCGGCACCGGCTTGGGCCCCATTGTCGCGTCGATAACGTGCAATTACCGGCGCCAGATCATGTATCCCGACAGCGTATACGTGGGAACGAAACTCGCCAGCCTGCGTCGCAGCAGCATGACTCTCGGACACGCTGTCTACACGCAATCACAGAGGGAATTGGCAACCAAGGGCGAGACGGTAGTCGTGTTTTTCGACTACGACGCTAATCGACCCCGCCGCGTACCGGACGAGGTGCGAGAGAAGATAGAGGCGTTTGGCAGCGATTCAACCTAATCCAGCGAATCGTCCGCGTACGCGACCTCGCGGTTGTGCTCGTCAAACTCTCGGTAACGCTCGGGGGCCAGATTCTGGAACCGCGTGAATTCCTTCTCCCAATGCACTTCCACGGTTCCTACTGGACCGTTTCGCTGCTTAGCGATGATGATCTCAGCCTCGCCTTCGTATTGGTCCTTTTCGTCGCCGTGGTGATAGTATTCCTCACGGTGTACGAACATCACCACGTCCGCATCCTGCTCGATGGCACCCGATTCTCGAAGATGGCTCAGCCGTGGTCGGGGAACTTTGCTATCTTCCGCTTGGCGGTTCAACTGAGCCACACACAGAATGGGCACGTTGGCTTCGCGAGCCAAGCCCTTCAGGCGACGTGTCATCCGGGCAACCTGCTCCTGGCGGGACGATTCCTGGCGACCGCGTCCGACACTGTCCGGTTCAATCAACTGCAGGTAGTCGATCACAATCAACCCAAGACTGCCGTGTCGGCGACGGATGCGCCGCGCCGCAGCAGCAATCTCGCTGACGGTACGCGACGGCGAATCGTCCACGAACAACGGTGCGCGGCTCAACTCTCCAGCTTTCTCCACAAGGCGTTGGCGATCAGCGTGCGAGATCGTACCGTTCCGCAATCTGTGTCCATTGACTTTTGCTATCGAGCAAAGTACTCGGTCGGCCAGTTCGATAGCCGACATTTCCAGGCTGACGAACAGCACAGGCTGGGTCAACTCCATAGCAACATACTCGGCGATATTCATTGCCAGTGCCGTCTTGCCCATACTCGGACGCGCCGCCAATATGACGAGTTCCGAGCCGTGCAAACCTCCGGTCAACTTATCCAGGTCGGTGAAGCCCGTTTCCACTCCACCAGCCATGTGCTCGCCCTTCATACGAGCATCAATGCGATCCATCGCTGCGTGCAGAATCTCGCGTATATCCGAGACTGAGTTGCTGCCACGGCTGTCCAGGATTGAGAAGATCTTCTGCTCTGCGTCACTCAGCAGTTCCTTCGGCTCGCCTTCTGCTTCATAGGCGTTTCGAAGGATCTCCGTGCTTGCGTTGATCAACGACCGCAGTGTCGCCTTCTCGCGCACAATGCGGGCATAATAGCGAGCATGCGCGGCGTTGGGCACGGACTGACTCACTTTGTACAAGTACGCCGCGCCCCCGACCGCCTCGAAGTCGCCCGCGGTTTTCAAGCGGTCTACCAGCAGCGTGACGTCGATTTTCTTGCCCGTATCGTGCATCTCCTGCATCTGCAGGAACAGCCGTTGATTGGCGTCGTCGTAGAAATCCTCCGGACGCAGGATCATCGCAACGTCGTCGCAAACGTCGGGCATCAGCAGAATGCTGCCCAGCACGCCCACTTCGGCGTCCATATCAAATGGGGGCTGTCGATCTAGAATTCCTGATGAGACTTCGCGATTGGCCATCGACTTCTCCTCCGTGACGGTAGTGGATTTTACCGCGCCGTGGGAAACGGAGTAAGTAGCCGTGCCAAAGGAAACCTATCTAGCGAAACGACAGCCAGCCGTTTTGGCAACAGAATGAGGTCCGATTCTCCAAGCGAATCCGCTTACTGTGCCGGCTACTCCTTCGCCTGCTCGTCACCGGCGTCTTTCTTGATTTCGGCCTCGTCGGTGGCTGTGGGTACCACCCAGACTTTCAGGTCTGCCTTGACGTCGCGGTGGAGATAGACCTTGACCGTGTAGAGTCCCAACTCCTTCAACGGCCCTTCGAGCCGGATCTGATCGGCGGTCAGGTTGAAATCGTTCTGCTTCAGTCCGGCAACGATCTCCGGGGCGCCAACACTGCCGTACAAATGTCCCTCGTCGGTAGCATTTGCTTCGATGGTCACGCTCTGCTTCGCCAGCGAATCAGCCAGTTTCTTCAAGTCCGCCAGTCGGGCCTGCTCGATTTCCAGCAGTTTGGCCCTGTGCGTGTCAACCATTCGCTTATGATGTGCCGATGCCAGGGTTGCCAAGCCTTGCGGAAGCAGATAGTTGTTCGCGTAACCTGCCTTGACCTCGACAACATCGCCTTGTGTACCCAGGTTGTCGACGGATTGGATCAGAAGCAACTGGACTCCGCCATTCGGCCCCTTTGGCAGGCGTTTGAATTTGCCGCGACGTGATTTCTTAGCTGTTTGCGTTTTCGCCATTATTGTCCTCAGATCGTGTCTTGTCAGAACGGAATCTCTTCCTTTGGCGGACCATCCGTGGGATCGTTGCCTTGCGCCGGCGGGCCGTCCACGCGTGCCGGTTGGCTGTATTCTGATTCGTCGTACGAGTTTTTCGGGGGGCCGGACTGGCCAGAACCACCAGGGCGATTGCCAAGCATCTGCATCCGTTCGCCCACGACTCGCAATTTCGACCGTTTCTGTCCGTCGGTTTCCCACGTATCCAGTTTCAACCGACCTTCGATCAGAATCGGCGAGCCCTTTCCTAGGTACTCACTGGCAACTTCTGCTGTTCGCCCCCATAAAGTAACGTCGATAAACGTCGTTTCTTCTATCCACTCTCCTGTTTGGGACTTCCGCCGGTCGTTTACCGCCAGCCCCACATCCGTGACGGCGGTACCACTCGGCGTGTACTTCAGTTCGATGTCCCTTGTAAGATTTCCAACCAGAATGACTCGATTGAAACTAGCCATTTTTCCGCCCTCGCACCAAGAATGCTACACCACGATGTCTCAAGTGACTTCCCCCATCTTGCACAGACTAACACCCTAGACATCATCGGGCAAGCGATCAGTCGACCCAACCGAGTGAAGCGGACTAGGCTTTTTCCGCCTCATCGCCGCCGTTTTCTTCAGGCGTGCTGCCTTCCATCGCCTCGACAGCTTCCTTCGCGGGGACTTCCTGCTCGACCACCTTCGCTTCCTCGGTCGCTGCGGTCACAGGAGGCACTTCCTCCTCCTCAGTAGGCAGCGTTTCGCCACGTGCGTGTGCCACCAGAGCATCCGCGAGTCGCGGTTCGACCTTCAGTGTCAGGCTGCGAAGGACGCTATCGTTCAACCGACATGCACGGTTGAAGTCAACGACTTTGTTGGCGTCCATCCGGAAGTAGCTAAGCCAGTACGTTCCCTTCCGACGGCCCCTGATGGGATACGCCAGTTTTTGCTCGTTCCACAGCCGGCTGGCGAGCATTTCGCCGCTACAGTCCTCGACCATTTTGGGGATCCGACCACTTACGCCACCTGGGTCCCGAGCGTACGTGTTGGGATCGAAGATAAACATGCATTCGTAAACGTTGCGAGCCAAAACAATTCTCCCTGTCACGACTAGCTGCTATTGTATCGATTCATGCAGTACTCGACGCCTTGCTCCGCCCAATCAGCCAACGCCTCGACGGCGGTCGACGCAAGGGCGTCGATTTCCTTGCCTTCTTCCACTTTGAACTTACTCAGCACGTAGTCCGCCACATCCCATTCCGGTGGAGGCGGCCCGATTCCGATTCGCATCCGTGGAAATACCTCGGTTCCAAAACGGCGAATCACATCCGCCAGCCCTTTCTGGCCGCCGGAAGAACCCTTGGCACGGAATCGCAACTTCGCCAAAGGCAGATTGAAATCGTCACAAACGACAATCAAATCCTCGTTTTCTATCTTGTAGAAGTCTCTGGCCAGTTGCACGCTGGCCCCGCTAAGATTCATGTAGGTGTGTGGGCAAAGCAGCAACGACTTCTCGCCACGGATTCCAGCCTCGACGACTTCGCCCTTGAATTTCGCTCGCGGGGATCCAATGCCGTATTGGCGTGCCAGTTCCGCCAGAACTACCCAGCCCACATTGTGCCGAGTCCCCACATACTTGCGACCCGGATTTCCCAGCCCCACGATCAATTTCATCGCCGCGAACCTTCGTCGGGCAGTTCCAACACCTAGCTTCCCCCTTCCGTTTCCTCGTCCTCCTCCTTGCGACCAATGACTTCGGGCTCGATCGCCGATGCCTCTTCTTCCTCCTCGTCCAATTCAACAGGCGGATTGCACTGCACTACTACGGCGTCTGGGGATGTAAGCAACTTGGCGCCCTCTGGCAGCTCCAACTCGCCCACCTTCAATGCCTCTTCCAGACCAAGCGAGTTTATGCTGACCTCGATGCTACTCGGAATGGACCCTGCGGGGCATTCGATCCGGATCTCGTGCGTCATATGATCGATGACGCCACCCTCTTTCGTCCCGGGCGCTTCGCCTCGCAGTTCGAGTTTCACCGCCACCTGAACCAACTCGGTGGCGGACACGCGGGTCAGGTCAACATGGAGCATGTCGATGCCAAAGGTATCCCATTGGACATCACTGATCAGCGCGCTCTCGCTGACACCACCCTCCAAATTGACCATTTGCGCACCGCGCCGAATCGCCGCACCTAGCTCGTCGGCCGAGACGGAGAGGTTCACGTTGTCCTCACCATGGCCATACAACACAGCGGGAACCAAACCGGCTTTACGAACTTCTTTGACGGCGTTCGAACCGATCTGTTGGCGGATTTTTGTGTTCAGAGAGTCCGTCATCCGAGGACCTTTCGTCTTTCGCGTGCATGAAAGCCCGTCATTCTTGCACAAACCCGCACGAATTCAAGCCCAAATAGCCTCGGTTCCTGCAGGAACAAGTGCCCCAAGCTAGTGGCACGAAAGGTTTTGGGAAGGTGCGATCAGGTAGACGAATGTGATACTTGGCGGGCTGCGTGATCTAAAGGGCCTCGATACAATCTCAATCAGAACTTTGGAATGAATGCGAGGAGAAAGCACCAATGAACCGATTCGCAGCCCCATTTCAGCTCTCGTTGGCAATCCTGTTGACCATTAGTCTCGTGCCAAAATCCGCTCCCGCAGCGGAGCAGAAGGTAACGTCCGATGGGCGCAACGTCCACATTCGTGGCAGTCTGGAAAACTCACGCATCCAGCTTGAAACCACCAAGACCGGGCATGTGGCGTTCATGGGCGGCTCGATAACGGAGATGAATGGCTACCGGCCAATGGTTTGCGATTTTCTACGAAAACGATTCCCCGACACGGAATTCACGTTTACGGATGCTGGAATCTCGTCGACCTGTTCCACCACTGGTGCATTTCGACTGAAAACCGACGTTCTCGCCAAGGGGCCGGTGGACCTCTTTTTTGTTGAATTCGCCGTCAATGACGACCAGGACGCCGGGCACGCGCGTCGCGAGTGCATTCGGGGCATGGAAGGGATTGTTTGCAACATCCGACGTCACAATCCGTGTGCCGATATCGCTATGGTTCACTTCACAAACCCCGGGATGGTGGAGACGATTCAGAACGGAGACACCCCCCTATCGAGCGGAAGCCACGAGGAAGTTGCGGAGCACTACGCCATCCCCTCAATCGACTTGGCGCGTGAGGTCGCCGAGCGGATCTCCGAGGGTACGCTGACGTGGAAGCAGTTCGGTGGGACACATCCAGCGCCACATGGAAATACGATCTGCGCGAAAATGATCGAACGAATGACAGAGCAGGCTTGGCGAACACCGCTGCCACAGGATGCCAAGAAGGCAGCTCATGCCATGCCGGACAAGCCGCTGGACACCGGTCATTACGGCGCGGGCCATTTCGTCAGCCCCGCTATGGCGAAAGGAGATGACTACTGGGAGTTGGGCGTGCCGGATTGGAGTGCCCTACCCGGCCAATGTCGCCGTCGTTTTCTGGAAACCCGTCTATTATGCACACACAAAGTCGGGGCAACACTGACGCTTGAATTTGTAGGCTGCACAGTCGGCGCGCACATTCTAGCAGGGCCGGATGCAGGCATCGTCGAAGCAAGCGTCGACGGAGGCGAGGCAAAAAAGGTTGACCTGTTCCACCGTTTCAGCCGTGGATTGCACTATCCTCGTACCGTGATGTTCGCCACGGACCTACCGTGCGGTCGCCACGTCCTGAAGTTGAAAATGGCAGAGGAGAAGAACGAAGGCAGTTCCGGCCATGCCTTGCGAATGCTGCAGTTCACAGTGAACCGAGTATCCCTATTCTGAGCAAATCGTTAGCGCATCGGGCATTCGCCCATACCGCATTCCGGCGGACAACATCCCTGCGGAGCGGCTTCGCACATCGGAAGCTGGTTTGCCCCGGTTACGTGGGCTGCCGGTACGCTCAACTGTTTCTCCAGTTTGCTGCTGCCACAGCCAGGGCACTCTGGTGTCTCGTCGCTGCGAATCAACAACTCAAAATCACTTCTGCATTTCTTGCAGGTGTATTCGTAGAGAGGCATACGAGCTTTCTCCTCAAGGGCAATCCAGTCGGGTAAGATGGCGGTTGCTCCTAGATTCTAGTGAAAACAGGTCGTTTGAGAAACCACATTTACGAGTGAGTCATCATGGAAACTCCGTACCTGAGTCGACAACAAGCGCGAGAGGTAGATCGGCGTGCGGTCGAAGAATACGGCCTCTCCGGCCTGGTTTTGATGGAAAACGCCGGGCGAGCCTGCGCCGACACTCTATGCGAACTTGGCGTAGCGGGCCCCGTGGTCATCTGTTGCGGACGTGGCAACAACGCTGGTGATGGCTTTGTGATTGCGCGCCACTTGGATTTGTGGGGAAAGACCGTCCGCGTGCTGCTGTTCAGCGATCCCAGCCGATTGAGCGGCGATGCGGCAGCGAACTACGAAGTCCTCACCAAATGCGACGTCCCCATTGTCCAGGTGGAAAGCATCAACGACGAGCGGTTCGAGCCTGCCCTTCACGATGCTGATTGGATCGTCGACACCCTCTTGGGCACTGGTGCCCGTGGCGATCCCAGGCCGCCGCTCGACGAGTTGATCCGCCGACTCAACGAGTCCCCAGCCAAGAGAATGGCGGTGGATTTGCCAAGCGGTCTGGCCTGCGACACTGGCGAGCCGGCCAAAGTCACGTTTCGTGCCGACCACACGTGCACATTCGTTGCTGCCAAGGCTGGTTTTGCCGCAGAAACGGCGAAGGAATTCATCGGCGTGGTACACGTGATGGACATTGGCGCGCCGAGGAAATTGATGGAGGAGATGGGAATTTTGATAGGTGACTGAAGATAGCAGGATTGATGGAGGCAGCGGTCAGTACTCAGACCTGTCTCATCCGGTTGCAGCACACCCGCTTCGGGCAGGAGGAACGCGACCGGAACAGGCCACGATTTGGGATGGACGACTGGGGCCGCAGTTCCGTCCAGCTAGCCAAGCACAAGTCAAGTGAGCGGAGGCTGAAGGGTGCGATCTGCAGTCGAACTCCTCGTGCCGTCGCGAGCGAGGGTGAAACCGGACTCGAAAGGGCAACCTCGAACCGATGCATTTTCCGGCGCCGAGCGTAGTCGGGCCAGGCGGCCATCGCCGTGCAACGTCCTGGTATCGTCATTATGTTCGGTTGGCCGTTGCGAGCGAATCGACCGAACCGATGTTCCGGTTAGTCTTCTTTCTCGTGGTTGGCCCCCTTACTCGAACAAAGCGAACAGGCGATCCACGGCTGCATCGTTGGGTATTCGACGCTCGCCGACTTTCAGCCAAGCGTACATCGGGTCATCTTCGGCCTCCACGTCGTAGAGATCTGTCAAGCCCGCCGTGTGGCCCAATTCGTGCATCACCACGGTCAACAGATCCATGCGGAGTCGAGAGCCCAGCGTCGAGAGTCTAGAGCCGGTAGCGGCATCGGAATCCCCTGGCTCTAGACATGGGCCTTTCAGCTCTGGACTCAGATACCAGCCGTAGCCGGCGGCGTTCACGTCGATCGTGATGGCGTTGCCCGTCGCCAAGCCCAACGTCGCGCCAGGCAAGTCGGCGACGGATACGTGCACGTTGGAGAACGATTCCGCTGCCAAACCGGCTCCAACCAAACGATCAATCGCCGCGTTCACGATCGTCAATAACTCGTCTGCTTCCAGTTCTCGGCTCTCGACTCTCGCCTCTTGACTCGCTTCGCCACCCGCGGCCAATAGGGGTGAAGCCACCGTCACCAATGCAGAGAACTCCGACGTGTTGCCGTCGTCGTCCGTGGCTGTGGCTACGATCACGCTGCCAGCCACGGCGGAGCCTTTGGCAATACTAGCCGTCGGTGTTGTGCCTTCCGTCGTGTAGCTGTGCGTGCCCAGATACGTTTCACCCTCCGCACCCGATCCGTCCGCCAGGAAGAACTCCACCGACAGCGGAAAACTCGAATTCGCGCTCGTCGAAGAAACGGAATAGACGATGTCCAGGTTCGCCCCGTTGAGCGTTGCCGATACGATCTCCGGGAAATTCTGCAGATTGTTC
>CAZUAH010000069.1:0-40094 GCA_964617665.1 uncultured Pirellulaceae bacterium
GCCGCTGAGTTGCGGCATCCATGCCGCAAACGCCTTCCTTCTTCATTCAACGCGGACTCTTGTTGTATAATCTCTTGGCTGGCCAACGTTTTTCGCTTCAGTCTGGGCGGTGACGGCCGGGCCAATCCGTTGGCAGATCACTTTCCAATGGCATGTTCTACAACAACGTGATGCCCGTGCTTTGAGTGTTGGGGCTCGGCGAGATTGTCGCACCAGTCGGAGCAATCGAAAGCGACACACTCGATAGCCCACGTGGCTCTCCCGCAGTGACTACCAAGAATGGGTCACGATTCACCCAGCAACGAATTCGAGCATACAAGGCCAATCCAGTTCCGACTGCGCACCTTGTTGCTCGCGGTCGGCCTTGCGAGCATTCCAATCGCACTAGTCGCATGGATATTGAATGAGCCGAGAAGAGAAAGGAATAGGGGGCGCAGATTCGCAGCGGAAGAGTGGAAAAATGGGGAAGCATGCCTTTTCGTATTTGACAGGGCAACATACCAGTACGAGCGGAACGGGCGTTACGTCACTTACTGGTACGATCGCGAGCCTGGCCTGCCAGTAAGTTACCCTATCTGGCCGATTAGGCGAGAACTTGCCGAAGGCTACAACGAGACGATTCACACGCTTCTCAAGACAAAGGGAACACCGTCTTGGGCTTTGAAGGACTTCCATGTCGATGGTGATGATCTGCTTGCAGCTCTCGATAGCGATCAGTTTCAAGAGATTACCGAGTTCCCGTGCGATGTAACACCAAGTATTGCCCTGTTAACGAACGGAACCATCACGCGGCCATGGGGGACCGTCACATGCGATGAATTCGATGCGTTGGTCCTGGCAACAGCTCAGTGTCCGCAGGGCCGCCATTATTTCGGAGAGAAGGGCGAAGACAGAGCTTACGTCGGCGAGATGGATGAATACCCACACATCTATTTTGTGCGCGTGCATAGTCTCGACATCGACTCGAAGGAACTCTTGGTGTTTTCCAGGGATGGACGCTTGCTGTGCCAAGTCCAGTGGAAGTACCTAGTCCCTCCATGGCCACCAGATCCTCGGCGCCCAAAGTATTGGCCCGATGGCTTATAGGATGCTTGCGAGCCCCGGCGCAGTCGCGCAAACCCCCGGAATGGCAGGCTAGTCACACTTGCCTCGCATAGGGCTGTAGAACAAGGCCGTTGCTGCCAACTTCTTAGGATTTGGCGGCGGCTTGCCCGACGCTAAATCCTTGAACACCGATTTGCCGCAAAGCCGCTGCGCGGACGCCTTGGTCTCTATTGTGCGTGCCTTCCTCTGGTACAATCAACCTGTTGTTCTACTATCTTCCCCGTCGCTACCTACGGCGTCGGCAAATCATCCCGTTGGCGGAACGGTCAGGCGTCGAGGGCCGCATCGAGATCTCGAGCGCCGTGTAGCACGCGTACGACCTCGATTCCGTCTGCTCGCGCAAAGTAGAACGTCAGGTGGTTGGGAAACTTCCTCACCCGAAATACTCGGATACCCTTGAGCCGAGGGTTCTTTGTTGGATATTCAGCGCCTAGGAATGGCTGCTGCGCCAACATGGCAAATGTCTCGTCTGTGGCGTCAAGGAATCGGTTCGCGGCGCGGGCGCTGTCTCGGCCAATGTAGACGGCCAATTCAACAATATCACTTCGCGCCCGCGACTGTATCCGAATCTCGCTCGCCACTCGCGCCTACTCCATCAGTCGATTGTGGACTTCACTGCGGATCTTGTTCCATTCCTCATCATCGAGCGGCATCGGTTCTCCGCTGTCCAAGCCCTCGATCAAGAGTGACTCCAATCGCTGCTTTCCTTCTTTCGCACGAGCCAACAATCTGGCGATGTATTCGCTCGCATCTCCGTATCCGCCGCCATCCACCTGAACATCGACGAAGTGTTTCAGATCTTCTGTAAGATTGACTGTGATCTCTGCCATCTAGGGCCTCCGACAGTCGAAAGGAAGAAGCAGGGGCCGTCCGCCAACATGGATTTGCCGCAAAGCCGCTGCGCGGACGCCTTGCTCTCTATTCTACGTGCCTTCCTCTGGTACAATCAACCTGTTGTTCTGCTATCTTCCCCGTCGCCACGTACGGCGTCGGCAAATCTTCCCGTTGGCGGAGCACTTTTGCGGCGAATGCGTCCCCTGGTGATGGCTTTCCGGTCCCTTCGCTCTCCAGGCTCTTTTGCAGGAAGCTAGCAGAAAAAACCCGCGACGAATTGCCGCGGGTTGTTGCGTTTTCCAACGACGGATTTGTACGTTACTCGCTTGCGTCCTCTGACGATTCATCCGAGTCGTCTACACTCGCGGCAACTGGTTCGGGCTCGGGTTCAGGCTGCTCGACCGTCTCGCCTCGGAAGTCCAGTCGCCGTATTTTCCCCTCGTCGTCGCGAATGGCATCAACAATGATCTTGTTGTTACCCTGGAAGGTGCCTTTCAACAGTTCTTCCGCAAGCGGATCCTCTACTCGGTTCTCGAGTGCCCGACGCAGTGGCCGCGCGCCGTAGTCTAGATCCTTGCAGCCGACTTTGATCAAGAACTCTTTGGCGTCATCGGTCAGAACCAACTCGAATCCCCTCTCGGAAAGCCGTCCACGTACGTGCACCAGTTCCAACTCGATTACGTCCTTGAGGTCTTCGGTGGTCAAATGGCGGAAGACGATCACGTCGTCCAGGCGGTTTAGGAACTCGGGCCGGAACACCTTCTCGATGTGTTCGTTTACACGAGTCTTCATGCTGTCGTAGCTCGCGTCTTGGTCGGGCCTCTGGAAGCCAAAACCAGACTCGTTCTTGATCGCCTGAGCACCCGCATTCGTGGTCATAATCATGACCGCGTTGCGGAAGTCGACTTTACGCCCAAAGGCGTCGGTCAGCCGGCCTTCTTCCATGACCTGCAACAACGTGTTGAAGATTTCCGGGTGTGCCTTCTCGATTTCATCAAGCAAGACAACCGAGTAGGGCCGGCGACGGATCTTCTCGGTCAATTGACCGCCTTCCTCGTAGCCGACGTATCCTGGAGGTGCACCGATCAACCGGCTAACGTTGTGCTTCTCCGAATACTCACTCATGTCGATCTGGACCAGCGCGTCATCGTCGCCAAACAGGTACTCGGCAAGCGCCTTCGCCAACAGCGTCTTGCCTACGCCCGTGGGACCGGCAAAGATGAAGCAACCGGTGGGCCGTCGAGGATCCTTCAGGCCGCTACGACTGCGTCGTACCGCCTTGGCCACGGCGGACACGGCGTTCTCCTGACTGACGACGCGCTTGTGCAACGCCTCTTCCATTTTCATTAACCGTAGACTCTCTTCGGTCGAGAGACGCGTAAGCGGGACGCCGGTCATCTTCGACACAACCTCCGCAATGACCTCCTCGTCCACTACGCCATCGGTCTTCTGCGATTTCTCACGCCATTCTTGCGTGATTTGGTCCTTCTTTGTCTTCAGCTTGTCCGCCCGGTCGCGCAAGGAAGCTGCCTTCTCGAAATCCTGATTGGCGACGGCTTCTTCTTTTTCTTTGTTCAGCCGCTCTACGTCCTCGTCGATCTCCTTCAAGTCCGGCGGACGAGTCATTGAACGCAGGCGTACCCGGGCACCGGACTCGTCGATCACATCGATTGCCTTGTCCGGAAGGCATCGCCCGGAGATGTAACGATCGGCCAGTTCCACCGCTCCTTCGATGGCGTCATCGGTGATCTGCACTCGATGATGTTCCTCGTAACGCGATCGCAGGCCCTTCAGGATATCGATCGTTTCTTCCCGGTTTGTGGGGTCGACGATGATCTCCTGGAAACGTCTCGCCAGCGCGTTGTCCTTCTCGATATACTTCCGATACTCGTCCAGCGTGGTGGCACCAATGCACTGGATCTCGCCACGGGATAAAGCAGGTTTCAGGACGTTTGCCGCGTCGATCGCGCCTTCGGCGCCGCCCGCTCCGACCAGCGTGTGCAATTCGTCGATGAACAGAATGGTGTTCTTGGCTCGGCGGACTTCGTTCATCACCGCCTTGATTCGTTCCTCGAACTGGCCTCGATACTTGGTGCCTGCCACCATCATCGCGAGGTCCAGCACCACGATCCGCTTGTCGGTAAGCAGGTCCGGTATGTTGCCGCTGACGACTTGTTGAGCGAAACCTTCCACGATGGCCGTCTTTCCGACACCGGCTTCGCCCAGCAACACCGGGTTGTTTTTCGTCCGGCGGCAGAGGATCTGAATGGCCCGTTCGATTTCGCGCTCACGGCCGATGACCGGGTCCAGCTTTCCTTGCTTGGCGAGCGCAGTCAGATCGCGGCCAAAGCTGTCCAGAGCCGGAGTCTTCGACTTGCCTTTTCGACCTTCTGACCTGCTCTCGCGGCTGCTGCGTTCCGACGGCTCTTCTTCGCCGCCCTCAAGACCGTGGCCGAGAAGATTAAGGACCTCCTCGCGGACTTCCTCGAGCTTCAGCCCGAGATTCATCAGGACTTGAGCGGCCACACCTTCCTGTTCGCGCAGAAGTCCCAGCAGAATATGCTCGGTGCCCACGTAATTGTGGTTCAGGTTGCGGGCTTCCTCCATCGAGTATTCGATCACCTTCTTCGCACGCGGCGTTTGGGGCAATTTGCCCATGGTGACCATTTCCGGCCCGCTCTGGACCAACTTCTCGACTTCCAGCCGGATCTTCCGTAGATCCACGTCCAGGTTTTTCAGAACGTTCGCCGCGACGCCGCTGCCCTCTTTGACCAAGCCCAGCAAGACGTGCTCGGTCCCGATATATTCGTGGTTGAAGCGTTGCGCCTCTTGGTTGGCAAGCTGCATCACCTTCCGTGCGCGGTCAGTAAATCGCTCGTACATCGAGTCCCCCTTTTGCCGATCGTCGTTTTGGATGTTTCGATCCGTCGCCTGCCTCAGACAGAGCCTGCGTTATCTCTGCGTGTATTCTCACTAGACACTCGGTACAGTGGAGTGTTCGTCTGTTTGGTCGCCATCGGGCGTTTCCGATTCAGCACGCTCCAACAGTTCGCGTTCACGGGCCGTTTCCAAGGCCCATTTGTCCGCTCCGTCCATCCGCTCCAATCTTGCCAACTCTGCACTGGCTTCTTGGATTCGTCCCGTGCGCCGGCACAGGGTCGCCAACATGAGGCGAGTTTCAACGTCCATCTCGGACTGCTTGAGAAGCTGGCGACACAGCGTCTCTGCTTCGTACCAGTGCCCCTTTAAGTATTCCCCCTGAGCCCGGATGAACAAGTCCTGATTCTCGCCTTCGCCGGCATTCCGGCCCGCTTCGGGCAGGTACCGTCGCCCCTGCCATGCGGCTGCCAGCCAGAAGACCAAGATTGCCACCCAGCCAACGCCCTCGACCGATGAGGGGAGGGATTGTGGCCAGAGGAAACTGGTGACCAAACCAAAATTCAGCGCCGCCGCAAAACCGATCGCTGTGAGCAATGCCCGCCAATCGCCGCGCCACCACAACCGCGGCAGACCAGGCCAAAGACAAGTAAACAGCGACGAGCCTTGCATTTGAGCGCGCCTCCGGCTTCCATACCGAAAATCTAGCTTCCTCTGCATCGAACAAATGACGCATTGGGATTTTAGCTCTCATGGCTATGTCAAGCAAGGCAAGTAAGTTCGTTGGTTAGGTTTGCGCCGTCTGTAACAGCCGCGTCCAGCAAGCAGATTTGACGGTTTTCCACGGAATAGGCGGCTCTTGGCACCTCATTGCCCTCGCACGGCGGCGATTGCAGTCCTCCTGACAATGTGGCAGATTGGAGCCTAATCGATCACAGAAGCGAATGCTGGGCCAAACCGATGCTAAATATGCACAAACGTGGATGGTTGGTGAAATGAGCGAACAGTCACATGAATTGGGCGACGAGTGTCTGGCCGCGCTGCGAATCCTGGATGCAAACGCCAATCGGGCTACGGAGGGGCTCCGGGTGGTTGAGGAATTCGTTCGCTTCCACATGGATGACAAGCATCTCTGCCGCCTGTGCAAGCACCTACGCCACGAACTAGCCGCCGTTCTCCGGGGCATTCCCGCTGCGGATCGATTGACCGCTCGCGATACGCAACGTGATGTGGGTACGGAGGTTGCGGCGACTTCGGAATATCAACGAGACGATCTTAGTGACGTCATCCGTGCCAATTTTGGACGTGTCGAGCAGTCGATGAGATGTCTGGAGGAGTATTCCAAGGTCATTTCGCCTGAACTGGCAACGGAAATCGAGTTGCTACGATATCGGGCATACACGCTAGAGCGTGCTGTTGACACAACAGTACGCAATCGGTCACGCCTGGATGATGTACATCTATATGTCCTAATTGACGGTCGGGCATCGGCGGAGGAACTTGTTGAAACGGTGGGCAAACTGACCGAATCCGGCGTGGATGTCATACAACTGCGGGATAAGACGTTAAACGACCATGATCTGGTACACCGGGCAGGGGCTCTGCGCGAGGTGACCAGCGATGTCCCCACTTTGTTCATCGTCAACGATCGCCCTGACATCGCCGTGCTGGCCGACGCCGATGGCGTTCACGTGGGGCAAGAGGATCTGTCGGTCAAAGATGCACGCAAGATCGTGGGAACGAGTCGATTGGTGGGGGTTTCGACGCACTCGATCGACCAGGCTCGCAAGGCCGTCGTGGATGGCGCAGACTACATTGGCTGCGGGCCAACATTCCCTTCCAGCACGAAAGACTTTGAGCGTTTCGCCGGTTTGGACCTTCTTCGAGTGGTAAGCCAGGAAATCAGCTTGCCTGCCTTCGCCATCGGCGGGATAAGCCGAGACAATGTGCGAGAAGTGACAGGTGCGGGCTTCACCCGTGTCGCAGTGAGCGGCGCAGTGGTCAACGCGGAAGATCCCGTCGCCGAAGCGGCGTCGCTAGTCGACGGACTAACTGGTCAGTGAGGTTGTGGCATAATCGCCGGTGTCGTGCCCGGCCACCAAGTCAAGCGGAGTCTGTGGCGTTATGTACTCGAGGGTACGGTGGGTATTTGATGGGCGATCGACACGTCAGGATGTGAGTATAAGACCAGAATTAGGAATCAGAGCCCCGTTCTCTACTTTCGACATCCCGCACCCACAAATGCGGTGCGAAGATTGCCTACCGTGGACTGGATCCCATCATCCCACTTGACAAGTTGGGGCCAGTACGATTACCAAACCCCTACGCACCAATACATTTTGGCCTGGAATCCGCCCATGCGGGTGGATGCTTGGCAAGGAAGGGACGCTCATGGCCAAGGACCAAGACGCGGGGCAAGGTCGTTTTGCACACAGAAATGGTGAAATTGCCAGCGAGTTGACCGCTCAGGCGTTGTATGACAAGTGTCTGGCGTTGTCAAACAATCTGTGGTGGACGTGGCATCCGGAAGTCCACAGCCTGTTTCGCGATTTGGATCCCATACGCTGGAGGCAATTGGATCACAACCCGATCGCGTTGCTGAGCGAGTTCACGCCGGAACGTCTGTCGGGCCGCGCCGCGGAAATGGTCCTACACAGCCGGATCAACTATCACTACCGGCGGCTAAGAGAGTACCTGTCGGAAACGCGAAAGGCGTGGGGCACAACAAGTGCCGGCATTCTCGGAGCTATGCCCGTCGCGTATTTCTCGGCAGAATTCGGCATTCACGAGTCTATTCCCATCTATTCTGGCGGCTTGGGAGTACTCTCAGGCGACCATGTGAAGGCTGCCAGTGGCTTGGCCGTGCCGTTGGTCGGTGTCGGTCTGTATTACAGCCAAGGCTATTTCAAACAGCACTTAAACTCCGACGGGTACCAGGAGCAAGAGTATCTGGAAACGAAGGTAGCGAACCTCCCGATGGAACCGGCTGTCGACGCGGACGGAAAGCCAATAATGGTCAGCATCGACACGCGGACGGGCAGTCTGCATGCGAAGGTCTGGTTGATGCACGTCGGCCGCGTGAAACTGTACTTGCTGGATTGCGACGTCGCGGGGAACCAACCCGATGATCGACGTTTGACCAGCCGTCTCTATGGCGGCGACAAACGAACTCGAATCCGTCAAGAACTGGTGCTCGGCATCGGCGGCGTCAAAGCGCTCAAAGCCCTGGGGATCACGCCAGGCGTGTATCACTTGAACGAAGGGCACAGTGCGTTTGGCCCTCTGGAAGTCATCCGCGAACGCATGCACGAAGACGGTTTGCCGTTTGACGAAGCGTTGCGGCAGGTCGCCCGCCGAACGGTCTTTACGACACACACGCCTGTAGCGGCAGGACATGACTTCTTCCATGCTGGTCTGGTGGAAGAGCACCTGGGGCCGCTCCGCGACCAATTGGGCATCCCCTACGAGCAACTGGTGGGGCTAGGCCGTGTCGATCCGCAGAACGAACACGAGGAGTTCTGTATGACCGTGTTGGGGCTCAAGTTATCTCGCCGAGCGAATTCTGTCAGCCAACTTCATGGGCATATTTCGCGCCGAATGTGGGCCCATCTCTGGCCGTGGCGGGTCGAGGAGGAGATCCCCATCGGACACATCACCAACGGTGTCCACGTCCCCAGTTGGTTGGCGTGGCAAATGCGGCAGCTGTACGATCGCCATTTTCCAGAGCGATGGATCACGGTAATGGGCGAGCCCGAAGTTTGGCAGTACATACACAATGTCGATCCTGGTGAGCTGTGGGAAGCGCACAATGCGCTCAAGAACTTGCTGCTGTCGTTTGTACGCCGTCGCGTGAGCCGCCAATGTCGTCGCCGAGGTGAGAGTGACGAAGTGGTGGAAGCAGCCAGAACAATGCTGAACCCCAGCATCCTGACAATCGGCTTCGGCCGCCGATTCGCCACGTACAAGCGTGCCACGCTGCTCTTCAACGATCCGGACCGTTTGGACGCCATGCTGAACGATCGCGAACGCCCCGTTCAGTTGATTTTTGCGGGCAAAGCGCATCCGCGAGATGAGGAAGGTAAGCAGTTTGTCCGGGCAATCGCCAACGCCAGGCATGATCCACGTTTCAAGGACCGTGTGGCATTTGTCGAGGACTACGACATCAATGTCTGTCGCCACATGATACAGGGCGTCGATGTGTGGCTAAACAATCCTCGACGTCCGTTGGAGGCGTCCGGCACTAGCGGCCAGAAGGCGGTGCTGAACGGCGGTCTCAACTTGTCGATCCTGGACGGTTGGTGGGCCGAGGCCTATGACGGCTCGAACGGCTTTGCCATCGGAAAGGGCAGAAGCCATCAATCCGCTGAGGAGACGGACGCACGCGATGCGGAGTTTCTCTATGCCGCACTGGAAGATGAGGTCATCCCTACGTTTTACGACCGCGATTTGGACGGTCTTCCGCGCGGATGGATTCAAATGATGATGAATTCCATTGGCACTCTGGCGTGGCGGTTTAGCGCCCATCGCATGGTCATGGACTACACTCGGACAATGTACGTGCCGGCGGCCGGAGGGCTCAGTTGCGACATGTCGAGGCGTTAGCCTGCGATACGTCGCCGAGCGGGTCTCGCCCGCTCTGATGACGCGATTCGCCGTCCGGAGTGTGGGAAGGGGGCAACGCGCCTTCGAGAAAGTGTGACGTTGCGTTCTTGTGGGCCCGACTCACGGGGCCGGATTTCGCACGGACTTGCTCTGGCGGAATCTCCAATCACGCGATGTGGTGAATATCAAACGGAGCTGACCTATGCCGCGTTTTGCACAACGACGCGATCGCCTGCGCCGCCTACTTCGAAAGGCTGGTGCCGACGCGATCCTGGTTACCAACTTCACGAACGTCACCTATCTTACAGGCTTCACTGGGGACGACAGCTTCCTTTTGCTAACGCCGAAGGACGCGATCGTGTTGAGCGATCCCCGGTACACGCAGCAGTTGGGTGAAGAATGCCCCGATGTCACATCGACGATCCGCCCTACGGGTACCGCGTTGATCGACACCGTCGCGAAAGTGATCAAGGCGGCTAAGGTCCGCACCTTGGCAATCGAAGGCGATTCGATGACGGTCTCTTTCTGCGGGGAGTTGACCGAGAAACTGCCGAAGGTGCAACTTGCTTCCACCAGGAATCTGGTAGAGCAGCTTCGCGAGATCAAGGACAAGGAGGAAGTGGCGGAAATTCGCGAGGCAATCAGGATCGCCGAACAGGCATTCGCCGTCGTGCGTGCATCGTTGCGGCCAGACAGGACGGAGAAAGAAATCGCCTGGGAACTGGAGAATCAAATCCGGCTTTTCGGCGGCACTCGATGCAGTTTTACACCAATCGTTGGCGTAGGCCCTCGTGGAGCCCTGCCTCACGCCACCCTATCGGACCATTGCGTGTCGGAGAGCGATTTCATTCTGATCGACTGGGGAGCCATAGGAAGGCTGTACCTGAGCGACTTGACTCGTGTTCTGGTGACCGGTAGAATCTCGCCCAAACTTGAACGTATATATGGAGTTGTGCTCAGAGCACAACAGGCAGGCATCGCCGCAATCAAGCCCGGTGTGGGTGTGAACGAGGTAGATGCAGCCGCCCGAACGGTGATTGACGACGCTGGGTTCGGAAAGCGGTTTGGTCACGGCCTGGGGCATGGGATCGGCTTAGAGATCCACGAGGCCCCCCTTTTTGCCGCCAATCAGAAGCGAAAGCTCAAGGCCGGCATGGTGGTCACCGTGGAACCGGGCATCTATCTACCAGGTTGGGGTGGCGTGCGTATCGAGGATGATGTATTAGTGACACGGACGGGTCATGAAGTACTCAGCAGCGTCCCCAAGGAATTCTGCGACTGCGTACTTTAGGGATTCAAGTCCATTGGGTTTGCGGGGCGTGTGCTACAGGCATCTCTGAGATGTGCTTGTTGTTCACGCCCCGAGCTTTTTTCTGGGGCCACCGCCAGTCGGAGAAAGCCATGGCAAAGTCGGAGCTGAATGAAAACGACGTTTTTGACATCAAGCAGATTCGCCGGCTGATCGAGCTGATGAAGGAACACGACCTCGGCGAGATCGACCTGCGGCAAGCCAGTCAGCGAATCCGCCTCTGCCGTGGTGGCCCAGTCGAAACACCCGGGGCGGCGGGGGCTCCGCCCGCTGCCCCTCCTGCTGCAATGCAGACGCCGCCGGTGACCGACGCATCTGAAACACCTGAAGAGTCTGAAGAGCACATTGCCTATATCAAGAGTCCAATGGTGGGAACGTTCTATTCCAGAGCGAACCCCAACTCCGATCCTTACATCAGAGTTGGCGATCATGTGGAGCCAGAAACGACGGTCTGCATTGTCGAAGCGATGAAGGTGTTCAACGAGATCCCTGCCGAGATCAGTGGACGCATTCTGGCTATGCTTGTCGAAGAGGAGGAATCGGTCGACTACGGCAAGCCGCTCTTTAAGGTCGACACAAGCAAATGACGTGATATGTTGCCGATATGTATAAACGCATTCTAATCGCGAATCGTGGCGAGATCGCTCTCCGCATCATCCGGGCATGCCGCGAGATGGGCGTCGAGACGGTGGCCGTCTACAGTGATGCTGACCGTGGCAGCGCATACTTGGATCTGGCGGACGAGGCGTACTGCATTGGTCCGGCAAAGAGCGCACTGAGTTACCTGAAGACCGATCGAGTGATCAGCGCCGCAGAAGTGGGCAACGTCGAAGCTATACACCCTGGTTATGGCTTCCTGGCGGAAAACGCTCATTTCAACGAGATCTGCCGAAGCTGCAAGATCGATTTCATCGGGCCATCCCCAGAAGCGATGGAAAAGCTGGGCGACAAGAACCAAGCTCGCGCCATCGCTCGCCAAGCCGATGTACCCGTCGTACCGGGAAGCCCGGGGCTTCTGCAGAACGAGGCGGAAGCGCTGCAAGTTGCCCACGAAATCGGGTTTCCAGTTCTTATCAAGGCCACGGCTGGCGGCGGCGGGAAAGGCATGCGCGTGGCAGCCAACGACTTGTCGTTGAAGACGGCGCTGTCCCAGGCGCAGACAGAAGCCAAGGCTGCCTTTGGCAATGCGGGCGTGTACCTGGAGAAACTGATCGAGCGGCCGCGCCACGTCGAAGTGCAGATGCTGGCAGACCACCATGGTAACGTGGTCCATTTGTGGGAACGTGAATGTTCTACCCAACGCCGCCATCAGAAGTTGATCGAGGAGAGCCCGGCACCGAATCTGCCCGACGAGGCTCGGCAGGCCATGTGCGAAGCAGCGGTTCGATTGGTCAAGTCAGCCGACTACACGAATGCAGGCACAGTCGAGTTTGTCGTGGATCAGGACAGCAACTTCTACTTCATCGAATTGAATGCGCGCATTCAGGTCGAGCACCCGGTGACGGAGATGGTGACCGGCGTGGACCTGATCAAGTCTCAAATCATGGTTGCGGCCGGCCAGGAATTGCCGTTCACGCAGGAAGACATCCGCAGCAGCGGCGTGGCAATCGAATGTCGCATCAACGCGGAGAATCCGGATCGTAATTTCCAGCCGAACCCCGGCACGATCGAAGAGATCTTTGCACCGGGCGGCCTTGGCGTGCGATTCGAAACACACGTCCATCCCGGCTACACCGTTCCTCCGCACTATGATTCCATGATCGGTAAGCTGATCGTCCATCAGCCGACGCGCGCGGACGCCATCGCGTGCATGCTTCGCGCCCTGGACGAGCTACGGGTCAAGGGAATTCATACGACAGCGCCATTCCACAAGCGGATTCTGACGCATAGCACGTTTGTCGAGGGCCACGTCGACACGGGCTTCGTCGAGCGTACTTGGCTCTCGTGACGATGTCACTTCTGATGTCGCAGCGGACGACCTGCGCACCACAAGCTAATCCCGCCCGGCATTGGCATAGCATGATAGATCGCCGGAGTAGCAACACAAAGATACTGCCGGAACGAGCCTCGGTAATCCGCGAACCAAACGGGAGAGGCGCGATCGCCGTGGTTGGCCTGCTGGCGTCGATCCCAGATAGAACTCGCGAACAACTTGTCGGCGGAATGCTCGTTGCCACTGCTGCACGTAGACTGCTGGAAAACGATCGCGGAACTCGTCAGACTTCATTAGATATTCCGCACGGGCAATGATGTCGAGGATGGCTCGAGGTCTTGCGCCGGCCTGCTGGCTGTAGCTTCCTTCGAGCCTGCGAAATCGCGCGACTTCGTCCGGCAGATAGCATGCTCCGTATTTCAGGCCGATGGCGCGAACGGCAAAAGTGTCGGACCACGAGCCAAGTTCGTCCCGGTAGCCACCCACCTCCATCAGCGCGTCCCTCCGATAGATCGTGCCGCTGCAGGCCGAATGCGACGGAAGCTCGACCATCAGGTACTCTTGCATGAAACGTTCGGGGGCTGCATACAGCGGTTCGTTCCATTGCCGAACGCTAATCCGATCGACCGGTTGTCCTTGTGGATCAACGATGCCGACGACGCCAAAAACCAATCCGGCCTCGGGATGTTGTTCCACAATTCGCATGGCCCGCTCGAAAAAGCCGGTTGACCGGATGTCGTCGGCTGCTGCGCCAAACACATAGTCTCCGCGGGCCTCGGCAAACAGACGTTGATGGGCGGCAACTACGCCTTGGTTGCTTTCGTGACGAATGAGACGAATGAACGGGAACCGTTCCAAATATGGGTCGATGACATCCAGGCTATTGTCGGTTGACGCGTCGTCCAGGATCAAGAACTCGTCCGGCGGCCGGGATTGCTCTGCAATGCTCTCGATGGCTTCGCACAGATAGCTGGCGTGATTATAGTTCGGCATCACAGCCGACAGTGTGGGAGCGGTCATTGGTGGAATTCTCGGGAAAGGCTCAGTCTGCGAGGCCCGTCTTGGGGATCCTCCGCGAAATATGGCATAATGCCGGGCAACGGGCAAGGCACAGACTGTGAGGCACGAGCGAGTGACTTTGGGCTGGTTGGAAACCAAACGACTTTTTCTGTTGGGCTACCTGCTTCTGTGGCCGCCCAGTCTGATGCTGTTGCTTCATAGAAGCGAGCAAGCGGACGTCGTCGGATGGTGGTCACGCCGTGTTTTCGTTCTGGTCGCTGCGGATCTGGCCGTGCTGCTGGCGGGCACAGTTTTGCTTTGGCGCGTGTGGAGTCGTGGTGGGCAATTAGTCGCACGATTTGAGGCGGCACTGCATGTGGTCAGACGCAAGCGTATTTTGCTCTGGACGATCGCATGGATGCCACCGGCCGGGCTGCTGGTTGGAGTTCTGTATCTGGCTCGGCTCAGTGTTCCTTTGAGTTTGGCGCTGCTGTGCAGTCTCACGTCCGCGTTTTTGCTCGTCTGTGTGTGGGAGCTTGCTTTGCTTTTTCCCGGCAAGCAGATGGCCGAGCAACGCAACCTACTCAAGAAACTGTCTCTGCTGGGTTTCTCTTTGGTCGTTACGTTGCTGACCGTCGAAGCCACCGGTTGGATTTTCCAGTGGCACCGATTCGCACTCTGGGATGTCAATCCCAAGAACATAGACGTACGGTTCCGCACCGACGCCTTCGACGTTCGCGTAGTCACCAATCGGCAGGGCCTGCGCGAACCGCACATGATTCCGCTCGAACCTGACGACGTACATCGCGTCGTCGTGGTTGGGGATTCGGTGACCTTCGGATGGGGAGTCGAGTATGAGGACACCTACCCCAAGGTCGCTGAGCGCGTACTGGTCGGAGAATACGAACTGGCGGACGTGCAGATCATCAACATGGGGCGTGCTGGAGCTGAACCGAGCGACTACTTGACGTTTGTGCGGCGATACGCCGCGCAGTTGGAACCGACGATCATCGTCTTGGGATTTCTTGTCGGAAACGACTGTCCTATCTCGCCCCCCGCCAGGATCCGTACCGACGAAGAAATGAAATCCGCGTCGCGCAAGCGAATTGCGGACTCGTATCAACCGAGAGCCGAACGAATCATCGAATCCTCCTGCGTGGCGAGCCTTCTCTATACGGGCTTGTACCAACCGCTGGGATCGCTGTCGTCCATGGCGTTGGAAGGGCGGCGAGGAGCTGTCTACGGCGAACCGAACCCTTTGGCATCAGCTGCGCTGGAATCAGAACTGGACATCGCCAAGAATCCAGAGAGGTCCCGAGAGATACTCGAGCAACTTCAGCGCGAAGGTTGGATTGCCAAGGGGCTGCAATGGCGAGTTTCGCCTTGGTTGTTACGATCCGTCATGACGCATCCCAATGGTCCCGCAGATTCGCTGGTGACGCGCGCAGAGACCGCAGAGGCCATGCGACAGGAGTGGCGATTGTGCGAGGATGTTCTGCGCGAAACGAAACGAGTGGCAGAGGCGGCCGGGGCGGAACTTGTTGTCCTCGCAGTCCCTCATTCGCACGCAGTATCGCGCCGTTGGGTCCGTTTCTTAGGTGAACTGGGGTGTGATGTAAACGAAGAGATGACATCCACGCGGACGATCAATGAGTGGCTTGCCGAGTTTGCTGACCGCGAGCAGATTCCGTGCATTGATCCGCTGGACCAGTTCCGCACCGCGTCGGAATCGGGCCAGCGGCTCTACTTCGACACGGACGATCACATGACGCCGCTTGGCCAGCATCTTCTGGGTGAAGCCCTTGCTGATGGACTCCTTGAGGCGGCGAATACGTTGAAAAGGACGGGGCCGTGAGCCAAGAGCCTAAAATCCTGGTCGTCGGCGGAGACAGCACGATTGGGAACGCGTTGGCCGAGACACTCCAGCAACGCGGTGAATTCGTGTGGCGAACAAGCCGCAGGGCCAGTTCGCTCGGCCCACACGTACAGTTCCTTGACCTCGACGAGGAATCGGCGAAGTGGCGGTTACCAGATGCGGTTGACATCGCGTACCTGTGCACCGGTGTAACATCGTTGAAGAACTGCCGCGAGGATCGAGAGAACAGCCGACGCACCAACGTCGATCAGACCTTGACGCTGGCAAGAATGCTGATCGATCGTCACGCATTCGTGGTGTTCCTCTCGACCAACCTAGTGTTTGATGGCTCTGTGGCCTTTCGCAATCCAGACGACGCGACGTGTCCTTGTACGGAGTATGGTCGCCAGAAAGCGGCGGTGGAAAAAGCTCTCATGGGGTACGGAAACCGCGTGGGGATCGTACGTCTGTCAAAGGTCGTGCCTCCCGACTTCTCCCTTATTCGTCAGTGGAGCGATGCGCTCTGTCAAGATCGCCCGGTGAATCCGTTTTCCGACATGGTGATGTCGCCGGTTACTCTGTTGGTCGCTGTGTCGGTCGTGATTGCGGTAGGCGAAGCTCGCTACGCGGGAATTACCCAGTACTCCGCAGACAGCGACGTGACCTATCATGAGGTGACGCAACGTCTTGCGCGCCGTCTCGGAGCAGATGATCGTTTGGTTCAGCCGCGACGGGCGGCGGACTCCGGTGAGACAATCGAGCACGCGCCATCACATACAACGCTAGATTCGGAGAGAGCTCGACGGGACTTGGGCATCTCGCCGCCCAGCGTGTGGGTCACGGTGGACTGGTTGTTCGAACGATTGGGTACTCCTTGAGCAACGGCATCGGCGCCGCGTCTACTCGAAGAAGATGAAGCTGTGATCGCCGGTGTAGCCGGTTTGTTCAAATAGCCACTCCCATTCCTGGGTGGCGAGAAACGCTCGGCACGTCAGCTGCCAATACAGCAGGTTCACCTTTTCTCGCTCGTTGCGGTAGGACTCGACGACGATCAGTTTTGCGTTCCTTCCCACTCGCTCGATCTCCTTCAACGCTGACCAGAGTTCATAGTTGTAGAGGTTGTGCAGCGCGTTGATGGAAATGACAAGATCGAACGAGTCGTCGTCCCAAGGAAGTTTGGACGCTGTGCCCTCCACCAAGTAAGGACGTACTTCCTCCTTCGAGTTCTCGATCCCGTAGCGTGATGCGTCAATACCAGCCACCTGGGCTTTGGGCAAGGCTTGTGTAAACTCGTACAGCAAGAAAGCTTTGCCGCAGCCGACGTCGAGGATCTTGGCATCGTCGGGGAGCTGGTAGTGCTGGACCATCGCATCGGCAACGGTTCGCCAGCGACCATCGTAACGGTAGCCGCCGTAGCCAGTATGCCGTTCGCCGTCCCAGTAGTCTTTGTCCCATCGCAGGGCAAGCTCAGCACATTCAGCCTTGTCGTGCGAGGTGACGCGCCCGACGTAATCCCGTGAGGTTGACTTGTGCAACGAGGAAATGAAATCGACGTAGGCCATTGCGTTATGCCTTGTGCTGATAGTCGAGTGGTTGAGTTGTGATTTCGTCCCAAGATTGTTCTACCCAGGTGACGACTTCTTCGATGCCTGTTTCGAATTCGATCTGCGGTGACCATCCTAGTTCGCGACGAGCGCGGCCGGAATCGATCACGTAGGCAGCGTCTTGACCAGGCCGTTCCCCAACAGTGTCCGAGACTTCGTCTAGTCGCTTCCCAAATTGGTGAGCGATCGTTTGAACCACGTCGCGCACGGCGATTCCACGGGTCGGGGAAAGATGGTAGATCTGCCCAACATCGCCGTGCTCCAATACTGCCAGTTCGCCGCGGGACACATCGCGAACGTGGATGTATGACTTGACCGCCACGCCGCCGCCGTGCAGCGGGATTCGTTCGCCGAGTTTCATGTAGATCGCGGACCGAGGAATGATCTTGAAGAGCTGTTGTCGCGCGCCGTACACGTTGGTCGCTCGGACCGTCACCAATGGAAAGTCAAACTGCCCGCGGAACGTTCCCAATAGCAGGTCGGCGGCGGCCTTCGAGGCCGCATAGGGCGTGCTTGGATTCATCGCCGCGGATTCGGTGACCGTTCCAACGCACGTACCGTAGACTTCCGGAGAGGAAATGTGGAGATATCGTTGCAGGTAGCTCTGCTTGCGCAGATGATTGACCATCGCAGCCAGCGCCACGGTGTTTGTCTGGAACCAGTGCTCGGGGCGTTTCCAACTTGGGGCCACCTCGCTCTGCGCGGCAAAGTTGACAACGAACTGCGGTTGCTCGGCGTCCAGCAACTCGAGCAGTTGCGGCATCTGCCGGTTCATGTCCAGTTGGAAATACCGATAGGCACTCAAATCAGTGCGTGTCTTGTAGCGGAGGAATAGACTGGATCGCTCGGCCGACCGACTGACTCCCAACACATGATTCTTTGGATTGTCGAGCAGCAAATCGACGAAGTCCTGGCCGGAAAAGGAATTGGCGCCCAGCACCAAGATCTTGCGTGTGACTGACATGCGATACCCTGATAGAGAGTATTATCACCATCCAGATTCCACTTCATTCAACAGTCCGCGAGCCTTCTCTAGTTGGACCTTGGGGTGACGGTCTTCTCGTCGGTGGGCCTCGCTGAATTCTCTGCGTGCCTCGCCGGCCGGCAAGAACTCGTTCAAGACGATACAGCACCACTTCAACTGATACACGGGAAACAGCAATCGGATCCTCTCAAGAACCGCGTCCGGATCCGGATATGCCGACGCGATGCTCTCCGCGAACTTCGTGAAGAAACGACGTGGAACCGGAACCTCCACTTGGCAGAAGAAATCCCCAACCAGCTTGGCCGGGTCGTCCCAACCGGCGTACTCGAAATCGAAGAAACGCAGGTTCCCTTGGGAGTCTAACACACAATTGTGAAAGCCGAAATCCGATGGCGACAGGCAACGGTCCATCGGTGCCAGTTGCCGATCCGTTTCCATTCCGGCCGATTGACATAGGCTTCGAACGCGTTCGCGGATTGTGTTCCAAGTCGGCGAAAGCTCGCCTTGCACAAACTGCAACGCCTCGCCGTGTATTTCCGAATCATTGCGGATCGATTTGAGTCTTCGGATTCTGCCATCCACACAGGCCAAGTGGTCGTCAATACTGAAACACGCTTCGGCGGCGACGGGCAGGGACTGCGCGGCTGGATTGGCCTGTGCACTCAGCAAGTGGAGACAGAATGCGATTGCTTCTTCGACAAACGGCTCGGTAACGGCCGATGGGGAAACAGCGTCTCCTTCGATGAATTCGAGGAGCGCCAAGCCAAGATTGCGGTAAGTGGCCAGCAGTTGCGGCACAACGCAAATACCTTGGTCCCACGCAAACTCTAGAAAGGCAACCTCAGCGGCAAAACGGTCGCGGTGGTCAAGGGAGTCGGAGAAATACTGCTTCAGAACAAATGTGTGGTTTCTCAGGTCGACGCGAAACACCGCGTTGTTGGCACCACCGCCAAGACGCCGAATGACAGGCTGGCCGACTGAAGAGTGCTGAAACGGATCCGTGCCCTCGACCGATAAGCCGGCATCAGCAAGTAGCCTTCCAAGGCCATCCAGAAGCGTGTCCCCTTGATCCGAGTGAGGCCCGTAATCGGTCACGGCGACCTCTCTTCCCGCAGAGTCGTTTCCATGACGCTCCAACTCGTCACACGATCGAATGGAACTTCTCCCGCATGGCGATTCCATGGGTCAAAGAGAATTCGCTTGACATATTCGGGGAACCCTGGCAGATTCAGGAACTCCGGGAGATCGTCAATGAAATGCGAACAGCCCTGGTCCGCGATTCTCTTCAGTTTCTCCTCCTTGGTCTCCTCGAAGAAGACATGATCGTTCGGCAGCGCGATTGCCGGATGATCGAGAAAGCCCTGCTGCTCAAGCCAGTTGCTCGCTGCTTGATGTAGATCGATGCGCGGCCCACGCACCGGGTGTCGCGTTTTGTGACTGACGATACAAACAGGGATTCCCGTCTCTCGGCAGCGTAGGAAGAAGTCTTTCACGCCGGGAAATGGAGTTGCTTCATTGATCCGTGGGCCGTAGGCGAAGCCCTGCAATTCCGTCCACGCCTCCTCACGATCCGCCTGCCGGAGGTAATCTCGCACGGTTTCCTTGTCGGCGGGCAGGTCCGGTGGAATCAAAGCTCGTTCCAAGGCCAGTTGATGAAATAGCTTGTCGTAACACACGATCGTGTTGTCGAAGTCGATCCCGATCAACATTCAACAGTCCTACTCGAGTCGCATATCAATCACTGGCCGAGCGACCCGCCGGTGTTCCAGCGCGGACAACGCGTCGTTGATTTCGTGCAACGCGAATGGCTCGGAACGAAGAGGCTCGATATTCAATCGGCCTGCCTGGATCAATCGGCAATAACGAGGGAAATCTACGTCTGGGACATTGTCGCCACCCCACGTTCCCAATAGCCGTTTGCCTTGATTCAACTCGCGTGGGTCGATCGAAACTCTTTCGCCGTGCGCCGCGTTGCCAATGACAACAGCCGTACCTCCCTGACTGCGGACCGCTGTCAGCGCTTGTACCATCACTTCAGGTCTTCCACTTGCCTCCAACGCGATGTCGACGCCTCCCTGGCAGATGTCCGAAATGGCGCCCAAAGGTTCCTGTTCCGCAGCGTTGATCGTGTGAGTTGCAGCCATTTCCTGCGCAACGTCCAGGCGGGCGGCATTCACATCGACGGCAATGATGGGCTCGGCGCCCGCCACTGACGCACCCGCGACCGCGCACAGGCCAATCCCACCAGTGCCGAACACAGCGACACTCTGCCCTGGTCGCACGGCGGCAGTGTTCAGCACAGCACCGACCCCGGTAGCGACGGCACAACCCAACAACGCTGCGTCTTGCAGATCGAAATCGTCATGAATCACTGTGATTCGGTTTTCGCTGGCCACAGTATGCTTGGCAAACGTTGTTACGCCTCCGGCATTCACCTTATCGCCGTTTCGCGAGTAGACGGTTCCTAAGACGTTTGCACCCGATCCCTTGATCCAGGATAGGATGACATGATCTCCTGGCCGGCATTTGGTGACCCCCACGCCCACTTCACTGACGATCCCACTGGCTTCGTGGCCGAGGCAATGAGGAAGATAGGGATCGGCACCCCGGTGGCCCTTGCACTCGGATAATTGCGTGTGGCAGACGCCAGAATACGCGACCTCGACTAGCACTTGGCCGGGTTTCAGTTCGGGTACGTCCAATTCGGCCAGTACCAGGGGCTGTCCGGTTTGCTCGAGGACTGCAGCAACGGTTTTCATGGCAGCGTACTCAGAATCCTCTGTGTTATGGTATCCACATCAAGCCCTACGCTTTCGCGAGTGTAGTCTTGATTCCCCACGGAATGGAGAAAGCGATCTGGCGTTCCTATTCGCAGCAACTTGGCGTTGTATGGGCCATTGTCTGCCAGCCATTCCGCTACGGCACCGCCCATACCGCCCACAATGCTATGCTCTTCCAGCGTCGCGACAAGTGTAGCATCGGAAAACGATTCATCCAACAAATGCTCGTCAAGCGGTTTGACTGTGTGCAGGCTTGCCAGCTGCACGGACCGCCCCGCGGCCTCCAGACGATCGGCTACTTGGACGGCCGTCGGTAGAAGGTTGCCCGTACTGAGCAGGGCGACATCGTTTCCGGTTCGAAGCGTAATCCCTTTGCCGATTTCGAATGTGGGGGCCTCCGCATGAACGACGGGTTCTCCCTTTTTGCCGATGCGCAAGTAAACCGGCGCGTCTTGCTGGACTGCGCGTCGCAAGCCCATTCGGACTTCGTGAGAGTCACCAGGGCACACTACCTTGATGCCGGGCAACGCTCTGACCAACGCGATGTCCTCGCATGAATGGTGTGTCGCTCCCAAGCCGGCGTACGCCAGCCCTCCGCCCACACCCACGATGATAACCGGAGATTCGTGATAGCACACGTCCACGCGGATTTGCTCAAGGCATCGCGTGGTAACGAACGGAACGATCGTGTACACAACTGGTCGAAGGCCGGACAGTGCCATTCCGGCCGCCACACTCGTCATGTTGGCTTCCGCGATACCGCAGTTGAAGAATCGGGCCGGAAACAGCGACTTGAACTCGTCGAACATCCGATTCCCAATGTCTCCCGACAGCAAGACAAGCCGATCGTTTTCAGCGGCCAGTCGCGTCAGTTCTTGGGAAAAGGCGTTTCTCATCGAACACCCAGCTCCGTTTGCGCGGCCTGGACCTCTTCTGCCGTAGGGACACGGTAGTGCCAGTTGTTGTCGTCTTCCATGAAAGACACGCCTTTGCCTTTGACGGTCTGTGCAACGATGGCGGTTGGCTGGTCGGTGGCCGCTAGCGCCTCGTGCATCGTCTTGGCCAGACTGCGAACATCGTGTCCGTCCACAATGGCGGCTTTCCAGCCAAACGACTCCCACTTGGCGGCGAGCGGCTGGAGGGCCATGATCTCATCGCTTCGACCAGTGGCTTGCCAGCGGTTGTAATCGACGATTGCGACGACGGGGCACGAATTCCGGGCTGCGGCAAACATGGCGGCTTCCCAAACGGAGCCTTCATTGCACTCGCCGTCGCTCAACACCACGCATACTCGATAGGAGCGATTCCGAATCTGCCCAGCCATTGCCATCCCTAGTCCCATGGACAGGCCGTGGCCGAGCGAACCGGTAGCGGCTTCAATACCCGGCACGCACTTGGGTGCCATCTGTTCTGGCAGGCGACTGCCAGGCTGGCCGTAGGTCGCGAGCCATGCCTTGGGAAAGAACCCTCGCTCGGCCAACACCGCATAGAGAGCGGACGAGGCGTGTCCTTTGCTGAGGATCAACCGATCGCGATTGTCGTCATCAGGGCGATCTGGGGCGATCTTTAGCACGTTCCAGTACGCAGCAATCAGAATGTCCACGCATGACAAAGCCGAACCCAAGTGAGACGCGCGTGCCTTGTGCGACATCTCCACCAACGTGCCACGTACGCGGCGGGCAATCGCTTCCAGTTCAGCGACGCGTGCGTTGGAGAGTGGCAGAGTCATGGGGCGTGTCGTCTATTTGAGCGGACTTTGCTGCATCATCTTAATATTGTAGTAGCGCGGGTCGCTCATCGCATCGGGCACTTTTCCGGTGCGGAACGCGGTGGTCAGATCGCGGGCGGCGTCGGCGATGCTGTGTTGGGGCACGAACCCCGTTTCCTCTTGGATGAGATCCGAGCATATTCGGTACGAACGAAGATCGATTGTGGGTTCGGTAGCAATCTCGACTTGTTGATCCGCTATCGCCTCGCGAATTTGCTCGGCGATCTCACGAACAGTTTCGTTTTCGTAGCCCGCATTCCAGGTTTTTCCGGCAACCGCTTGGTCCGGAAGTCCGAGCAAATGCACGTACAGGTCCGTCATGTCCTCGATGTGGAGGTTTGGCCGGTACTGCGTGCCGCCGAAGACTCGAATCTTATTGTTGTGGTATGCGTGATTGGTCAATATGTTGACCGTCAAATCCAATCGCAATCGAGGCGAGTAACCACACACCGTGGCGGGGCGAATCACTATGGTCGTGAAGTCGGGGCTCTGGTATTCACGCAGGATGTCTTCGCACATCGCCTTGAACTTTGAGTAGTCTGTCAGTGGCTCCAGCGGCAGATCCTCGGTGACCCTGTCTTCCTCCTTGACGCCATACACGCTAGAGGAAGATGCATAGATGAAACGCGTTACGCCTTTGTCCCTTGCTATTTCGACCAGAGGACGAAAAGCGTCGTAGTTGATCGACTTCCCAAGGACCGGATCCAACTCGAAACTAGGGTCGTTGGAAATGCACGCCAGATGAATGACCGCATCGCAGTCTACCAGGCTGCGACCGGCTAAATCCGGGTCTCTGAGGTCACCTTCGACGACATCTAGATGCGGGTGATCTTTCACTTCATCCAGAACGTGGCGGCCGAAGATGCAAAGATCCAACACACGTACCTGGTAGCCGTGATGGAGTAACTTCGGAACAAGCACGGCGCCCACGTATCCAGCTCCGCCTGTAACCAGCACTCGCCTATCTGTCGGTGTATCCACTAACTACTCCTTGCAGAGTTCATTTCGCTGCTTCCGCGAGTTCCGCCTCGCGATTGTGCTCGTATGTATGTTGTCGTCGGCGATTCACGGTCACTTGAACAGTGACTCAACGTGTCTACGAAAAGAAGTCTCCTCCACGAAAGCCGAGTTGCCGACTACACCGACCGCTTCTGCTCCAGCTACGTTGCCAAGAAACGCGAGCAATTCTATTGGAAGTCTCAAGGCAGCACAGAGTGATGTGATGGCCAGGAAGGCTTCGCCAGCTCCAAAACGGTCTACAACGCGCGTCGCTAGTGCGGGTGCCTGACAGTGACCTTGGTCGAGACCGAAGCACAGGCATCCTTTCTTGCCGACGGTCACCACCCCCGTCTGGGCGTGCATAGCTCGAACCACGCTCTGGAGCATGTCTGACAGATCCGCACTTCGGCTTCTGCACTCCAACCGCAGTTCCTGTTCGGCCAGCGATACGTAGTCGGCTCGAGGATACTTTGATATCGCATGGTAGCCAAGGTTGTCTGCGTTTGCTTGAGCGTTGACAGCGAGACAACTCGCATTGTCGCAAAGAACTCGAATCGACCGCTCGCGAAGCATCGTGTGCCCATAGTCGGCCACTACAACCAAATCGTGCTTCGGAACAGACTGCCGCAACAGTTCGCAAAGAGCCGCGGTCTCCACTTCCGGCAAAGGGGACTCGTCCAAATAGTCGATTTCGAACAACGGAGTCGAGAAATAAGACTCCCGGTATTGTCGCTTGACGATTGTTGGTGCATTTGGTTTGTGAATGAAGTCGGGGTGAACATTGTCTCTCAACTGTTCCCGAATCCAATCCTCGCACGATTGTTCGGTTCCTAGCATGGACACGAGATGCACGTTTTCGCAGAACGAGGCGAGGTGATTCGCCACGGCGAGCGCCCCACCGATGAATCGTTCGTGAGATTGGTACCTGCTAACGACGTTGGGCGATTTCGTTGACTGCCCCAACGCTGAACACGCTACATACTCGTCCAGAATGGCCTCGCCCACAACAAGGACGCTCAGGGACTTCGCCGCGTCCAAGCGGCTCAGTATGTCTTGAGCACTCTCGGTCTGCCTGAGCTGAAGAAGATACTGATCGGCTTCGTCGGAGAACGGAGAGAAGAAGCTGTTGATCAGGTTTGATGAGCTTGAGGTGATGTCTTCGATAAACTCGACACACGCACCAATCGCAGCAGCTTCGGCTTCTTCCGCCAGGAGTTCCGGCGTCTTCCGGTCGCGATATTCGGCTCCCTTGACGAAGATATCTGGCCTGATTCGTCGCAGTGTCTCTGTGGCTGTCGGCCACGAGTTGATGGCGACAAGGTCAACACACCCCAACGCTGCTATGGCCTGTGCCCGTAGCTTCTCGTCGAACACGGGCCGATGTGGTCCTTTACCAACGAAACGATCAGGGGTCACCGTAACGATCAGGACGTCACCAAGTCGCTTCGCGGCCTGTAGGTAGCGAATATGGCCAATATGCAGTAGGTCGAACACGCCGTGTGCGTGTACGACGGTCTTGGCCTCACGCCGGCATCGGTCAATGAAGCCCTCGAGATCGTCGAATTGCCTTGTCTTCTCCGCTTCTGACATGGCGTCGATTATCGGGCCGGAAGGCCCGTTTGACAAGCGAGCGGCGAAGGATGGGGGCTTACTCCCATTGAAAAGGGGAACGCGATCAAAGCCGTCTATTGTAGAAGGGATTGGTCTCGCTTTCGATTGACAAATTGCGTTGATGGGGATACTCTTGGATTTGACGCTATTGGTCTGTTTCCTTTGATTCGAGATGGTTTTCGCCGTATTGTCGGCCGAATCCGTTCGCTCGATTTCAAACGCCTGACTAGGTTCTCTGCACTAGAGTGGGGGTGCGAAAATGCGCTTGACACCTTGCCGCACCATCGTCTCGGTCTTGATGCCCATTTTGCTCTTGGCCTTGCATATGGCCTCCAACCCGCAATCGCTGTTTGCCTATACCCATGAGAGCCCTGAGGTTAAGGAAATGGTCAAGAAGGCGATGGCGTTCTTGGAGGACGCAAAGCATGAGCAGCCCGGCGGAATGGCCCTCGTAGGCACGGCGTTTCTGAAGTCTGGAGCAGGAGATCGCAACCATCCCAAGGTGAGAGAAGCGATCTCGCGTGCGCGGGAATTGGCGCAGAAAGTGAGTCGAGAGGGAGTTGGGGAGAATTGCTACAATGAAGCGATTGCTTGCATCTTCCTTTGCGAAGCTGGCCCCGAGGAGTTTCAGGCGGAAATTCGCGCTTTGCTTGGCGCCCTCTTGAACCGCCAGCAGCAGAGTGGTTGTTGGGGCTACAAGCCGCACACCTACGACGATACGTCTCAGACGCAGTATGGGATGTTGGCTCTGTGGACAGCTCACAGCGCTGGAGTTGCCGCGCAGACTCCTCGAGTAGAACGCGCGATGCAGTGGTTATTCGGCATTCAGGCCAAGGACGGTGGCTATCCCTACAATCCCAGTTCCCCAGTGAGCCTTTCGATGTCGGCTGCCGGGTTGGGAAGCGTGTATGTCGGTGCGCATCTGCTCGGCTTCGGCGTGCAGCGCGAGGGCGCGAAGGAAAAGGAGAAATCGACGCTACCACCAGCCCTACAGTTGGTCGGCGCAAAGAAGAAGAAATCTACGGAGTTCCAGACGCTCCGACCTCAGACGATAAACGCTTCGATGGTGCGGCGTGCCACTTCGGCCGGGAATGCTTGGTTCGACAAGAACTTCGGGGCCGAGAACGAGGATCAACGTTTCACCTACTACTACTTGTACGGCCTTGAGAGATATAAGAGCTTCAAAGAAATCGTAGAAGGCGAGAACGTGGCCGAGCCCGCATGGTACAACGCGGGTGTCGATTATCTTAAGGCAGAACAGGAAAAAAATGGCTCGTGGAATAAGGGAATGATCGGCGCATCCGCGGATACTGCCTTTGCTGTGCTGTTTCTCGTCCGAAGCACCAAGAAGTCGATCAAGAAGGCCGTGTTGAACGAAGGGCTCCTAAGGGGTGGGTACGGTCTGCCGAAGGACATACGAAACGTCACGATGCACGATAATAGGGTCGTGACACCGCAGATGGTCCAAGAGATGGATGAGTGGCTGGAGATGTTGGAGGGTGCCGAGGATAAGGACTTCGACCCAAACGCATTTGAAGGGATGACGCTAGATGAGGATTTGACACAGCGGACAAGCCAACTCGAACGTCTACGCAAACTGGTCAGCAGCGATGATTGGCAAGCCCGTAGGGCAGCGGTCAAGAAGCTGGCCACGGCTCGTGAACTGGACAACGTGCCTATCCTGATCTACGCCTTGACGGACAAAGACTCGGAGGTGCCCACGTACGCACGCGACGGTCTACGCTTTATTAGCCGCAAGTTCAGCGGCTTCGACATGCCTGAAAGAGCATCCGCAGATCAGAAGCAGGCCGCTGCGGAAAAGTGGAAGAAGTGGTATCTATCCATCCGCCCCGATGGGGAGCTGCTGGACTGACTGCGGCGCATCTCGCGTTGCCAGATTTCGCGCGTTATGACCGCGTGCCACGTGAAACATTTCACGCTCTCCAGGGAATCAGTCTGGCAGTCACTAATCAGTAGTGGCTGCCATCTTTGCCCACAGCATCTGATCGTTTACGTCGTCAAGTTTTGTCGAGAATTCCTATGCTTTCCAGGCAAAGCTATTCGTCCTAAATTGCCGATAGTACTTTCTAATGACAGGCTTCCTATTTTCACACTCAACGAACGTCATTCCTTGCGTTCATCGAATAGCAAAGGAGGTTCCCGCACGATGCAGGGCCACTCGATCTATCTGACCACGCTGGAGGAGTTACGAGACTACGTACAAAAACAACTTTGCGATCAAAACGAACTGGAGGTCGGGGCTTTCCAACTTACAGAGCGAATCCTGATAAAGCGTGAATCGCCGTGTGGAATCGCTTTTTGTCTGCACGGACCTCGTAGCGTCAAACTGATTGCGATTTGGGAAACGGGCAGTAATACCGTTCTTTTCTATAGTTCTGTAGGGGAACGCGTGGAGCGTATTCGGCTGGCCCGCGCCCCCTCGCTGAATTAGCCCCCCGACTTCATCATTCCATACATTGAGTTCACAGCAAGGAGGTTAGGAGTATGCTCGTTTTGTCCAGGAAGGAAGGTGAGCGAATCAAACTAGGAGATTCGATTATCATAACCGTTGTCGGTGTTTCTGGAGACAAAGTGAGGGTCGGCATTCAAGCCCCCTCAAACGTCTTGGTATTGCGCGAAGAGTTGAAGCCACACGCGAAGCATGAGATACGAACCCGAGCTGCGGCATAGGCCGGCCTCGGAGAGCATTGTTTTCCCGTCAAACGCGTTGAGTCTGCAGAACAGACTCGACGCGTTTTTTTGTTGGCATTCGGACGCTGCGCTCGTTGCGATGACCCACTGCCGAATCCCACGGGAGCCGAATGAGAGCCACCTTTGTAAGGGGTGTCGCGGATTCGGGGCAGCGGACGGTGAGCTGATGGGGAAGGATGTAAAGAAGAGTCGGGGCGGGCAGATTCGAACTGCCGACTTCCTGCTCCCAAAGCAGGCGCGCTAGCCAGGCTGCGCTACGCCCCGAGTATTGTGATCGAGTCCAATTATGGCTCGGTGGTGTTAATCTAACGATCGTTGGCCGTTGACGCAATTGGCCATCGCAACCGGATCCAGGAATCAACCGGCCCGGGATAGGGCTTCGCCCGCGTTTCCGTCACACAGCAACCGGCGTATGCGGTCGAACTCTTCGTGACTGTTGAAGTGGATTACGATCTTTCCACGGCCACGGCTGCCTTGCCGGATTTCAACCTTTGTTCCCAGCGATGCGCGGACTTCCTGTTCTAAGGACGCCAGATGCTCGTTTTGGGTTCGCTTTCGTCTGACACCGTCGCTGCCGACCACGCCGAGGACAGGCCCGTCTTCTTCTCGGATCTTCTCTTGCACCAGGGACTCGACAGCTCGGACACTCAAGCCCTCCTCCTGGATGCGAGCGCAGAAGTCGACCTGCAGCGATTCCTCGCCCAGCGGCAACAACGCTCGAGCGTGTCCGGCTGAGATCTCGCCTCGCCGCAGCCCTTCCAGTACGGACTCGGGCAATTCCAGGAGCCGCATCAGGTTGGCAATGGTGGACCGGTCGATCTTCAAGCGGCGAGCCAGATCCTCTTGGGAGCAACCGTGCTCGTCCAGGTACCGTCTGAACGACAGTGCCTTTTCGACTGGATTCAAGTCCTTTCGCTGCAGGTTCTCGACGATTGCTAGCTCTGCCACCAAGCGGTCGTCGGCATCTCGGATTCGTGCTGGCACCGTGGACCAACCGGCCTGAATGGCGGCGCGCAGCCGACGTTCACCAGAGATCAGTTGATATCGATCGCCAACCCGCCGCACCAGGACGGGTTGGAGCATGTCATGCTCTTTCAAGCTCTCCGCCAGCGAAACGATCTCCGTTTCGCTGAAGTCACGGCGCGGCTGGAAAGGGTTGTCGTCGATCTCGTAGACGTTCAGATTCAGCAATCCACCTTCGGCCGACTCCGGCCCCGAATCGCCTGACTGCACCTTTGCTTCCACCGCCATGTCCGGCGCGTCGATGCTAGCCCTCTCGTCGTTGGCCCCATCGTCCAGTGGTGCACCTAACAAAGCCGCGAGACCTCTTCCCAATCGTCTATCTTTACTCATGGTCCAGTACCTCCATGCAAAGCTCAACGTATGCCCGCGATCCTTGGCAGCGCGGGGCGAAGTCGATGACGGATTGTCCGTAACTGGGAGCCTCTGATACAGTGACGTCGCGAGGGATGACTGTATCGAACACGATGTCCCCAAAGAACTCCCGCACTTCGGTCTCGACTTCGCAAGTCAATTCCAATGTGGCATCGTACATGGTCAGCAGGATCCCGCCGAACTCCAGCTTGGCAGCCTGCCGTTGCATGATTCGGCGTATCACGTGGATCATCTGCGTCAGGCCCTCCATAGCGAAGTACTCGCATTGGATGGGCATCAGCACCTCGGTCGAAGCCGCGAGTGCAGCCTGAGTCAACTCGCCCAGAGACGGCGGACAGTCTATCAGGACGAAATCGAACGTGTTGGTGTTTCCCGCCAAGTGGCGTCCAAGAGTCGTCGATGTCTGCTGATTGTCGCGGCAAAGAAACTCGACGTCGCAGAAACTTCGGCTGCCGGGAAGCAGTTGCAGATTCGGCGAAGCGGTCTCGCACAGCCGGCGGTGCAGCGGTTCGTCCAGCACCAGCGCGTGCCGGTCGGTCGGCTGACGGTCCAGACCGGTAGTAGCGTTGCATTGCGGGTCCAAGTCCACCAGCAGGGTGCGGTGGCCAGACTTCGCAAAAGCGGCCGCCAGATTCACAGCCGTAGTCGTCTTGCCTACGCCGCCCTTTTGATTGGCGACGCACAGGATCCTTCCCAATATGTCCGCCCTCCATGCCGAACAAGCCGAGCGTGCCTGGGGCGAATGGATCTCCAACGCGGGAACCACTGCCAGTCGCCAATGGCATGCAGAAACTCGGCTTCTTCAGGTTTCGGCTTCCCCGCACCAAGATGATTAGCTGCGCAGTCAGAAAATCAGGAACGCTAGTTTTCTGTGATAAGAAAGGCTTGTTTCACGTGAAACGGGTAAATCGCCTCGATTGCCTGTTTCACGTGAAACGCGTCATTTGTCAACTCGGCAAAAACCACCCAAGCCCGTTTCACGTGAAACACGATGCGTTCCAACCGACTGCTCGACGCCGCTCGCGGCAAACGGCGGGGTCTATTCCAGTGGGTTGAACACGAGGCCGCTGAGCAGTTTTGGATAGAAGTAGGTGCTCTTGGCGGGCATGCGCTCGTTGTTCTCGCTTATTGTGCGAACGTGAGCCAGAGTGGCCGGCATGACCATTGCGGCCAGAGAGAACTCGGCGTTGTCAGCAGTGTCCCCAGTCAAAGCGTCGATCAGTTCCTGTACCAGATGGACGTACTTTGGCTTCGGAAGATTAGATATCCCCAGCGTGTCTTCAATCACCAGACGCTGCAGGATGCTGACGCCCAGTCCTTGCCATTGTTCGCTGTGATCAGCGGCTTGTCCCGCCATCCGTCGTCGCCCGGTATCGGTGATTCTGGCAACTACCCAACGTTGATCGGCGGCGGCGAAAAGGCCGATGACCGACTGTTCGGCCTCAGCGTCAATGGACTCCCAGATGGTTTCGGCCAATCCTACGCCCTGCCCAGCGACTTCGGTGGCGAAGCGGTCGCCCAGCCTTTCAACAAGCTCGGTGGAAGTGATCGCGGGCATGCCGCGAAAAAGCCGATGTGTGGGCAGAACGATCATTCCGGGGTCGTTCATGCTGATACAAGTGGTCAGCACGAAGTTCGCAGGATGATGGTTATCAAGGGGCGAATCTGCCTCCAATTGGTCCTTGTAGTTGCACGCCGTTTCGTACCGGTGGTGCCCGTCGGCAATGTACATGGGCTTCGGTCCCATGACGGCGGAGACGTCCCCAATCACCTTTACATCACTGACCGGCCACATCCGGTGGACGACGCCCAGATGGTCCGTCGCTTCCAGCGGCGTCTTGGTAGCGATGGCGTCTTCCAGCAGTCCTTGGGCCTCATTCTCCTCATCTCGGTACACCGCGAAGATTGGGCTCAGATTGGCCTTGCAGGCGGTGGTCAGTTTCAGGCGGTCCGCCTTGGGACCAGCATGTGTCTCTTCGTGGGGATAGATCTTGCCTTCGCCGAAACGCTCCAATCGAACACGTGTCATGAAGCCACGACGCGTGAAGTCCTGACCACCGTAGGAGAAAACCTGGTGGTAGACGTACAGAGCCGGATCCGGTTCCACTTGCAGTACGCCTTCGCTTCGCCAGTTCTTCAGAAAGCGGGCGGCTCGCGCATACCGATTGCTGACTTGATCGTCCCCGGGCTCTTCCCGGTTAAGGATCAAGCGAATGACGTTGGCCGGATGCTGCTGGTAGAGATCGTCCTGCAACGCTGGGTCGATCACGTCGTACGGTGGCGCGATCACTTCGCTGAGCGAGCCAACGTGTCCCAGGTCGTAACGGAGTCCGCGGAAAGCTTGTATGTCAGGCATTCCGAAAGCATAGCAAAAAATCCGCCGGGCAGAACCCGGCGGATTGGAATCGGGACGATGCCTGCGGCGATCTAGTGCGTGTCGCACGGACATGTAGCGTCTCCGGCGCCGTGAATCATTGGACCAGCCGGCGAAAAGTCCGCTACGGTTATCCCGAACACGCTTCAATATCGGTAGTGGTCCGGCTTGAATGGTCCGTCGACTGGAACGCCGATGTATTCGGCCTGTTTCGGCGTGAGTTTGCTGAGTTTGGCGCCAAGATGATCGAGGTGCAGGCGTGCGACTTCCTCGTCCAACTGCTTGGGTAGGGTATAGACGCCTACCTCGCGATCGTTCGTCCACAAGTCGATTTGGGCAAGCGTCTGGTTGGTGAAGCTGTTGGACATCACAAAGCTGGGGTGGCCTGTCGCGCAGCCAAGGTTCACTAGCCGGCCCTCGGCCAGCAAGTAGATCGTATGGCCGTCGGGGAATGTGAACGCGTCGACCTGCGGCTTGATCGTTGTCCGTTCGACCCCTGGCCACTCGGTCAAGGCGTCCACCTGGATTTCATTGTCGAAGTGACCGATGTTGCAGACGACTGCCTGATCTTTCATCTTCGACATGTGCTCTGCTGTGATCACGTCGCAATTGCCGGTGGTGGTCACATAGATATCCGCATCCGGCAGTGCGTCTTCGATCGTTGTCACCTTGTACCCCGCCATCAGTGCTTGCAGCGCGCAGATCGGATCGACCTCGGTGACCCACACCTGCGCACGCTGCCCGCCTAGCGATTCAGCGCAACCTTTGCCGACATCACCAAAGCCGCACACTACAGCAACCTTGCCCGCGATCATCACATCCGTGGCTCGATTGATGCCGTCGATGAGCGAGTGGCGGCAGCCATAGACATTGTCGAACTTCGACTTGGTAACCGAATCGTTCACATTGATGGCCGGCACAAGCAACTCGCCTCGTTCCATCATCTGGTACAGCCGGTGAACACCGGTGGTTGTCTCCTCGGAGACCCCTTTCCATTGGCCGACGACTCGGTGGAAGAACTGTGGGTCTTGCGCCAGTGTTTCCTTCAGCACTCGGTTGACGACGGCCAACTCTTTGTTGTCGGTCGGTTCGTCTAACATGCCCGGGTCGTCTTCGGCTTGACAACCACGATGGATCAGCAGCGTGGCGTCGCCACCGTCGTCCACGATCAGATTGGGGCCATTGCCATCCGGCCATGTCATCGCCTGCTTGGTGAAATCCCAGTATTCATCTAGAGTTTCTCCCTTGAAAGCGAACACGGGCGTCCCGGTCTTGGCAATGGCGGCCGCGGCGTGATCCTGGGTGGAGAAAATATTGCACGAGGCCCACCGCACGTCGGCTCCCAGTTCTTTGAGCGTTTCGATCAGCACAGCCGTCTGGATGGTCATGTGCAGCGAGCCCATGATTCTCGCACCGGCCAGTGGCTTCTCCGCACCGTACTTTTCGCGCGTCGCCATCAAGCCCGGCATTTCGTGCTCGGCCATTGCGATCTCGCGTCGGCCAAAGTCGGCCAGTTCGATGTCCTTGACTCTGTATTCCGGTTCTGCAGACACGATAGACATAGCTTCATTCCATTTGAGGTTCGTAAATAGTGATTGGGTCCAGCACACCGGGCACAGCGACTTGGCCCTGCTCGACAAGACCCTCCGTGGCACAAAGATGTCTCCAAGCCGCCGCCGTGACGCCGATACCAGTTGGGCAGCGCTGAGCTATCCACGACATCACGAGAAAGGCTGTGTTGACCGTCTGGCCAATGATGTCCGGTCGTGCGTAGTCTGGGTGTCCCATCGTCCCGAGGTACACATCGCCACTGTGGAGAGTGATAACAAGATCCTCTGATTCGAGCAATCGCTTGGCTTCGCGCGCGGCCCGCAGTGCGCGATCTGCATGATCGTTGCCGGCGAAGAAGCCAAGCGAACCATCCCCCACATATTTGATGGGTACGCCGTCGTGACGCATCATGGCTTCGGTCAGCGTGTAGTAGATCCCGTTGGCCCAGGCTGCTACATCGTGCGGCGGCATCGACGCGCATCGCTGGGCGAATCCGTTCAAGCTGGTACAGAAGACGGTGGCCAGAAAGGAGTGCCTTTCGGCCGATGTCCCTCCGAGCAGCCATTCCACACTGACTCCCAGCAGTCGGGCGAGACCGACGAGCACCGAGATATCCGGTGCGTTTTCCCCTCGTTCCCATTTGGAAACCGCTTGAGCGCTGATCTGCAGCGAATTGGCGATGTCCGCCTGACGGAGTTTGCGTCGTTCGCGTTGCGTCTTGATCCGCAAGCCCAACTGCTTCAGGTTCATCGCAAGCCCCTATCTCATCCGGATTATAGCAGAGTCGTCATACTTTTCGGATGAACGTACAGTTGAATCAGGTGGCGGAACGGTTGTCCAGCAGATCGAACGAGGCGAGCGCGTTGCGGATGAATTTCCCCACCCGTTCCGCATCTTTTTGTCCCGGGCTCGATTCCACGCCGCTGGCCGTGTCTACGGCTGCAGGACGCGCGACCCGAATTGCCTCCGCCACATTCTCGGGCCTCAAGCCTCCGGCCAGCACGATGGGCATGTCCGCCAAGTCCTGGGCCAATTCCGAGACCGCCGCCCAATCCGCGACCGCGCCAGTGCCGCCGTAGCTGCCAGGTTGGTAGGCGTCAACCAGCACCGCCATCGGTGCGTGCCCCATGTCGCGGCAGAGACTGACGTACTCGATCAACGGCTGGAAGCCCGATTCCCGGCAACGAAATGCCCGCACGACGGGACGCGGGGCCAGCGAACTGAGCATCTCGGGCGACTCGTCCCCGTGGAGTTGCACGATGTCCAAGCCCACCTGGTCGAACAGATTAGCTACTTCGTCGATGGGCGAATTAACGAAGACTCCGACTTTGGCCACGTTCGAGGGCAACGCCGCCGCGATTTCTCGAGCGTTGTCTGGCGTCACGTAGCGTGGGCTTCCGGTGTAGAAGTTCAAGCCAACGGCATCCGCCCTCGCGCCGGCGACAGTGACGGCGTCCTGGACGTTTGCTATCCCGCAGATTTTGACCCGGAACAAAGCCATTCTCCCTGCCCTATTTGCCGATTTGTTGGATTCTGCCGGTTATAGCGCCGATGAAATCTTTGACGAGCTATCGACCCAGATTGCAAGGATACCCGTACAATGAAACAAGTACTGCTAGCGATCGCTTCGGCTCTATTGTTGTGCGCCAGCACGGGATGTTTCCACCACGCCGGCCACCGCGGCGGAGGTTGCGGAACCGGAGACTGCGGCGGCCTTATCGGAAGGATGTCGGGAGGACGCGTTGGCGGAGCGATGAACGACGCTCGCGGTTGGCGCCATCAGCGACCGGAACTCGGGCCTGCGGGGCCGCCCGTCGGCACCCAAGCCTACCCGTACTACACGCTGCACGGTCCGCGTGATTTCCTCATGGACGATCCACCCAGCCTTGGGAACTAGAACGCGTATCGAATCACTGTAGCGCCATTCCGTCGGTCTTGCTCGGGATTCACGCCGCCGCGACCGCTATGTGTGAGTGCGACACGCACTAGTCTCGGAACGCGCCGACAACCAGCGTAATGTTCTGGCCTCCGAATCCGAAGCTGTTATTCAGCGCGATGTTGCACTCCGCCTCTCGGGCTTCGTTTGGGACGTAGTCCAAATCGCAATCCGGATCGGGGTTTTCGTAATTGATCGTCGGCGGCAACACATTGTCGCGAATGGCCATTAGGCAGACGATCAGCTCGGTCGCTCCAGCCGCGGCAATCAGGTGCCCCATCATGCTTTTGGTGCTGGACACCGGGACTTGCATTGCCCGCTCGCCAAAGACTTCCTTACAGGCGACTGTCTCCACCCGGTCGTTGACCGAAGTGCTGGTTCCGTGAGCGTTCGCATAGTCGATACGCTCGGGTCCCAAGCCGGCATCCTGCAACGCCATCCGCATGCAGCCGATAGCCCCACGGCCCTGCGGGTGCTGGTCGGTGATGCGATACGCGTCGGCTGTCGAGCCGTACCCGAGAATCTCGCCGTAGATGTGAACTCCGCGCCGCTTGGCGCGTTCCAACTCTTCGAGGATCACCATCCCGCTTCCCTCGCCAAGCACAAATCCATCTCGCAAGCGATCGAACGGACGTGATGCCCTCTCAGGTTCATCATTCCTGGTCGACAGCGCAGTCAGCAGGTTGAACCCTGTGAGGCCGAACGGGTGAATCATACTGTGCGTTCCGCCCGATATCATCGCATCGGCATCGCCTCGCCGAATGATTTCGGTAGCTTCGCCGACAGCCTGACTGCTGGCTGCGCAGGCGGTCAGACAATTGACGTTGGGGCCCTGGGCATTGAACAAGCTGGCGATGTGTCCCGCCGGCACATTGGGCTCCTGTTCAAGCTCGGTCATCGGTTCCAGCGTTTCCAATCCCGCCTTGATGAACCGGGAGACGTCGAGTGAGTCGCCATCCAGTGCGGCAGTCATCATGTGAGTGAAGGAAAGAAAGTCCTGGTCACCCTCTCCGCTGCCTAGGTAGACGCCCAGACGTGATGGCTCGATCCCAGAGTCCAAGATGCCCGATGAGGATACCGCCTGTTTGGCGGCACCGGCCGCGAATTTCGAGTGACGACCTCGCCGCTTCCATTCCTCCGGGTCTTCGCCCGCCTTCGAAATATCCCAGTCTTTGACTTCCGCGGCGATTTTGGTGGGAAACGCGCTCGCGTCGAAAATCGTCGTGCGAGCTACGCCGGACTTGCCTTCTCTTAGACCGTTCCACACGGTCTCCACGTCGTGACCGATTGGATTGACGGCCCCTATCCCGGTGATGACCACCCGTCGTCTCATCGTTTGATTGACCTCGCTCCAAGGCGTCGCCGCTCAACTTTTGTCGGCGCACATAGCTTTCTCCGCCTCTAGCATGTGCTGGGGAGGCTCCAAAGGACTGCCGTCCGCCTTCTTGCCAACATCGTAGAGCTTGTACGATCTCAGGACACCAAGAAACATGGCCGGATCAAACAACTCGACTCCCTCGAAGCGATCGTCCAAATGCGCAAATACGATTTCGGCTTCGACCAATGGTTGATCGCCCACGTGGGCCGTAGCACGGACGATCGAACCACCAGGTTTGACATCCTCGATTTCCGCCGTGTACGTCAGGGTATCACCAGGTTCGGCATGATCGTGGAATATCGCTTTGCCGAGCTTTGCCAAGACAACTCGATCGCGGAAACCGGAAATCTCGCCCACAAGCAATCCACCGGTCTGGGCAAGACCTTCAATGATCAGCGAGGAGGGCATGACCGGAAAGGTGTATAAGTAGTCCGGTATCTGCTCTTCCGCAGAGCTGACATTCTTGATGGCGACTGCTCGCCGGCCGCTTTCAAACTCGACAAATTTATCAATCCAGAACCAGCGCATTACAATACTCTCAGTCCCACCAACTGTTGTTGATGTCACCGCCGCAGTGCCCTGCATCTCCGGGAAAGCAGACGCACTTGAACCCTAGGTCGTTCGTCAGCCGATCGGAATGAGCGATCGACCTCTAAACCCCAACTTTGCTCTCGACGTAGCGACACAGATCGGTGACAGTCAGCAGATTGCCGAATTCTTGCACAACCGGATTCTCTTCGAACTTCGACAGGTCCGCGAAGGGCATCCGCTTCTGCAATTCTAAGATGCCTGCTGCGGTCACCTTACCATCTTCTACGTATTCCGTACTGGTCAATACGTCTTCTGGGAACAGCTCTGACCGCGGAATCTCAATATCGAACGACTTCTCGAGACGGAAAACAATGTCGAGAAAGTCGATCGACTCGGCTCCCAAATCGCCCACCAGAGTGGCCTCCCTGGTGACTTCATCATCGTCGACCCCCAACGCATCGACCAATGCAGTTTGTACTTTCTCGAATACTTCTTCTTTCGTCGGCATAAAGAAACACTCCCTACTTCTTGGGTGTCATTTGACTGGAGACAGTTGTCGTCCCTTTGTGTTTGGCTTCACGCGGGCCTGCACAGTAGATCGAACAGCTCCCGCATCTTCTTACATGCGCGTGTATCCCACGCCTCTCGATTCGGGTACCGATCAACGATGTTGGATCGTTCCAGTACTAATCTGCCACTAACCGCCACTGTTTCGCCTACGGTTCCGGTCGCCTTTACGGTTGTGAGATTCTCGTCTTGCTTGACAATCTCCGAGCGAACGACCAGAGTCTGCCCCGGTTGGACGAAATCCGCATACTTTACGTTTCTGGCTTGCCTGATAAGTATGGTCGAGTGGCGAAAATCCTCGCTCTTGTGCACTAACAACGCACTTGCCTGGAACAGTGCTTCCAGCATCAACACGCCTGGCATCACGGGAAACCGCGGGAAATGGTCCTGCAGATACTCCTCGGCGAGGGACAACGCCTTGATGGCAGTTATGCTCTTCCCCGGTTGTACATCGGAGATTCGATCAATCAAAGTGAACCGCATGGGGGCTGCTCGCTACAACCGTGACAACGAAAACCCAACGCTCCTACGGAGTTTAGGCGTGCTAGTATACTTTCCGTGGTCATTGCACACAACTGACAATCTGCGGCGGAGGATGCCCCAAAGCCGCAGACCTTGACGCTGCTAATGAGAGTTACGATCGTTCTGGTCAGAGCGTGTAACAGTTCAGAGAAAGACTAGCCACTGCAGGAGGAATAGGTAATTTGCCCTGTCCGCGTTTGTCAATATGGGAGGGTGCTGCTACGATTCTGGAACCATGCGCAGAGGTATAGCCGTTTCACCGGGTATCGCAGTCGGCTCGGCCTATTGCATTGACGAGGTCTTCGTCAATCCCGGAATTCAACACCTGGACGACCGGGATGTCTCAGCGGAACTCGCCAAATACGAGACCGCTCGCGATAATGCCGTGCGCGACCTGATCGCGTTGGAGAAGAAGCTGGCCAAGCAGGTGGGACGGAAGGAATCGGCCATTTTCGCGGCTCACCGGTCTATTCTTGGTGACCGGGCGTTCACAACGACCATTTCCGATTGGATCGTGAACGAGCGTCTCACATGTCAGGTTGCATTGCACAGGCTACTGGATCAGTACACCGAAGCCTTTGGACAGGTCAAAGATGACTACCTGAAAGGCCGGCTGGACGACATTCGCGATGTTGTCTTGCGCATCAGTTCACACTTGTCTGATCCTTCGGAGGGGTTCGATGGGGTAGTTGTCGGCCCTGTAATAATAGTTGCAGACCGGTTGCTTCCGTCGCAGGCGGTTATGTTGGGGGACATGGAAGTAAAGGGCATCGTCACGCAGGCAGGCAGCCAGACCAGTCATGCCGCGATCGTTGCTCGGAGCCGTGGCATCCCCGCTGTGTCCGGTGTCAAGGATATCCTTCGCCAGATCAAAACGGGCGATACGGTTGTGGTGGATGGCAAGGAAGGCCGAGTCATTGTCGACCCTGATTCCGAGACGCGGACTGCCTATCTCAAGTTGGAACGCGAGTATTTTGACTTCAAAGACCATTTGGCGGAGAATCGTGATCAGCCTGCCATTACGGCCGATGGCGTCAGTCTCACCTTGTTGGCAAACATTAACAGCGTGACTGACGCAAAAGCCGCCACCGCAATGGGCGCGACGGGCGTTGGGCTTTTCCGTACCGAGTATCTCTATCTGACCCATCCCGTCGTTCCGGGCGAAGAGGAGCAACTGCGGGAATACGTCAGCATCATCGAGGCCAGTCCGAACCATAGCGTGACCATTCGCACGTTGGACATCGGCGGCGACAAGACGGTGCCTTTCATGGGACACGTTCACCGCGAAGCCAATCCGTTCATGGGATGGCGCAGTATTCGACTGTCCTTCGAGCACCCTGGGGTGTTCAACTCGCAACTTCGAGCCGTGATGCGTGCTGCGGCGGTGGCGAGAGGGATGGGCGGAGAGGTCCGGTTGATGTTCCCGATGATCACTACGCTGGAAGAAATCCGACGTGCGAGAGGGCTGGTTCGGAAGGCGCGGAAGCAGTTGATCGAGGAGGGGAAGACATATGCAGACGTGCGGATCGGCATGATGTTGGAGGTCCCCGCAGCGGCCATCTCGATCAAGGCCATGCTGGGATTGGTGGATTTTGTTTCGATCGGTTCAAATGACCTTGTCCAGTACCTCATGGCGGCAGACCGGGACAATCCGAAGGTTTCGCACCTTTGCCAACCGCTTGCGCCGCCCGTGTTGCGAGTTCTGACAGATGTGATTCGGGCGTGCAATGCCGCCGGTACGCCATTGACTTTGTGTGGCGAGATGGCGGGGAAACCAGCCGCATTCGCCCTCCTGGTGGGAATGGGGCTGCGCAGCTTCAGCATGAGTCCCGCCTTCATCCCTTATATCAAAGAGTTCGCCCGACACA
>CAZUAH010000070.1:0-40071 GCA_964617665.1 uncultured Pirellulaceae bacterium
TGGACTCGACTTGTCGGCCAGAACGTGATTACGATCCCGCACACCAGTACCAGCCCGGTCATGGGAACCGATTTCGGACATCGGCCCGCGCCGATGGAACCGGTTGTCGAGATCTACCAGGGGTGCCGATATACGACCGAATACGCGAAGGCCCCTGATCCTCGGCAGGAACGCGACAACAGCGAGTATGGCGGAAGGGCTCAGCCCGAAGGCTATATGTGGAACGCCCTATCGAAAGGATACCGCTACGGTTTCATTGCCAGCAGCGACCACGTCGCTACACACAATTCGTATACCTGCGTATGGGCCGAGGACTTCTCGAACGAGTCCATTCTGAAAGCACTTGCGAAGCGCCAGTGCTATGCGGCGACCGAGAAGATCGAATGCCGAATGAACATGGGACCGCACTTGATGGGCAGCGAGTTCGAGGCCGACGAGGTTCCACCGCTTGAGGTCGACGTCGCGGGAGTCGTGGAAATCGACCGCGTCGACGTGATCAAAGACAACCACATCATCTACGTTGGACAACCCGAAAAGCCGTCTCGTCGATTCAGCTTCCAGTACCAGGACATGGAGGTCGAACCTGGCGTACACTACTACTACGCACGCGTGATCCAAAAGGACCGCAACATAGCCTGGATCAGCCCCATCTGGGTCAACGTCACGGGCGGAGGGTAGTGTACCGAGTTCGGCGCCGGTCTCGGATCCCGCCGATACCGTCGCGCGACGGTCGCCAGAAGATCAGGAGACCTGCGGTCAGTCGCGTGGCTCGGTCGGGAGACCGGCCACAACGCTCGTCAGCCCGTGACTCGGTGTGGAGACCGGCCACGGCAGCTAGAATACTCGGCTGAGCACGCCGCCATCGACAACCAGGCATGTGCCGGTAATGTAGCTTCCGGCTTCGCTGGCCAACAGCAGCGCCGGTCCCGTCAATTCGTCCGGTTTGGCCCAACGTCCGATCGCTGTCTTTTCGGCCAATGTTTCCTGCTGCTCCTTGCTCAAGATCGACATGGGCATTTCCGTGGCGATCGGGCCTGGTGCGATGCAGTTGACCGTGATGCCGAATGGTCCCAGGTCAAGGGCGCTGGCGTTGGCCATGGCGATCAATGCCGCTTTGGTGGCCGAGTAGGCGTTTCGCTTCGGAGTGCTGGCCAAAGCCATGATCGATGAAATGTGAATCACGCGGCCCCAGCCACGTTCCTTCATTCCAGGAACGATCGCTCGCGTCAGTGCCATGACGTTGTTCAAGTTCAAATCGACCAGGTACTGCCAATCCTCATCTCGGATCTCGTCAATTCCCTGCGGGATGTTCCAGCCGGCGTTGTTGACGAGGATGTCGACCTTGCCAAGCCGCGCGACAGCTTCCTCGGCTACGCGATCCACGCTTTCGCGAAGAGCCATGTCGGCCACCAAGTACTCGACGCGAACGCCCGTATCGTCACGGATCTTCTCGGCCGCAGCTTTCAGGTGCTCCTCGTTTCGGGCGCAAAGGAACAAATCCGCTCCTGCCTCCGCGAACCCACGAGCGATGGAGTTGCCGATCCCTTTACTGCCGCCGGTGACTAGCGCGACCCGTCCGCCAAGGCCAAAGATTGTATCCTTCATTGTCCTACCTCTCTCCCAAGCATCGATTGAATGGCCAAGTGTGTTCTTCTGGTGTACTTGACGCTGCCTACGGTGAACACACAACATGTAGTCGCACGTCGTCATTGTCAACTGTGTTTCGAGCACGAAGTATCGGACTATGCGTAGGCTGAAATCGTGTGGGGTGTTGGTTTTCCGAGCAAAGCCCAGTTGCTCGTTCTTGCTGATGAAACATCCGCGTCGCTACGATCTGCCGAAAGGGCACATCGAGGGCGGCGAGACCGAACTGGACTGCGCCTTGCGGGAACTTGACGAGGAGACCGGAATCAACCGTGAACAGATCCGAATCGATCCAGAGTTCAGGTTCGAGGAGACGTATCATGCGAGATACAAACGCTTTCCCGGCGAAATCGTTGACAAGACCTTGGTCATCTTCCTCGGTTGGCTGGACGCTGGTGGCGATCAGTTGCAGTTGACCGAGCATCGTGGCTACGAGTGGTTGGAATGGCACCCTCCTCACCACATCCAACAGAATACCGTCGATCCGTTGCTCGAAGCAGTCCACGGGCACTTCGAGAAACGCGGCGCGGCCCCGCCGTAGAATCTCGGAGATACTCAGGTTTTCCGTTGGGATTCCGAGGAAAACTGCTCGGCACACGTCCTGAGTCCCGCCAAGCCGTCTTCAGCCGGACTGGGTCTTGTAGTTGGGGGCCGTTCAACGTAGATTAACGAGCGAGTGCAGCCATGTGGCTGCGCCGGAACGAGAGCCGCCGATCAACCTTCTGTCCCTTGTCGAACTGTCGTCGATTTACCCTGCGGCAGCTTCTATCTAGGCGACCAGGGTTTTTCGGTGGGTTGCCTTTTGAGTGTGTTTCTCCCTTCCAAACTTCCGGTTCGGCGGGGAATTATTTCGGGCGATGCCCGTACTACAAGTGTTCGATTTTGGAGTGTTGATTATGCCGCAGGGTAACATCAAGAAACTGGTTCACGACCGAGGATTCGGGTTCATCTCGGGCGACGGCACTGATGTCTTCTTTCACATGTCTTCAGTCGAAGGGGGGAGTTTCGAGGAACTCCAGGAAGGTCAGCTTGTCGAATATGAAATCGACGACGAGGAACAGCCCCGTCGCCGAAACCAAGGTCCTCGAGCAAAATCAGTGAAACCCGCGTAGTCTGAGAGACAGACTCGCTTGTCAGCAAATCGACGCCGCGCAAGATGCACTCTCTGCTTTGCGCGGTGCATTCTTGTCCCGCAGAAGGTACTCGATTACGTCAGTTGCCGTGTAGCACAGCGCGCCTTCCTTGATGAAGCGCGCCGCGTCTTCGACGTCGTTGCCGGAAGTGACCAACGGTTTCTCTCGTTCGCCGTTGCGGTGAATCTGGCTGAGACCGATGTTCGCCATGAGCGCGTTGCAGATGCACTTGCGACCGGAGGTCTCTTCTTCGTCGCCACCTTTGCGTACATAGTCCGCCACCGGTTCGGCAGGACACCGCCACGCCAATAACCCATCTTCCCTTTTGTAGGCATGGCGAAGATATCCGAGGTCGCAGACGCGCGATCGCTGTTCGCACAGCGCGTCATCAGAGAACGTGCCGTCCAACTGCACCACTTTGAAGGGGAAGCCGGCGGGCGAAACAAGAGGATCCGTGAACACTTTGGCCATGCCTTCGCGACTTGCCGCCAGCACCTGATCTTTCAAATAGGTATCCAAGTCGGACTCTTCGCAGTACGCGAACGCCGTACCTACCTGGACGCCGGCAGCGCCCGCGTCCATTGCCTCGCGCAGTCGCTCCGGCTCCGCGCACGATCCAGCCAGCCAAAACGGAAGCCCCAACTTACGAATGGCCTCAAGATCCGGCATATCGCGGTCGCCATAGACCGGCTCGCCATCGTGACTCAACTGCATCTGTCCGCGAGGCGGTGCGTTGTGGCCACCGGCCGTGGGGCCTTCGATTACAAAGCCATCGACCTGGCCAGTTGACCGTCTGACCAGCATGGTCCCCAACGTGGCCGAGGCGATGATGGCGATGAACTTGGGTCGGACGAGCGTGGGCGTTGCGCCGCCCATGAACGCCTTTGGATCGAATCGCGTTAAATGCTCCTCGCCTCGATCCGCTCCCGCCACGTTCAGTGTCAATTCGACAGGTTGACCATCGACCAGAGAATCGAGGATGCCGGGGATGGTCCTGGGGATGCCCGCACCCATCAAGACCCAGTCGATGCCCGCGAGCATCGCTCCGTACAACGACGGCAATGTCGGAAGTTGAATCTTCTCTAGATAGTTGATCCCAACCGGTTGGTCGTGCCCTTCTTTTGCCAGGAACACTTCCACGAAGTTGCCTGCAACCAGCAACTCCTCCAAATGCCGACTGGGCTGTACGACGGAGATTGGCTTCGATTTGAACCGCGTATTCTTTCCCTTGCCGCCTGGAACGAAATAGCGGTCGAGTATGCGTCGGGCGACACCTGGGACAGGAAACGAATCAAGCGCTCGCCGGACGTGGCCGCCTGGATCTCCCAGTTGAAGACGTCTTGTCAGGATCACGTCCAGTGCGGTTCCAGATACTACCCCCAACTGGCCCGCTGCAGAGACGGCACGTGCAAGACGCCAACCAGAGACGCCCGCACCCATTCCACCTTGTATGATTTTTGGCAATGAATCATGGCTCATGAAGACTTACTTCCTTGCTAGGATACTGACCTGCGGCGTCGGCCAAACCTTGGACGTGAAAAGAAGACCGAACGGTGTGGATTCTTAACAGGCCGCAGTTTGATCAGAAGGCAGCGTAAGCTCGATCATGTGCTTACGTCCATTCACAGATGATATGATAGGCAATGCCAAGTCGATTAACGAGCCTGCAAGAATAGGAATCCGCCAATTTCAGTCGCCCACCGCTAGCAAGAGTCTTGGTCTCTGACGACGGTCGAGCCATTCGAGGGGAGGTACTAGTGGCCGACCTGTACATCCACTGCCGTTTGTCCAACCCGCCGAACCGGACTTGTCGTTCGCACAGATAGGCAGTTGGCTTCAAGACGAACACGCGTGCGCGTGGCACTGCTTACTTGTTAGCAGTGCTGGTCGTGGCCACAGAAAGACACAGATAACAAGTAGGTCGTGCCATGCGGTACTTGGGGCGAACAAACTCTCCCATCCGCGAATCCCGCGAGATGTGCGCCGTTGCCGCAGCCGTTCACATCAGGCCCCGTGACAGTAGTCGCTGAGCCCCCAAACCGTGGTGCATGGATTGAGAAACTCGCTGCTTCAGAGAATGTAATAGTTACGTAAAAGTTCAGCGGATACAGGCAGATCACCATCGAAAACGTTGCTGCGCAGTTTGAGTTCCTGTCTGGCAAACCAGCGCGACATGGAGCGGACCGCCTTCGCCGCAGATGTTACGCATCACCCTATTCGTTAGTCGCTCGCCTCGATTCATGTTGCAGTAACGCTGAGATGTTTGCCCGATCTTCGGCTGCCAATTGCTCCCGTTTGGTGTAGAAGCGCTCGTACTTTTCGACTTCCGGTGCTGTCCATGTATTCGCTTCCGTGTAGTCGCCGCAATAGGGAACACTCAAATCGATCCAAGCAGCAATCTTGTCCATTTCTTCTCGGGACAGCTCTACGTCCTCATGCCCTTCGTCAAGCAGTTCCATCAGCTTGCTGCGGTTCGCGCCGGCAGAATACGGAGGTTGCATTGGCGGAGTCGACTGGGCGCTGACCCAGTTGACCATGGCATGTTCGGCTTTGCCTCGCCAACCCGAGTTCTTCTGTGCATCGTCGGGACGTGCGTGGGTCAGTGCCAAATAGGCTTTGCTCCATCGGCGTTTGGCGAGACTGTCCACGACTTCGCGATCCGTCAGATCGTAAGGTGTGTCGTCCTCGCCATTGTGGCAGGTCACGCAATGGCGATTGAGGATCGGTTGGATTTCCTCTGGAAAGCTGAAACCGCGCGGTTCGCCGTAGAATGCCATCAGTTTCTTGGGCCCGGCCTTGAGAGCGGCCTTCAGCGGCAGGTCGGCGAGCGGTGCGCTGTTCTTGTGCTCATGACAGCCGACACATGACGCGTTCTCGCCCGGCTGAATTGTCGTCCAACTGCGCATGGTCTGCACCAGACGGCCGTTCTTGTCGAGCAACTGAAAATAAACTGGCGTGCGGGCCGGTAGGCGGAAGAACGCCGAACCATCCTCCTCGACCGTGGCATCACCCAAGACAATCTTCGGATCCCACGCACCGTTGCCGATGGCTACGGGCGTGCTGACCAGAGCACCGCCGCCGGGGCCTCCGTTGCGATTCGAGCCGACGCCGGCGGCGCGAAAGTCCAATGCAACGACGCGCAGTTTCTTAATCGTGCCTCGCGGCACGCCTGCCAGGCCGGGCCCGGCATAGACGTCTTGCACGTAACATGTCCCTTCGCTCTCGCGATAGTCCACTAGGCTCGGACGCGCATGGTGCACCTCGCGTGGACGCAACGGTACCGGTTGACTGCAGGGCAACTCGGGATCCGAGACTAGCAGTTCGCGTCGCCCGTCGATCGTCATGAAGTAGATGCCGAAACGTGGCCCCAGCGAGCCGACTTTCCACTGCCAGCCAACCGGATGATAAGTGACCAAGAATTCTGTTTCGCTCAGAGGATACGGATACTGGAACAATTCGCCATGCTGACCGAAGGCGTCGACCTTCACGGCTGGCGTGTCGCGTACCGGTGCCACCAGTTGCACGCCGGTGTTCTCCTGGCGGCCTTTCGCCGGGTCGATCAAGATCAGTTTGCCTGTCTGCCGCGAATGGTGACCGGTCGCAATGGCCAGCGCCTTCTGGGTGCTCGGAACGCCGCGGGCGTGCAGGATGGTCGTCGGGAACCAGGAGTTGACGCCGTAGAACTCCGTCTGGTTCGTGCCGTCCGGGTTCATTTGCAGGAGCGGCTGGGGGTAGACTTGCCCGCGGTCGTTATATTCCCAACGTGTGTAGAGAATACGACCGTCATCGGTCACTGCCGGATAGTTGTCATGCACCTGGTCGAAGGTCAACCGCCGGAGAAAACGGCCATCCGAAGCGCAACGGTAGAGGTTGCTGACTTCCGTCCACCAACAATCGACGATCTGTACGCAGCGAGTCGAGTTGAAAATGACATCCCCGTCCGGCAGGTAGGCACCCTCGTAGTCGGCAACGCCCAATCCGTCGGTTAATTGCCGGACTTCACGCGTCGCCAAATCCATTTCGTACAGGTGGTAATCGTCCTCTCGATCCGACTTCTTCCACGCAAATAACACTCGCTTGCCATCATAGGAGACGTCCGGATCACGGATCACACCATTTGAATCCTCCAGAAGCGTTTCTACGCGAAAGTTGCCTCCATCCCATTCGAGCAGACACAACGCCGAGCGGGGCCTGAAGTGACGTTCGGCTTGCGCGTCAGACTGGCCCTCGGTGTACGCGTAGTGCGAACCGCCGACCGTGTAGTGCTTTGTGAAAATGATTCGAGGCACCGAATTGACGAGCCGCTCAAGTCGTTGCTGGCGGCGCAACTGGCAAGCTTGCACGTACAACTCCAGCCACGCGGGATCGTCGACGGAAGTGTCGGCTTTGATCAGCGCGCCCCGCTTTGCCGCCAGTCCCGCGCCAGAAGTGCCCAATTCCTCAAGCACTCGGCTGATCATTTGCCGTTCGGGCTCTGAATTTCGATCGGCATCAAAGTACCAGCCGAAATCGCGATGTGGATTGAAGTCGTTCAAGGCTTCAGGTCGGCGTGGATTGTCTTGTATGAACCAATCGGTCTCGGGGAAATCGTCCCAGAACTTGCGATATAGATCCGCGTAGACGGCGTTTCGATCCAGTTTCGCGGATGTCTGTGCCAAGCGTTCCCGGACTGCGGTCATCGTGGTCGCCCACGACGACTGCTTGACGTAGATCCGGCCAGAGTCTGCGGCGGCGGTCACGGATGGAATGAGTAGCAGAAAGAGGACGAGTTTCTTCACAGGGGAACCTCCTTGCGTTCGCGAATTTCGGACTACGTGCATGGATAAGTCTAGTTCCTCATGGTACAAGATACAACGACAACGATGACGTCCAACAACGATCCCGACACGTAACGAAAGGCCGAAGACATGACAAAGCGAGGAATGCAGCGATTTCTGGGCTTTCTTGCAGTCCCCGTGTGCTTGTGGCTATCAGCACACGCCAATGCTGCCGAGCCGGAATGTGGCAAACCGAAGACGCAACTGCTGGCCGAATTGCCGGACTATTGCCCCACTCCGGACGGGATGGCGATTGACGCAGACGGCAATCTAGTAGTCGCTTGTCCGAACTACGGCGACGCGAACAAGCCGGCTTGCCTGATCAAGATCGACAAGCAGAACCGTGTCACCAAGTTGGCTGACGTGCCTCCGCTGGCCGCAACCGGACGCGCCTGCCCGATGGGCATTGCGTTTGGACCCGATGGCGACTTGTATGTCTGTGACAATCAGAATTGGCCAACGGGCAACGGTGACAATGGTGAAATCAACCAAGGGCGCGTTCTTCGGCTTAAGATCCGCGAGGGGAAGGTGGTGCACACGACCGTCGTCGCCAAGAACATCAGCCACCCCAACGGCGTGCGGTGTCGCAGCGGCAAGCTGTATGTCACCGTATCCATGATGCCGAAAGTGAAACGCGACGATGGTCTGCTGACCAGCGCGGTGTACGTCTTTCCTGCAGGTGGCAAGAACATCAAGGTCTCCAACACACTGGCGGACAAAGAGATCCTCACCACTTTCGCGACGCTGAACCGGCACTGCCAATACGGTGCAGATGGGCTGGTCTTCGACAGTCAAGGCAATCTGTACGTCGGCAACTTCGGCGATGGAGCCATCCACAAGATCACATTCGACCAGAATGGCAGCGTGAAGACCAACACGATCTTCGCCAAGACCGATCACGACTATACCCTCGATCCCAATGAGCCCGGTTTCCTGGCTAAGGCAACCAAGGCAAAAATGCGTACTACCGACGGCATCTGCGTCGACTCGGAAGACAACATCTACGTGGCGGACTTCTCGAACAATGCGTTGGCTAAGGTAGCACCGTGCGGCAAGATCACCGTTCTGGCCCAGAACGGCGATACCGACGGAAGCGACGGCCTGATGGACCAGCCGGGCGAGCCGATCATCTGGAACGGGAATCTGGTGGTCACCTGCTTCGACATGGTCACGGGCCCGGACAAAGTGAATACCGGACACGACAAACCCTACACGATTGTCGCCCTGGATTTGGAGTAGCGCGGCGAAGCTGGACGAAGTAAGGTGGCCAAGTCTTCGCGGGCCCACCACCCAGTACTGAAAGCACAGGAAGGAAACAGCACAATGCGAGCGGTAGCCGTCGTGGAACTGGGGACGGTCGAGGTCGTCGAGGTAGGCAAGCCCGAACCGGGCCCGTATCAAGCCGTGGTGCGGACCGAAGTGGCCTATCTGTGTAATGCTACCGACGGCAAACTGGTGGCCGGCCACTTTCCCGGCGTCGAGGATTACCCGCTAATGCTGGGCCACGAGTCGGCTGGCATCGTCGAGGCGGTTGGCGAGAAGGTACGCAACTTCAAAGTCGGCGATCGAGCCATTGGCGGGCTACTCTTCGAGTTCGATGATCCAAAGTACAACACCGGCTGGGGCGGCTTCTGCGAATACACGTTGTGTAACGACCATGACGCGATGGTCGAAGACGGCGTAGCCGACGAGAAGCACGGCTGGTTCGAGTGCTACGAGATCCAACGCACCGTGGATGCGGACATCGCACCCGAAGCGGCCGGTCTGTTGTGCACGTGGCGCGAGGTCTACGGCGGTTTCGGCGACTTTCAACTCGCCGAAGGCGACGACATCCTTGTCTTCGGCGCAGGGCCGGTGGGATTGAGCTTCGTCAAGTTCGGCAAGCTGCTGGGGCTTGGCTACATCGGCTCGGTCGACACGCTGCCGCACAAGCGAGAGAAGGCCGCTGCCATGGGAGCGGACGAGACGTTTGGTCCCGACGACGATCTGGAAGCCGTCGTCAAACGGCGAGGCAAACCGTTCGACGCAGTGATCGACGCAGTCGGTTCGCCAGCTATCACGAACGCGGCATTACCATTGATCAAGCTGGGCGGCACCATCGGCATCTACGGCGTGATCGCGGACGAGACGACAACAATCGAGAAGGCCAAGGGACCGTACAATTTCAACCTGATCGTACACCAGTGGCCTACGCGGCATCGTGAGCGCGCCGCCCAAGGCCCGCTATGCGATTGGATCCGCGCGGGTAAACTCAAGGCCGATGAGTTCATCACGCACGAGTTTCCCGTCGAGCAAATCAACGATGCCCTGGAAGCCGTCAAACGCGGCGAAGTGATCAAAGCGTTGTTGCGGTATTAGTGAAGCGGGACGACGAGGCACAGTTTGCGCTACCGTGTTCGGGAAGACTCGATCGTTTAACGGCAAGCCGAAGGCGTCGGCGAGTGCTCGACAAAGTCGCCTTCGGCTTGCCGTTAAACGCGCTCTTGTGCGCCGCCAGAAGGAGAACGCCCAATGGCCCAAGATAACATCCTGGCTCTTGACATTGGTACGCAAAGCGCGCGAGCATCCGTGTTATCCGTGGACGGCGAGATCCTTGGCATCGCTCAGGTCAAGCACGACGTCGACAGCCCTCACCCCGGATGGGCGCAGCAGCGTCCGGACGGCTGGTGGACCGAAACGTGTCATGCCATCCGCGAGGTATTGAACGAAACGGGGGTGGCGGCGGACACGATTGCAGCGATCGGAACGTGTGGCCAGATGCACGGTCCGGTCGGGGTGAACCAGCAGGGCAACGTCACCACCGAATGGGTTCAATTGTGGTGCGACAAACGCTGTCAGACGCAGGTCGAGGCGGTGCGCGAGGAACACGACGAAACGCGACTTGCCGCGATCGCCGGCAGCTCGATCAATCCCGCATGGATCGGCCTCAAGGTCCGCTGGCACATCGACAACGAACTGGATGCGTATGAAAAGGCCCAATGGTTTCTCGTGCCTAAGGATTTCATCAACTTCCGCCTGACGGGTGTCGCGGCCGCCGATCCCAGCGAGGCGTCCGGTTCGTTCCTGTGGGACTGCGAACAGGATGCCTATTCACAGGAGCTTGCCGATGCCGTAGGTGTGGACTTGGCAAGATTCGCGCCAGTTCATGCCTCACACGAAGTGATCGGGCAAGTCACCAGAACAGCAGCCGAATTGACTGGATTGCGTGAGGGCACGCCGGTCGTTGCGGGTGGCGGCGACTTCCCCGTGTCGATGCTCGGTTTCGGCATCGTTGGCGAGGGCGTAACCGCCGACGTGACCGGAACCAGCACGCTGCTGGCAGCTCACAGCAAGACGCCACTGGTCGATCCGGCCATTCAAAACCTCCGCCATGTGGTCGATGGCTGGATCCCGTTTACCATCCTCGACTGTGGCGGTTTGAGCATGAAGTGGTGCAAGGACTTGGTCGAGGCCATTTGCGGGCGCGAGGTCTCGTATGATGAACTGATCGAAATGGCCTCGCAGGCGCCGCCCGGCAGCGACGGTTTGTTGTTCTATCCGTACATGCTGGGCGAACGACGCCGCGAAAACACCACCTCGCGCGGCGGGTATTTTGGCATCTCGTTGAACCACTCGTCGCCACACTTCGTTCGTGCCGTTATGGAAGGCGTGGCGCTGGCGATGGGCAAAGACGTAACGATCTTTCGCGAGCGCGGGCTGAACGTCGAAAAGATCCTTAGCGTCGGTGGCGGAACACGCAACGAGTTGTGGAGCCAAATCAAAGCCGACGTCACACGTTCGCCGCTTGAACTGTCAGACGAGCCAGAGGCAGGCTTGAAAGGCGCCGCGCTTTTAGCGGCGGCCGGCGTCGGCCTGATCGACGATCCCGTGAAGACCGCCATCGAACGAAGGACTGCCACACGGACCGTGCAGTCCGATCCTGAAACACTTGCGACCTACAAAGCCGCCCAAGACGAATTCATCCGAGTCTACGACCACATGCTCGGTTTCTGGTTGGGCTGAACGATCTTATACGGGGCTGATTTCGATCTGGAGTGTGGGTGTCTGCTCTGTCTGCGTGGCGAAGCCCCAATCGACATGGAAGAAAAGCGGGAAATTCATCTGCGCAAGTCATCTTCTTCCATCACCGTAACTCCCTGACACGAAATGGCTTCTGACGTGCCGGTGGATCGCCCCGACATTCTTTTCCCGCATTTCTTGGAAAACCGACTGCCTGTCGCCCGTTATATCCGCGAGCCTCGACGGGAGGCATTCCGGTTTCTGTGGTCCTTTGTGATAAGGAGAAAAGTTATGCTTCGCAAAGTGTTGATCGGTGCAGGTGTCCTTGGAGTGGCCGTGGTCGGCCTGTTTGTGGTTTCTAGCCGCAGCGTGTGGGATTTCACGGGGTACTTCCAAGCCACGGCCGACGAGACCGTGGACAGCCTGACGGAACAATTGCCCAAGGAGATTCGCGACCGCAAGATGCAAAATGAATTGCGGGTCGCTCGGCGGGAATTAATCGACCGGCAAGTCGCACTGAACTTGTCGCGAAACCAAGTGGAACAACTACGAGAGGACATCGCGTCCCTGGAAACCAGCGTCGCGGGTCGAGAAGAGCTGCTGGCCCGAGCCTATCCGATTCTTAAGCGGGCTGTCGACCGCGAGGAGGGACAAGTGCGTTTTGCCAGCACGGATTTCACGCTGGTGGATTTTCAGGGTGAAATCGACGATCTGCTCACGCAGCAGGATCGCGAGACGCGGCAGCTCGAAGTAAAACGCGAAGGCTTGGCTCGGGTTGAAACCAGTCTGCGCGAAGGCGAAAAGGCATTGGCCGACATGCGCCAGGCGCTGGAAGGTGTCGAGCAGGAGGTGGCCATGCTCAAGACCCGCCGCGAACAGGCGGAAGTGGAATCCTCGACGCTCGATTTGATCTCGTCCGTCACCGCCACCCAGCACAGCACGACCGCGTCTATCGGCGACAACGTGGAACGGATGAAACAGGAGATCGAGGCGATGGAGGCCCGCAATAACGCCCGCCGCGAGATGACGCCGGCCGCAGACGCGCCCGAAGGCCGTCTGCCACGTGCGTGGAATCGCCTGGAAACCTTGAAATCCTACCACGAGCGGTCGACTGGCCAGGAAGTCGAAAAATCCAAGCCCGTTGCGAAAGACGAGGCGGAATCCAAGAAGCGGGTGGCCGCCAAACGCAATCGAGTGAGCAAACGAGCGGAACTGGACGCCGCTGAAGTGGTCATCACCGTTCGGCCCGAGGACAAACAACCGACCGAAACACCGTGACCGGCCCCGACGAGTGGTGTAAAATGGCGTATGGCACACGAGGAATCATCCTATGTCCACCAGCACATCCATGAGCGATCAAGAAAGATTGATCGAACTGCTACTGCGACTTTGGCAGACCGACAACGCCGACAACGAGCAGGAGATCTTGGACATCGTCTACCGCCGCTTGTACGACGAGTTGCGGCCCAAGCTGCTGGCCAAGTTCGGCCGGCAGGTCGGCGAAGCCAGTGCATCCACACGGTTCACAGAACTGTTGAATCGGTTCTTTGCCAAGGTGATGGAGGCATTCCCCGACGGCATGGAGCGAGTGCGAACGCGTCGAGCCCTGTCCAACTACGTGTCCGTCGCCATGCAGCGCATGGTCTTTGACCACTCGAAGAAGCGGAAGTGGGAGCAAACCTGCGACGATACATTATTGGATTGCCTGATCGAGGAGAGTCGCCACAAATTCCAACAGGAGTGTCCGCAGGTGCAGTACGAAGCGGCCATGGAGGTCGTGCGCCGGTGGCAACAGAGCCGCGACCCACTGTGGCACCAATGGGCGAAATTGATCCGCTATCTCTATGTGCTTCGAGAGACCCGAGACCGGACACAGCGTGACCTGGAACTGTCTCCACGAAAGTACGACGAATTGAAACACCAGGCATTGGAACAACTCCGCCGCGAGGTGCAGCGATGAGCGACCAATCGACCCTGGACGGCCTCGGCCTGTCCGACGACATGGACATGATTTGGACGCGCACGCACGAGGCGATTGCACGCAGGGGCTACAAAATCAAACGTCCGCCCGGCGGCACTTCGGCGGAACTGGGCGAAGGAATGTTCGCCACCGTGTTCTATGCCGAACATATCCAAGACAAGACCCCGGTGGCCATTAAGGTCTTTAGGGATGACGATGCCGACAAAGTCGCCAGCTTCAAACGCGAAGCCGAGACGCTTCGCGCGCCGGATTTTCCTCGGCAGTTCGCCATCACCGCCTACGACGTCTGGCACGAACCCGACGCGCAGCCCTTCATAGTCATGGAGTTCATTCGCGGCCAGCCGATCCACGAGTACTGCGAAAGGCAGTCGCTGGATCAACCGCGACGAATCGAATTGATCGAACAGGCCTTGCGGGGTCTGCAGGAGCTTCACCACCGCAATATCCAGCACCGCGATATCTCCGTGGCCAACATCCTGATCGACGACCAGGGGCGAGTCCGTTACCTGGATTTCGGTTTGGCCGGCGAAATTATCCGCGCCACGCGCCACACTACAATTGACGCCCGAGGCAATCGGGCGTATTCCCCGGCCGAAGTCGTCAAAGGCGACAAGAAAGCAGATGCGAAGGACGACATTTTCGCCTGCGGCATGTTGGCCGTGCATATCCTGGCAGGAGACGCACCGCCCGAGAATGTGACGCAATCCGGCGATCCCGAGCATATCGCACGCTGCAAACGCCAGCTTTCGGAACGGGGTGTTTCGGCGAAGTTGACCGGCATAGTCCTGCACGGTCTGAAGAAGCCCGAACACCGCTACTCGCAGCCCGATGCCATGGCCGACGCGTTGTTCGATTACCGCGTCCGCCGGCCGCGGCGGATCCGCACTTTCCGGATTGCCATGGCGATGGTGTTCGTCGTGATGTGCTTGGGTGCGCTCGGTTGGTGGCGATATGACCAACGGCAACGGGACTCCGCCTTCCGTAAATACGCCGAGCTGAAAGAGCAGACCGAAGATTTGCCTTATGCCAAACACGAAGCCGTGGCAGGAAGGCTGGAACAAGCCGAGCAGTTGCGCGAGCAGTGGAAGAGGCAATTCGACACGGGCCAGCGCGAGGAAGCCATGGCCACGCTTGCGCGGGAAATGACGCTCCTCCACGAGGCCCTCCATATCAGCCGCGGGCTCAAGCGCTGCTTGCCACGACTCGAGGCTTTGGGAATTCCGTTGAACGAGAATCCCTGGGTTGACCAATCGTCGTTGATCGTAGAGCGGCGAACCGAACTCTCCCGACAATACCAAGATGTCACCGCCATGCTAAACGAGGGCCGCATCGACGACGCCTGGCAAGCCATTGATGCGCTACAGGTGACGTTGGCCGAACTGATACGCGACAACGCCGAAGCCGGTAAGGCGGCGACGATTCGCTCGCAATACGACGCCTTGGCTACCAGCGTGTGCGAACGCTTGCAGGCAGAGGACGAATTCGCCGCGTTTGGCAAACTGGCCGAACCCGCCGAGAAGGCCTGGACCTCTGGTGATTGGAAGCAGACCGATATGCTGTTCGGCCAGGCAGTACAAGAACTGAGCGAATGGCTTGAGGCCAATGAAACGCCCGAGGAACGGACTGCCCGGACCAAAGCCATCGAAGAACGCATTGCGGCGTTGGAGGCCGAGCGGGATCAGCACGCTCAGCGAGTCAAGGAGCTGGAGAAACGCATCGCTGAGAGTACCAAGGATCCTCGCAAGGCTGTGGGCGATTCGGCTACCACACGCGAAAGCCCAAAACAGGACACCCAAGCCGATGCGACGCGGCCATCGACCCCGGAACGGCTGTGGACCGCACCCAAGGTCAAAGTTTTCGCCACAAGGAGAAACTCGCTCGGCATGGAATTCATTCGTATCCCTGCTGGCAAGTATCAACGCGGGGCGGCCGAAGGCGAAACGGGAGCGGCGGATGATGAAAAGCCACGGCATTGGGTCCAGATTACCAACGATTTCTATGTCGGCAAGTTCGAGGTGACCCAAGCCATCTACGAGAAGGTGATGGGCGTGAATCCCAGCTATTTCTCGTGGACCGGCGAGGGAAGCGAGGAAGTACGTGGCGTGGACACCAGAAACTTTCCCGTCGAAACCGTCAGTTGCTTCGATGCGATCGAGTTTCTTAATAGGTTGAGCGCACTGGACGGCCGCCAGCCGTATTACGAACTGACCGACGTTCAACGATCCGGCATAACGATTGTCAGTGCCACGGTCAAGATCTTGGGCGGTAACGGGTATCGCCTGTTGACCGAGGCGGAGTGGGAGTACGTCGCCCGGGCCGGCACGACGACCGTTTTCCCGTGGGGTGACGCACTCTCGTCCACGCAGGCCAACTTTGACGGCAACTATCCCTACGGAGGTACGGCCAAAGGTCCAAACTTGGGACGAACGACGGCTGTGGGATCATACCCCGCGAATCCGTGGGGCCTGTGCGACACGGCAGGAAACGTCTGGGAGTGGGTTTGGGACTGGCACGATGTAAACACGTACAAGCAGTACGCAGCAACGACCGCAGTTGATCCAACGGGGCCACGCAGTGGGGATCTCCGGGTCCGCCGTGGCGGCGGCTGGAACGACCCCGGCGGCGAGTTCTGCCGGCCGGCCCGTCGAGCCGGGAACGCGCCCGTGCGCCGGTACAGCATCCTGGGCTTCCGCGTGGCCCATAGTCTGTCGAGCGAGAACGAAGCAGCCGATCGCAGTCAGGTCCCGCAAGCGAACGCGACGCAGCCGAGGCCCGAGCCACCAGCGCCGGCTTTGCCACCAGCCGCGCCCAATGTCAATACCCTGCCCACGAAGAAAAACTCCCTTGGCATGGAGTTCATTCGTATCCCCGCCGGCACTTACCAGCGCGGGGCAAGCGAAGGCGAAACAGGGTCGGGGGATGATGAAGAGCCGCGGCATTGGGTTCAGATCACCAACGATTTCTATGTCGACAAATTCAAGGTGACCCAAGCCATGTACCAAAAGGTCATGGGCGTGAACCCCAGCTACTTTTCGTCGACCGGTAGCGCCAGAGACAGAGTGCGCGGCATGGACACCACCAACTTCCCCGTCGAAAACGTCAGTTGGTTCGACGCGATCGCGTTCTGCATCAACTTGAACGCACTGGAGAACCGCCAGCCTTACTACGAACTGACCGATGTTGAACGATCTGGCGAGACGATTACCGGCGCCACGGTCAAGATTCTGGGTGGCGACGGTTATCGGCTGTTGACCGAAGCGGAATGGGAATATGTGGCTCGGGCCGGCACGACGACGATCTTCCCGTGGGGAGACTCGCTGTCTTCCACGCAGGCTAACTTTGATGGGACGTATCCCTACGGCGGTGCGGCCAAAGGTCCGAACCTGCAACGAACGACGGCAGTGGGATCCTACCCAGCGAACCGGTGGGGCCTGTACGACATGGCAGGGAACGTCCAGGAATGGGTTTGGGACCGGTACGATGAAGATGAGTACGAGCGCTTTGCCGAGGAAACCGCCGTCGATCCAAGTGGGCCGCCCACCGGCGAATCCCGCGTCTACCGTGGCAGCAGTTGGAGCCTCCGCGGCAAGTACTGCCGGCTGACCAATCGCAGAAGTAGCCTGCCCCGCGGGCGGTTCGTCAGTCTGGGCTTCCGCGTGGCCCACGGTCTGTCGAGCGAGTGAGCTGGCGCGTATACTGTTCGCCGAGGGTGTTTTTTGGTGAAGCCGGGAGCCAGCCGTCCATGTTGCCCCCGCAGTCTTGCGAAAAATGGAGAATCACTCATGAGCACGGAAGATCCAAAATCTCTGTTGCTCGCGTTCAACATGCAAAACGGTTTGTCGCCGGAGGTGAAGACGATCAAGCGTCCGCTGTCCGAGATGAAGGGCATGTACGCCGACGAGGCGGCATTCGCAAGAATCATCGAAAGCGATGACCCGATTGTCTATGAGTTTTTTGACTTCACCCAGCCGCAAAAGCCGGACGAGGAGCCCTTGGTGCCGCCGAAACCGGGCGAGGTAGCCTTTGGTACCAGCATCGTCTATCCAGGCAAGGTCGGCGACGAGTACTTCATGACCAAAGGACACTTCCACGAGGATCTCGACACGGGCGAAGTCTACTACTGCTTACACGGCCGCGGGTGCATGATGATGGAGAGTCCCGAAGGCGACTGGGAGGTCCGCGAACTGAAGCCTGGCTGCGCCGTCTACGTCCCGCCTCGCTACGCCCACCGCAGTATCAACACGTCGCCCGACGAGACGCTGGTGACCTTCTTTGCTTTCCGCGCGGACGCCGGGCATGACTACGGTACAATCGAGACAAAGGGATTCCGAAAGCTGGTCGTCGATCGAGACGGCGAGCCGGAGATCGTAGACAACCCGAAGTGGCAGGAGTAGCCGGTGCGTGACGCTGCCGTCGGCCCCCACCGAATGTAGCATGGTCCCCCAACCCGTGTCTTCGAGCAACGGGCCAGGGGGCGTATTGCGAAGCCTACTACTTGCCGGTCAGGCACAAAACCTTGCCATCAACCGTCGAGAGGTACAGGCATCCATTGGCTGCGGCCATGCCGTCCCAAGTGGGCGGGACCTTGAGCTTCTGCTGCGCTAGCGTCGCTCCGTCGGTCGTCGACACGGCCATCAGGATAGCGCCCTTCTTTCCGGCAAGTGCCGCCTCCTGCTCGGCGAGTTTCTCCACGAGTTCCGGGTTGAGGAGGTCGGCCACGACTGCGTCTTCGTCTACCAAGTCAGGTGGCCCGGCGATAAACAGAGTCTTGCCGGCCTGCACCATCGCGCGAGCGACAACCGGCGGATTCTCGACGGACCAGTGGTATTGGACGTAATGGTTCTTTCCGCCGCCTGACGAAGCTCGGCCCGTGAAATTTATAGCGGTTCCCAGCTTGCCTTCGACCGGCTTCACTCCTTCGAGTTTGCCGTGGTTATCGTTGCCGGATAGATCGCGGGCTTTGCCTTTGTCGAAGGTGAAGTCCAGGACGAGTTTCGCATCCGCGGCCGTCGTATCGTCGGGCGTCTGGCAATGCTTCTGGATTTCGGCAGCGGTCACCGTGCCGTAGTAGACTCGCACCTGGTCCATCAGACCGGCGAAAGCTAGCGGGCCGCGGTACTGCCCGACGCCTTCGCTGCCGTCGTCCGCGCCGACTTCGATCGCCTGCGCTGGTTCCTCGACGATGAAGCCGCCGGCTTCTGCGCTCGCCGCCAACTCGCCATCGACGTAGATTTCGAGCTTCTTGTCTGAGGTCAGGACGCCGGCCAGGTGGACCCAGTCGCCGACGACCCGCTTCTTGGCGCTGACGACAAACATGTCGTCACTCACGCGGATCGCGAAGTGTGGCCGACCTTGCTGCAGGAATAAAGCGTAGCCGTGCGCCGGACCTCCGTTAGCCACGATCGCGCCGGCCGGCTTTTCAGCCTTCACCCACGCCTCGACGGCCAGTGGGGTCTTGGCAGGATTCAAGCTTGTGGACTTCTCGACGCTGATCCACGATTTGCTCGTGCCTTGACGCCAGCCGGCTATGTCGGGCAACTCGGGGGGCTCGTTGCTTGTGGCGAATAAGTGATACTCCATCGGTGTCGTCCAACGCAGGTACTGTGGCTTGCGACCGTAGCCATAGACGTTCTGACCGTCGGCCGTCAGGATGCGACCGGACGGCGCAAACTTGCCCGCTTGGTAGTATCCGCCGTGGCTGCCCGAGAAACTCCGACCGTATACCCAGTAGGAACGGTGGAACCACGAGCCATCAAGGAAACCATACGGAGCGAACAGGTGGGCCTCTTTGCCCCGCTGGACCGTGGCTTGAATGACCAAGTCGCCAGAGTGTGGTCCAAGTGCCTGACGATTGCCCTCCAGATCGAAAACCTGCGACCGCATGTAAAGACGCTCGCCATCGCTCGATAGGATATCCGCCAGCGCCACCGGCATCTGAAGCGTCTGATGGCGAACCTGAAGGTTTTCGCCCGTTTCCGGATCCTTGTCGTCGAAATGGCGGTGTGTGAGCACTCGGCCTGTCTTTGGATTCAGACGAAACAGGTGCAGACCGCCGTCCAGGAACATCGAACGACCGGCTACGAAGCAAACGGCGCCGTCTTGGACGAGAACGCTGCCGTGGACCGGCCAGACCGACTCGACTTGCTCGAACACAGTGTGCCGCTGGTCGATGGGCGCGGCTCGAAAACGCCAAGCGAGCGCGCCGTCCGATGCCCGCAGGCAGTACACGTATCCGTCGGTGGAACCGAACAAGCAACAACCCTGCCAGATCGTTGGCGGCGAATCAACGCGACCGCCCGTCGTGTAACTCCAGGCCGGATCACCGGTCTTGGCATCGAGGGCGTGCAGCGTGTGGGTATCGACCGACGCGACAAACAACTTTCCATCAGCCACCGTCACGCTGCTGAGCTTGCCGCCCAACTTGGTTTCCCAAGCTGGTTTCAATTCGGTCGCCACGCGCATGGAAGTGTAACCAGTCCGAGCTTCACTCCCACGATACGTCGGCCACTCCTTTTCGTTTCGGATTTCGGATTTCGAGTTTCGGATTTTCTCAAAAGCCGGTCCTCGTTCCAGCCGCTGGTCATCCGCCGCGGTCCGTATGGCGTTCAAGCTCTTCGAGTCGGGTGCCACCGCCGCGAACCCGAGTACCTTGGCTTCGGGATAACAAGCGCAATCGTGCTGCGGCGCGTAGACCATGCCGTTCGCCGGCGTGATACCGGTCAAGCAGGCGCCGCGGACCCAGTGGTGGAGTTCCCACGATTGTTTGTCGAGATCAAGGAACTCGATGCCGGTTCGCGACATGAGCAAGTAGTTCTCGGTAGCTTTGCCGCGATAGCAGCGGTGGTGGAACCAGTAGGACTCGACATTGGGCGGGAACTCTTTCTTGACCTCGCCCGTATGCGGATCGTGACCGCGAAATACGCCGTCATAGCTGCCGCTGGTGGTCGCGCCGGTCCAGACAAGGCCGCCGGCCACGAGCAGATCTTCGGCCGATTGATAACCCGAAGCCGCGTGAGGCGCGCTCCACAACGTCTTGCCTGTCTCGGCCGAGAGAGCCGTCATCACATCCTGACCGCCGCGGTGCGGGATCATTTTCTCGCCGCCCGACCAAAAAACGACATCCTTGTAGATGACCAGTGCCGGGACGTACCAAGACTGGATCTTCTGCCAAATGGGTAACGGTCCGGAGTTCCACGCTTGTTCGCCGTTCTGCCGGTTCAGGGACACAACCTTCTGACCGTCGTGAAAATAGGCCCGCTGGTCGTCCACGGCCAGCGTAGAAGGAGCGACGAAGGACTTCTTCTGCCACAAGATGTCACCGTCTTCCGCCGAAACGGCCATGACGACCTTTTCCTTGCCCGACCACTGGGCGCCTTGGACGCCTCGTTTCACGTCGGCGATGGCCGAGTAGCTTTGCCAAGTGTTGTCCGGGTTCTTGTTCGCGACCACGTACAGCGTGCCATCGGAAACAAGGACTTCGTCGGTACCCTCGGTGCCTTTGTAGGTGCGGAGTGTCTTGCCCGTGGCGGCGTCCAATGCGCAAAGCGGCGCGTCTAGTCCCAATGTGGCGTAAACTTCGTCTCCGACAGCGACCAGCCGCCGCGTGAGTAGCGCCGGTCCGCTCTTCAGCGGCCAGAGCTGCGTGTGCCAGCGTTCGATGGGTTGCTTCCACAGAATCGTGCCGTTAAAGGCGTCGCGAGCGATTAGAAACCAGCGCGACGGCAGCACGATCGAGGCTGTCGAACCCTCGTCAAAGATGTAGAACAGTCGCCCGTTTGCCGCCACCAGCGAACTGAGCGATGACATGTGGTCGTGATGTCGCGACCACCGCGGGCTGCCGATCCACTGCATGCGGCGGAGCGGCGCGATCGTTTCATCCTTCGACACCGCGTTGTTCGTTGGGTCGTACAGATAGTGTGTCCATTCGTCGATTTCTTCCGGGCGGGGCTTCACCGTCTTGGTCCACTGGTCACCCTGTTTGACGTAGGCCACGCCCTGGGGCGCCAACACGCGAGTTACCTCGTCCATCGACACGCTGCCAAGTTCCTCTGACACAACCAAATTCACGAGATTGTCGACGTATGGCAGGCGGTTGCCCGGTAGCCGGTCCACTGACACGCTGCCGTAGATGCCGCGCGATTGCAGGTGAGCGCGAGCCTTTTCCACATTGGCCGCATCGGCGTCGAGACCATGGACAAGATACGCGTCACGGGCACCCAGCGCCGCTGTGAGCTGGCCGTCGCCGCATCCGACGTGGACAACGAGTCCGCCTTGGACACCCGTCACCCCCAAAACCTGGTCCGCCGTGGGCCCGGCGGCCCACGCTGGCGACGCGCCAACAACGCCAGACAACAGCACACACACCATCGCCGTCACGACGATTCCACTACCCAGCACTAACACCGGGTTCTCTCTTTCGTGCTTTCGCATCGTTTCACTCCCTCATTGTTATCTACAAGACTCGAATTCGTTTAACCGCTGGCCCAACGGGCCGCGCGCCCAAGCAAACGCCCAGCCCGTTCGGCTTGGGGTTAAACAACTCACTTGAGATTCCAAACACCGCGCGAATCTAACCGGGGCGGCACCCGTTGTCTAGACCCGCACGCTAGTCGACCGCGGCTTCCACCGTCACGACCGAGATGCCGTATAGGTCGCCAACCTGCCTGACAAACGGTTTGCGCTTCGCTGGCACTGCGCTGTGCCACTTCTGCAGATACTGCTGAAACGTGTCTCCTTCGGCTGCAGACGCGCTGTTCAACCAACGTACGGTCTCCCAGCTTTTCGGGTTGTCTTCGAACACCCGGAGCAACACTATCGCCATTGTCCCGTTCAGATCGCGGTTACCGGCGTCCTTTCGCAATTCTCACGGATTCACTCTCTCCTTTGCTTTTTGCTGCGTTTGCCAGCCGTGCGCTCGAAATCCTGCGTCTCGGCCAGTTTCCAGGTTTCGCCTTGATCCTCGGACATCAGCAGCGCTCGGCGGCTGCCCGAGTGATCGTTGCGATAGAACCAAAACGTGGACCAGTAGTCGTACGAAAGGAACAGACATCCGACCCGGTCGATCGTGAGCCGGTGATAGAAGATGCTGTATTCTGAGAATGGTGGAACGATCAATACCCTGGGTTCTTCCCACGGCTCTCCCGGTCGCTTCCGCTGATAAGCAAGCGTTGCATGATAGCTGGCTGGATGGGGTTCTGTTCCATACCACCACAAACGAAACACCAGATGCAGTGTGTCGTCCGCGTCGCAAACAAATCCAATATATGTCTGTCGCAAGCCCTCGCCGACCGGCACTGCCTCGGTCCAGCCTGAGTGGGCGTCGTTCGGTTCGAGCGATCGTGCGTATTGGAACGGTTGGCCATGCGTGCCGGCCAGCACGTGTAGGTAGCCCTGGCTGTCCATCGTGATGCTGGGCGAGTTGTGGATATCGTTTGGTGGCGCACCATATCCGACCAGCACTGGTTCGCCAAGCTCGTCGCTGTTTCGATCGTACGTGACCACGTAAGTTGGCACGCCAGGCACCTTCACCTCCGGCTCGGTGGCCTCGGCCCAAGCCACGTGGACTTTCGTCCCTCGCGAAACGACCGTAGCCGGAATACCCGAGTGAGTGGACAGGCCGATGCAACGTTTAGATATCAGGATGGGCTCCTCAACCGTTATGCCTTCGTCGGTCTTCTTCGGCAGCAGCAGTTCCAGGTTGTTCATCTTCCGCCATCGAAGGCGTGGATCTTCGCCCGTGCGAGTGTAACGTACAATTGGCGGTGGTCCGTCCGGAACGTTGTTTCCGGCGAACTGCTCGAAGTCGAACGAGCGGGGCCGATTCTCTTGCCCGGGAATCAGGTAGGCCGCAAACGTCTTTCCGCCGTCGGACGAATGCAGCAGCGCAGCCTGTCGGCCCGCCATGGCCAAAAGGTAGACGCCGCCTGCGCTACCAAACGCGACTTTGGTTGATACCGTTCGGAACGTCGAGCTCCCTAGACCAGCACCTCGCGATACCACCGCGGTCCGCAGATCGCTTGTTGTCCACTGGTCATCACGGCACGAGGCAATTCTGCCTCCGACGTTCACAAACGGCCGATTCTCCAAATCGAAATACGGTTGATTCTCAACTGGATAGTCCGGCACGTACGCGAATTGTTCGTTCTCGTGTTGATACGGTTTGAGCACGATCGGGATGTCTAGCGGCTCTGTGGCCGGCGCTGGCCCCGGCTTGATAGTTAGTGTCGAGTAGGTCGAGAAACTTGAGCGATCCGCTGGGGTGGCGCACAGGTGGCAGATGCGTTTTTCGTCCTCGCCTGTGATCCTGTAACTGACGACCACCTTCGCCGTTGCTTTTGGTTTCAATACAACTTGATCGGCAGACAACTCGGCGGACCATTCACCGTCAGGGAATTCGATCTGCAGCCCAATCGTCTTCGTCTCGTCCGAGTTGTTGTGCACTTGAAAAGCGACATCGCCTTTGTCGCCCGGTCGACCATACACGGTGCGGCTGTACGGAGTGAGAATCCAGCGATACATCTGGAAGGGAAACCAGGCTCGCCGATTCGGCGTCCAGCAAGAGACGTTGGGCGTGAGATCGCCGTTGTCCCAGCGCGTTACGCCGTCGATATTGAGTGTCGCCTGTTGCGCAGGTAGACTCAGCCGCCAGGGCGCCGCGCCGCGCCGTTTGTCGGCCGGAAACGTATGAGATGTAGTGCGGTTTGCGTCCACTGGGAGCTTCTGCACCAGCGCGTCTTGACCGTCATACACAGCTAGTTCGTCAACGCCTTTGGGCAGATTTGTCGCTTCGATGGCGAACGTACCCTTTCGCGGCGCAAAGCAGACGTCCCCCGCTTGATCCGGGTTCAATAGAACTATCGGCTCTTGATGTCGTTCGTCCTTGTGTCCGCGTGACGTTTCGATCACATAGTGTGGACAGTTTGTCTTGAAGCCCCAAACGATTTCGTCACCATACCGATCCTGCGACACGGTGACGTTCAATCCGTAGACGCCCTTGCGATCCACCTGCGTCTGCAAACGCACTTGCTGGACCGGCCCCAATCCGCTGCCTCGCGACTGTCCGTCGTCGGGAATCCTCACCTCCTCGATCACTCGCCGATCCGGTCCCACGAGAATCGCACGCAACTCGGCGGGCCGCCCTCGTCGGTTTCGGTCGCGCTTTTGCAGATCCACAGTCAACTCCCCCGGCTCGGCCAAGAGATACACTCCGCCGACGCCGCCTATGCCGAGTTCCATCAGAGTTTCGTTTTCGGCAGCAGCCTTGTTGCTCTCCGTTGCCACTGTTTCTGCATGGCCGCCGACGCCTGACAACAAGAGAAGGAAGACCGGCAAGAAGAACGATAGACGGTTCATCGCAGCAATCCTTGTGTACCTGGTGGCGGGTTGTGTCCGTATGTTCCCCATAGACTACCAAATACGGACGACCGATGCGCAGGACGTGCTACCTGGAAGCGTATTAGCGACATGGCGGCAAGGTTCGTCCGAGCAAGGGGGCCCTACGGAACGGGCTCGCATGGCTCAAACAGAAATGCGGACTTCTTCTTGGAATTCGAGCCAGAATTGGCTTCCTATTTCGCTCTATAGATAGAACCGCCACCAACGTACGGCAGTGATGCACGCTCAAGATGCTATAATGTGCCACTGGCCAAAGTGCCAGATGCCAACTGGACGGGAGCTTTGTAGCCGAGTTCGGGTGCAGGGAGGGAGTTCCCTACATGTCGACGTGACCGAGCGAAAGAAACGTGCCACTTCCTGCCCAGCGCCGCGTGAAGTAGCCAGACCACAAATCCAACTATGCGTTTTCTAAATCCAATTGATTGCGATATTGCCCGAGAATGTCTCCGCCACGGAAACGTCCTTGAAGCAGCTAGGATTCTCTTGGCGTCGAAGGACCGCGAACATCGTTCTGTAAAAAAAATGCTCTTGAAAACTGGTCCCGAATTGGCAGAACAGGCGCGACATGCTCATGCCCATGGGGAACTGGCGGTGGCCAGGGAATTGATAGAATGTGCTGAACGGTGCACACCCCTGGACGCCGAAAGCAAAGGGCTGCGAGAGCGTATCGTTCAGGACTGTGAGGAAGCGTCGAAGCAGCGAGAATGGACGGTTGGCCGAATTCGGCAAGCCGTCGACTGGGCCCGACACGGACGTCTGACCTCCGCTATTGCCATGATTAGGCCAGCGGACGACGAACCGGAGGTGGCACGACTAATGCTCGATTGGGAGGAGCAACGAGAGCGTCTTCAGCGGTACTTCAGTGACTTTCGCGACCTGCTAAGTCGAGGCGAACTGCCTGACGCGGAAGAAATGCTGGGGAAGGCCCAGGAAATCGGACGGAAACATCCGCAGGTGATCTGCATGGAGGCCGCTCTTCAACAGGCCATAGGCCGACCATCCATGCCGGCCTATGGCAATGAAGACGCCGCCGAGAATGCGGACGACCGGGTAAGTGCCGCTTCTCTGCCCATCGTCGACCGAGGAATGGTCTTCGCCTTAGACGGTTTGAATCGTAGCGGCCCCGTGCTCGTCGTGTCACAGCCCATCGTGACTGTTGGGGCGAACACGGCGAGCTGGGTTCAGGTGCCGATGCAGGGGAACCTGCACGGTTCACACGCCGTGATTCTCCGCGAAGAAGAGCCGAAAGAGCGGAAGACGCAATACCGCATGGTCCCACTGGCGGGTTGCCCCGTATCGATTCGCGGTGACGACGTGGGTGACTGCCGCACGTTGGTCGATGGCGATCTGATCCAATTCGGCAACGAGCAGTGTCAGTGGACATTTCATCAATCCGTACCGGATTCGGGCACGGCGATCCTGTGGCGAGATCTGCGTTCGCCGGCATGTGTCGGGACACCTGATGGCTCGGAATTCGATGTCATCGTCCTTCTCGCAGATCGCTTGGATATAGGACCGGGCCGTGAAGCGGACGAGACGCCGAACCATCTGAAAGAGCCCCACTTGCCCGCTCGGATGATGCGTTTCGAATGGGGTAGGCGCGGTCTCATGGCGAAGCTGCGACCGTGTGAGGCCGGTGGCGATCTGTTTGTTGAGGCTGGTGGCCGTAATGTCGACGTGGAGACTGATCCGCTGCAAGCCCCATGCGAATTGATGCTGTATGCTGAACTCGTTGGCGCAGATCTGCTTGACGACGAGCTACCGGATAGCGCGCGGCTGAGAATCTGGGACCCCAGGCACGTCGGTTAGGAGTGCACGTAGGATGTCGGCGATGGACAGCAAGATGGTCGAAAATGCAGTTTGTGCATGCCGCGACGCACTCTACCAGGAGTTTCCGAAGCTCGATCCTGAAGTGTTGGAACACGTGCTCCGGAATGCAAGAGCGCGGGCGCTGGGGCGAATCCAAAAGGAACCGAACAACAGCGCGGAGTGTACGTGTCCGGAGTGGATCCAGCGTTTGGCCTTTACGGATGCCCGATGTCGCGAGTACCAACACACGTTGCTGGATTACGTCCGACACCGATTTCCAGCGTTGACTGCCGAGTTGCAGAAAATCGTTGAGGTAACGCGGGAGAAGGCAACCGAGCATATTGCGGAAGAACCGCACTTCGAACCTGACGCCGACTGGGGCAAATGGCTGGAAGGCTTTGCCTTCCGGGAAGCCCTTTCTTGCGCGTACCAGCAACCACTGTTGGACTACATCCGTAAGGAATTCCCTGGCGTGAGAAGTTATGAAGACCGCAAGAAGCTGGTGCAACGCACGCTTCAGCAAGCGGAGCCGGAACTCCTAGAAGCCTCGGACATTGGACGGCTTCCTCGGCTGCGTAGCCTTGTGGCGGATTCAGCGAAGAGCTTCATAGATCGGCTAGAGGCAGGAAAGCGGGAAGTCGAGGAGGCCCTTGCAGAGTGTCGTAACGTACTTCAAGGCAGACTGCCAGGGCTGGATCAGAGAGGCTTTAAGGACATCCTTCAGGTCACAAAGACGCGGGCGCTAGGGCGTTTGAACAGACAGCCCGACTTTCCACCCCGCGTCGGTTGGAGGCTATGGTTCGCGATCGTTGTGCTGGCGGATGCCGACTGTCGAAGGCTCCGACAGCGGTTGCTGAAAGAGCTCCAACGCGTGTTTCCCACCGCGACCATAGATCTTGGGGACGTGCTCAAGGACACCGTGGCGGAAGCACTGAAGAACGTGGAGGAACGACTGGAGGAACAGGTCGGCGATCACCTGGAGGACGTTAGGGAAGAATCGCTCGTGACTCGCGCGCTGAGAATTGTCCTTGCTCGCGGTTATCAAGAGTCCGTGTGCGACTTCCTTCGTCGCAAGTTCCCAAGCAAGCGGGATTACCACGATGACTGGGTTCAAAGCACTTTGCAGAAGGAAGTCGAAAGACTGCAGACACAGCCCGATTTCGTGCCGGAAGACTGGCGCGGCTGGCTGTGCGAAAAAGCTCGCCGAATCGCGATAGACTGGACGCGAAGACCGGAAAGGAAGATGATTCCATTGGAGCACGGGTCCACCGATGGAGCTCGATGGCCCGAGCCTTCAGCCCCTGGTGGGACTTCAAGTAAGATCGTGGCCGCACCGGAGACGCAAAAACAACGGCTCAATCTGCTGAGCGAAGTACTTCATGAATACTGCCAGTTCTGTGATGACGAGGAGCGTTGGCAGTCGCGAGAGGTCTTCGAACGGGCTTTGCGGGGGCAGAAGCCAAGCACGATCGCCAAGCAGATGGGCCTCGAACGGCAATCTGTCTACAACATGAAATCGGAAGAAACAGATAAGGTCCGCGAAGCACTGAAGAAGAAGGTGCCAAACACCTCCTTCTTCTTAACGGTGATGTTCGGCAAACCGGCGGGCAAGAGAAGACTCCCGCCGCAGCAGATGCCTCCCACGAGCGGCCAAAGATCGGTGGATCTACTTCATGTCGTGGTTGACGAGATGGGTGCCTTGTGCCCTACAGACGATCAATTGGTCGCGTATCTCGAACGCCCCGATGCCGAGAATCTCCGGCATCTGCGCTATCACGTTCGAGACGCCGAATGGCAAGGCGACATGCCGGCTGCATCAGAGGCTAAGGAAGCCGGCGATTGTACGGATCAGGAGGACACGCGCCCCACACTGCGCGGCTGCCCCAGGTGTCAGGCGACGCTTGGTGCCATGTCTGCAGGCGACCTTCTCAACTCGCCGCACGAATGATCGCGCTGCGAAGCTTGTCCCCGGTGTGATCGGATCGACTAAAGGTCTTCAACGTTGCCAAACGTGTCCTCAAGGATTCGTATCGTCGTTTCGGGCAGGCAGCACCGCGAGGAGACACGACAGGTCATTCGACTGCATCCCTCGGACAGAGCGGGATTCTCCCGAACCTGGTTGCAGAAGCGTTCGACCTCCCACTCGCTTGCATCCAGGATCTCGACGGAATCAAAACGGAAAAGTACCTTTTCGGGACCCAGTCGACGCGCACAGTTGCCGCGCCGATCGGCGGCGCCTCTGGACCTCCTAGCGTGCAAACGATGCTCTTGACGCCAACTCCCCACAGCGCCCAACGGGCGACTTCGCGTACCGTGTGGTGGTCATCGGTCAACCGCGCTACCAGCCCTTGCGTGCATCGAGCTTGTTGCGATGTTCTCAGCTTCCCGGTTGCGTCGAGTTTCTTCAGGGCCAGGCAGGCCTTTCTCCGCACCGCGGGTTCCTTGTCGTCCAAGCAGGATGCAACCGCATCGAAAGCCGGGACGTGACTGTAAAAACGAAAAGCGTCAACAGCCCGGATGCGCTCGTCTTCATCGGCGTCGACGATTCGCCGCATTTGTAGTTCGAAAAACGGATCAGACATGGACACCATTTCCAGGGAGCCGTTGCGAAGCCGAAGTGCTGCGCGTCATTAGTGACGATCCTTTTGCTGGGGGCCGCCCTGTCGACAACCCGGACCGCCACTAGCCGAGTACTCGCATCACTCGAAAACCAATATCGTTGGCACGAAACGAAGGGTCGGCGGACGAGCGACAGGCGGAACGGCAGTCTTTCCCAGGACTGTTCCAACCGCCGCCACGCAACACTCGTAACGATCCGGAATCCGGCCCTTGGGGATCGCCCGCCGGTGACAGTTCGTAATACCTGTCTGCGTAATAGTCCTGACACCATTCCCAAATGTTACCATGCATGTCATGAATACCCCAATGGTTCGGTTTGTGAGAGCCAACGGGACTCGTGTGCCCAGGAGATGGCTTGGCTCCACCCACCCCGTAGGGTTGCGTACCATCGAAATTGGCGTCTTCAGAGGACAACGACTTTCCGTTGCCCACGCCGAAGACCTCGTAACTCTGCGCACCTCCCCGGCAAACGAATTCCCATTCCGCTTCGGTCAGTAGGCGAAACTCCTTTCCGCTTGCCTCGCTGAGCCATCTGCAAAACGCTTGACAGTCCGCCCAGGATACCAACACCACGGGGTCGTCTGCGGTTTGCTTGAACCCCGGTTTCTTCCACGCGGCTTTCGACTTGTTGACATACTCCATGCCCTTCCATATGGAACCGCCACCATCACGCTCCGCCTCTGTTCGATAACGCGTGGCCTCGACGAATTCTCGGAATTGCCCGACCGTCACAGGGTAGACGGCAACATCGAAAGGACGCGTGATCCGTATCTCGTGTGGTTGTTCAAGCGGACTTCGACCGTGCTCGTTGGTTGGCGAACCCATCTGGATATCGCCAGCCGGCACGTATGCCAAATGACGCTCGAATTCAAGTTCCGTGGCCGGCGGAGGTTCCGCGGTGAAAGCTTGGCGCTGAGATTGTTGGGGACAGATTGATTTGAAGAACCTCCAAACGCCACCTGGAGGTCGATGCTCGGGGACCGGATCCAGGGCCTGACGCAAGGCTTCCACCTCATACGACTCTAGTCGCTCTAGCCCCACCGTGTCCAAGTCGTTCTCCTGCTGTCTCCGGTAGACCTCGTTCGGGTCGCCCCCAAAGGCCTCCCGTCCTGTCCGCAGTTGAAAGTAGGTGACAGCGGCACTGTATAGATCCCAGGTACGGTGGACTTTGTTGGCCCAAATCTCCGGCGGCATGTAACCAGGAGTCCCACCGATTCTCGATACGGAACCCCCGCCCGAAGCGGGACCGGTGAAACGAGCCAAGCCCAGATCTGCGAGCTTCGCGTAGCGGCCAGCGAAAAGCACCACATTGGCCGGCTTGATGTCATGGTGCTCGATGCCGTTCTGGTTGAGAAAATCAATGGCCGATGCGATCTGGAGCATGTATCCCGGAGGATAGGCGTCGTCACGGAGCAGATCCTCCATCGACATACCGGTGCGTCCCCTAGTGATCTCCCGCTCTAGAAGATGCTCCAAGGTGCAGCCGCCGAGTTCCCAACTTGTGATCAGATATCCCCCCACGTCCCGGCGCCCGAAATAGGAGATGATCAGAGGATGCTCTCGGACGGCCGAGCGTCTGTGAAGTGCCAATTCGTCGAGGGCGCTTTTTGCCGCGGCATCGTTCGAGTCGAGCGGCACATTCGATATCTTAAGCGCCAGATGGGCGCCATGCATTTCCACGTGCCATACCTCGCCAAATCCGCCTCGGCCAAGAAACCGAATGAACCTGATGCCATACTGTGTTTCGAGCTCCTCTCTCACGGGGTGTCCAATATCAAAAATCGGGGTAACATCGGACGCTGGCATAACCGTCTCCCACATCTGTCTATCGGGAACGCGAGGAGACAACTGTTTCAAGTCTCCTCGCTCTACTTGAATGTAAAACGCGGCAGCTACCTCCACCGCGATCCGTCATCTGTATCGTCGCTGTTCGGCTCGGCTCCCGCTCCCAAAAAAGGTCTCAAGACACTGCTTAAGAGACGACCAATGAACCCGGTCTCGCCCTTCGCACACCGCTGCGCAAGTGCTTCGTGGAATTCACTGGGCGCGGGGGGCCTGTTCCTCTCGATTTGCCTTTGGATCTGTGACATCTCACGTCGCGAGACGTTTGAGAGGAACGGAATCAGCCGCTCGAGGCAGTCCGGCCGCTGGATGTCCAGTAGCCGTTGCACCACGTCAGCTACGGGGCTCCAGCCCGGCGGGCCACCCTCCGCATACAAATCCACATATTCCGACGCCCATCGGTTCGTGAGTAACCAAAGCGAATCGGCGAGCTTGTATCGTATCGCGGTTCGCAGAAAATCGCGGTAAGTGAGCGCCTCGAGACGGTCGAGCTCCTGCTCCAGCTGCGTTCTACCCAGCCAGCACGCGACTACTACGCGCAGAAGCGGATGTCGTCCGGCGCCCGCCAGTTCGGCCAGTCTCGCCAATTCCATCCTGTCGGGCCGCTGAAACTGCGCTTGGTGGAGAATCCCGTAGAGCAAATTGAGACGCTCCCTGGGATCCAGGACGTCCGCATCGGAACCAAGAAGAAGCTTTCTGATCTGTGTCAGGTCGGCGGGCGACATCCAGCGCAAACGTTCCTCCAAAACGGAACTCAGGCAATCTGGCCTGCCCACTTGAAGAAATCTCTCGCAAAGAGCGGGCAATGGGGCTTTGCAGAACACTGGGTCGCCGAGATACAGCGCCAGATAATCCTGCGCCTGCTCGCGGGTAAACAGCAGCACCGGGTCGCCAATTCCATGGGCCACCGCGTTCTGAACAAACTCCCGGTACGGCTCCCCGCCAAGAAACGCGAGTTCTTGGGAGATTTCTTTCTCCCGCCCCAGCCAGCAGGCGACCACAATCCGCAAGAGCCTGTGTTGCCCTTCGGCCGCCAATCTCGCGATTGCCTGGAGTTTGCTTCTATCGGGACGCTTGAATTCTTGGCGGCGGATGGTCTCGTACAGCAAATCCAGCCGGTCTGTGGAATCGAGTCCTCGAGATTCGGGTCCCAGGAGAATCGCAAGAATCTGGGGCAGTTCTCGGTTGGAGGCATCTACCAACCCGATTGCAAAAACCGACTTCAGGCAGTCGGATCTTCCCATATGCTGGAGTCGCACGATCAGGTCGGACGGCGGTAACGTCTGTCGAACTTTGGGCACAGAAACATATACATCCACGTACTGTCGTGCTCTCTCGGCTGTAAGCAACAGGAGCGGGTCTCCGATATCGTGAAAGAGCACGATTCGAAGAAGCTCTCTATACGCGTCTGCGGTCAGGGCATCCGAGGCGAGTTGCTGCTCGATGTCTGCTTTGCGATCGAGCCAGCAGGCGAGCACGAGGACCAAGGGCAGCCTGCCCAATATCGCCAACTCGGTCGAAACGGCCTGGCGGAGCTTCTCCCTCAAGAGAACCTGATACAGAAACGGGCGAAGTAGCTCGGCGTCTACGCCGGTCGACTCGGCCCGAACCACCCGTTGCTTGATCTGCCTGAGATCATCAGCGGAAACACCGTCCAGTTGTCCTGCGAGAGATGCTAGACAGCCGGCTTCCCTGAGATCCAGTAAGCGCCCGATCACCGCATCCAGCGATTCGTGTTGGTGCCTCTGGTCCGAGACAAAGAGGCGGATGTAATCCTCCGCCCGGCCGGCGATCAAGAGAGACGAAGGGTTTCTGGCAATCCCCGTCGCCAGAGCCAATTTCACGAATCGGGTGTATTCACTCCGATCAATGGCCTGCAACTCTGGCCCGATGCGGTCTTCGCCACCCGTCCAGCACGCGTACACGAATCTCAGAAGCTCCAGTCTGCTACTGTCCAGCAACTTGCGCAATACTTCCAACTCGCCATCGGCTGGTCGCTGCCACCCGTTTCGTTTATAGTCGATTTCGAGCACGTCCAGCAATTCTTCTCGATCGAAGCCATCGCGCAGCCCTCGATACAGGTGCACAACATGGCTTTCCAGATATCGCGTGAATGTGTCGTCCGCGATGCGTCGGGCAATGTCCGGGGACAGTTGCTCCGACAGCCGAGACCAGAGCTTGTCTCGTACTTCCTTTTCATTGGCAAGGAATACAGATCGGATTACCTCCGCCATTGCTTCAACCTCCGATGGTTCGGGTCCGACATCCTTTCCGTCGACCCACTCGCACATGCTATAGCCGACTTTGCGGTGCTCGATCAGAAGTCGTACGTGTTGCCAATCGATGACGCGCATGGCCCAACGTTCATACGAATTGGCCGGGCTGAAGGCGACTTCGTCGGCGACGCGACGTGGACCTGCGTCAACACGTACGGAACGCAGGCTGCTGGGACGTTTGGGAAGACCGACGCCCCAGTAGAAGGTGGAGGTGGGATTGCAGCCCACAAAGTAGGTGTCGAACGTACAGCGCAGGGCCAGTTGGTCGGGAAGGACCACAAAAGCAGCCGCAATGGCCAATTCCGCGGCTTCCGGCACGCCTACAAACAGAACCATGCGCCGGTCTTCGGCCAACCGGTCGGCGGCTAGAGCCAGCATCCAGAGTTTCTTCAACTCCTCCGTATCCCAATGGCTGACCACTTTGCCCTGCATCTGATGGTCCAGGGCAGGCAACTCAATCCTCGCCGGGCCGATGTCACCCGTACCGGGGTCGCCTGCGCTCAAAGCCGTCTCCATCTCCTTAATGAATGGATAGCCTTCCAGTAGTGAGAAGACGCGAGACGAGAGGTCCAGAAGCGTATCGGGCTCGAAGAACAAGCCGTGCGCCAGATACCGACCGGTGCGGCCTAGACTGTCGGTCCCGACGACGCCCATCACCTGCGCGAGCATCACCCCGCCGTTTCCCGCGACCTGGAACACACGCTTGACAGGATTGGAGGGGCTCGGGGCGTACATGAAATTCGCCTCGAAGGTCCTCAGCCCGGTTTGGCTGCCCCCCTCGTCGCGTGACGAATAGATCGTCTGGAACCCGCCACGGCGCCGAGGTGACTGTTCCTTCTCGACGTTGCCGTAGATGATCTGCCGCGCCTGTATGGTCTTCATAGCTCGAATTCCTGCACCGCGGATTGCGGTCAATACCAGTTGAGGGCTACGGTCGAGGCGCCGGCTACGACCGCCGCAGTGGTCAGGACAGTTGTCCACGGTATCCGATACCGCCGTCGCCACCACGGCAACGATTTTTCTATAATGAGGAGCAGTGGATCAACGACCCTTTTCGGATTCAACGGTTCACTCATTTTTTTTCCCGTCGGATAGTTGGGATCGGGGACCGGGGGCGCACCGAGCGCAGATATCAGGGCGTAGGAGACGCTGCGGAACTCGTTCGCGGCAAAGGTCTCGAAGAGACTCGCTGCCAGTGACGACAGCGTGAGATCCTTTACGCGACGGGAAATGTGTTTCACCCTTTGCAGATACCTACGCGGTTTCTCGCAGCGGTCAAGAGAGCCTACCTCCACGTGTGCATTCAGATCCTGGAAGTTGATCGGAAACATAACATCGTCCGCTTTCGTGTAGGCGACAACAAGGTGCTGTTTCTCTGTGCTAGCCCCCATTTTGTCCATTGCCAGTTTGTAATCCTGGAGCAACCGATGAAGCGAGTCGGCTGCATCTTCGACAGGAGAGACGCTATGGAGAAACAGCACGGCATTTGCTTTGGTGACATATTTCGCGTATTGCTTCATCTTTTCACTGACCGATTCGCGGTCCTCTGGTCTCACCTCTTCGCCGTCCGGCTCAAATACCTCGCCAGTCACGTCGTATATGATCAGCGTTACCGACCGCAAGATACCCATGTTGCGAAGTCGAATGAGCAAGGGCTCGGGTAGCACCCTCGGGTTTGGCAAAGGAAGATCCTTGGATTTCAAGGTTCCGAGGATTTCCTCTGCCTTCTCCAGGCCTTCTTCGTGAAGGAACATTGGATAGAACTTCGGCCAGTTCTCCGGCAGCTTACGAAGTGCGTGGATCAGCGCGCCAGCAAAAACGGTCTTTCCATGCCCTCGCGGGCCAACCAGACAAACAATCACGGGAGGGTATTTCCGGTACTCCTCGACATACATGCGGGGCATCTCCCTCTGGCAAACCTGATCCTGGCAGTGCCATACATGACGCCCGTCGGGTTCCGTGGATTTTTTGAAGCCCTTGGTCGAAAGGCAAAACGGACACAACATCCTTTCCTCCCTCACAGTTGGACACAGCCGTTTTCAACAGGCGGTGCAGACACTCGGCCGATAGCGGCGTTCGCTTTCGGCCCGGATGCCGCGTGGGCCACAATCGCGTTCAAGTCGTGATAGCCCATCCGTACCTCGCTGGTCAGTGGCGTCGAGGACGGCAAGTCGCTTTTCTAACCATTACGGCGTACTGCACAATCGAATCTGGCAACGTTTCGTCAGATTATTCTGTTTTTTTCAATCGCCCTCTATGGTACCGCGCCGCCACAACTCCGCGAATCGTGGACGTTCGTGGTCCGAGTTGGTCGCCATTTCGGATTTTTTCTTGGTTGCGGCTGCCAGATTGTCCCGACAGACTCGCCTAGTTTTTCGAGGGGACGATGGAGCACGCGGCGTGCTTCAGCCCGAGAATACAGGTTTCTTGTTGGAGGAGTGTGACCATGTTACTGAAACAAAGAAAGTTGTGGGTGGCCGCGGGGACGGCCGTGGCCGTCTTCTGGATCGGCGCGGGAACGATCTGGAGTTATTTGCGGACGGCGGAGGGCGAATTGCGGCGGTCGATCAAGGATGCCGTGCCGATTACCTTCGAGCTAAAGCGTCTGCAGCAGATGACCGAGGATCTGATCCCGGAACTCCAGGCGAACCAGAAAGTCGCGGCGCAACTGGACGTCGAAGTCGAGTACCTGGAGCGGGCAGTCGCTTCCATGCAGGAAAGCCAGGAAGAAGCCCTGGGGCAAATGCAGAAACTGCGCGCCGCTCTGCAGGAGGAGCAGCCGTCTCATGAATTCGGTGGCAAGACCTTCACTCGGCAGGAAGTCGAAGATGACCTCGGGCGCCGGCTCTCGAAGTATGAGGACACACAGACTCAACTCGAAGCCAAACGCCGTATCCTGGACACACGCCGCCGTACGCTCGAGACGGCCACCGACAAGATCCGCCAATATCGACAACAGCGCGACCTGTTGGCTGAGAAGACCGAGGCGCTGCAGGGCGAACTGAAGACCCTCGAACTAGCACAGCAGGCGGGCAACTTCCACTTCGATCACTCGAACCTCAAAGAGGCCAAGGAGTTGGCGGTGGAAGTGGAGAAACGGATTCGAACGCTGCACAAGATTGTGGAAAGCGAGCAAATTGTCGTAGGCGAAATCCCGGTCGAAGCGGATGGACGTTCCGCGACGGAGAAGTTCGACGATTACTTCGCGAAACGCTGAAACCCGGCCCAAGAGCCATCGGTGGCCGCGTCGGGGCCGTCTTGACAGGAGAAAAGCAGATGATTCGCCAAATTGGGCTCCTATTCCTGACGCTGGGCATCTGCCAGTCAGGGCTCGGCCAGCGGCCGCTTGCCGCGTTCGAGATTTGCCTGGATTCGCGGAGTTGCGAGGTTCATAGGTCATTGGCCAGGGCGACAGAGCAGCTCGCCCAGGAGTTGAACGCCAAGCTTCCGCCGGATGCGGCTGTGCGGATCGACAAACGCGCGCTGGCAGATGAACCAGCGCGGGCCGCGGCAGAGGCGTTGGCGATGGCATTGGAGCTAACCGGACGGCGCACAGCATTCGGGACGGACGGGGACAAGTCGGATGGCGCTTGGGTCTGCGTTCAGGTAGCCACCAGACAACTTGCCGGACGGCACCAGCTCGATATCTCTTGCGGCGAGGGGCGATACACCGCGTTTCATTTAGGAAAAGACTGGACCGAGGGGCACACCGACAGCCTGGATCCGGGATATACGTGGATTTCGGCCTGCGGTGACTGGAGCTTCGATTCGGAGCAAGCGTCTGATCAGGCACAGCAGGAGCTCATGCGGGACCTGTGCCAGCAGATCGCTTCCAGCGGCCACACGGGGCAGTGCCCTTCCCCAGCCGATCTCGCTCACCTGTTGATGGACACAAGAATTCGCCGTGACGAGTATGTAGAAGAGAAGGCCCGGCCATACGGCACACAATACCGTCATCATCTCCTTGTCGGGATTCCCGAGCCGCTAGTGGTTCAATGGCGGTCCGAGTTTGCCAAGCGACTCTGGACGGATCGCGCGCGGCGGGCGTTAATGACGGTGTTCGCATTTGCCGCATTGATCGCGGGCGTCTGGGCCGTGTATCGTCTGGACCGAATCACGCGCGGTTACCGTCGTATCCATCTCGCGCTCGGGTTTCTCGGCACGCTGTGCGCCGTCGCTTGGCTGTGGTGTGTGATGTTCAGTTGGACGCGATAGTCGGACTTCACGCTGGCGGCGGATTGCGGTTTGTCGGATAATACTGGATGAGTTAACTGATGGAGGGTACGGCGGATGTCTGAAGACCTGGGCGTGGATGGCTGGTTACATCGCCTCGGAGACGAAGATAGGGGTGTGCGGCGGGCGGCGTGAAAGGCTTTGGAGCAATTGGAGGATGTTCGGGCCATGGAGCCGCTGATCGAACGCCTCGGAGACGAACGTGAGAACGTGCAGCGTAATGTTAGCACACGTCGGCTTTCCCAATAAGTTGGTGCAACACACTGGTGAAGTATGTCCGACCGAAAGATGATCGAGCGTCTGGAAGATCGCGACCCAAATGTGCGGCGCGAAGCCTCCGTGGCGTTGGGCAAATCGGGTGACGCTCGGGCGGTGGAACCGCTGGTCAAATGCCTTGAAGATGAACGGGGCCGAACAGCGGCGTGCGCGGCGTTGGGTCAACTGGGCGACGCTAGGGCCGTAGAGCCGCTGATCAAATGCCTTGAAGATGAATGGATTCGGCCAGCGGCGTGCGCGGCGTTGGGTCAGCTGGGCGACGCTAGGGCCGTAGAGCCGCTGATCAAATGTCTCAAAGTATATTCACCTTTTTCCCTTGATCGGACTGTGCAGCGCGCGGCGTGCAAGGCGTTAGGCCGACTGGGCGATGCGCGGGCCGTGGAGCCGCTCATCAGATGCCTCAAAGATGAGGATAGCGATGTGCGGCGAGCGGCGCGCGAAGCGTTGGGTCAACTGGGAGAAGGTACTCTTGCGCAAGCCTTGGGTGCTGTGATCGACGGGGCAAGCCGGCGTCAACGTGCGTGCGAGGCGTTGGGCCAACTGGGCGATGCTCGGGCCGTCGAAGCGCTCGTGCAATCCCTCGGGGACCGGAACAGCGGTGTTCGGTATGCAGCGTTCAAGGCACTGGGACAATTAGGAGAAGGGCCTCTTGCCAATGCGTTGCGTGCATTGATCGAAGGGAAATCAGACGGCGCAGCGCAGCTCAAACAGCTCGCAGTTGCCTCTAACGCGGATGTGACCATCGTGCTATTGCCCCTTCTCAGGAGCGGTTTGGACCAGGCCCGTCACGGCGCATGCAAGGCATTGGGTGAACTGGGCGACTTGCGGGCGGTGGATCGGCTGATCGACTGCTTGGGAGACCGAGACACCGATGTCCGGCGGGCGGCCGTAGCGGGCCTTCGGGCTATTCACGGTCGTGCGCGCAGCGACGCTGCGGGATACCTTTGCACAGAACACTTGACCCGATTTGAACTTCGCAGACTAAGGAAGCGCTTGGGGTTGTTCTCCTACCAGACTATCCGCTATTTCGGCTGTCGTGTTTGCGGTGGGGCCGAACGTCTTTGGCAAGGGGTCAACAAAGTGGTGTGCGTTCTTGATTCCGAGTCGTCTGAAGAAGCCGATCCGCCGTTCGTCGCCGCGAACGGGCGAGTGCATGCTTTGTGGGACCCGACCCGCAGACTGTTCGACTTCGACGTGATCGAGATCCACCAAGCCACCGATAATGACGTGGAACGGTTTTGCATCAAGGTCGGAAACGACGAAGATCCCGACTACAAAGACTGTTCCACACAGGTGAAGCGAGTGGTTGGGTACTGCCGCTTGTCGGATTACATCTGGGCGATGTTGCGCAGCCAGTTTCCGAATGCCGAGTTGCTGCGGATGGACGAAGATTGGCTCGCCCGGCGTTCGGCGTGCAAGACGCCGGAGCAACTGGGCGATGTTAGGGCGGTGGAGCCGCCGATCGAACGCCTCGGAGACGAACGTGATAATGTGCGGCGTAATGTTAGCACACGTCAGTTTTCCCAATAAGTTGGTGTAAAACACTGGTGAAGTATGTCCGTTCGAAAGATGATCAAGCGTCTGCAAGATCGCGACCCAGACGTGCGGCGCGAAGCCTCCGCGGCGTTGGGCAAATTGGGCAACGCTCGGGCGGTGGAACCGCTTATCAAGTGCCTTGAAGATAAACCCGTCCGGCGAGCGGCGGCCACGGCGTTGGGGCAACTGGGCGACGCTCGGGCAGTGGAACCTCTGATCAAATGCCTTGGAGACAAATGGGTTCGGCCAGCGGCATGCGAGGCGTTGGGCCGACTGGGCGATGAGCGGGCCGTGGATCCTCTGATCAAATATCTCAAAATACATTCACCTTTTTCTCTTGATCGGACTGTGCAGCGAGCGGCGTGCAACGCGTTAGGCCGACTGGGTGATCCGCGGGCCGTGGAGCCGCTGATCAAATGCCTCAAAGAAGAGGATAGCGATGTGCGGCGTGCGGCGTGCGAAGCGTTGGGTCAACTGGGGGACGTGCGCGCCGTGGAGCCACTGATGAGGAA
>CAZUAH010000071.1:0-40038 GCA_964617665.1 uncultured Pirellulaceae bacterium
TGGAGTCCCTCAAAATGATCCCCAATCGTGAAGAGAATCTGGGCCGCCGGAGCCCCATCAGCACCCATTGCCGGTGGGGCTCTTGCGCGGTGAACGGCGACGAACGGGGCGTGGTTCGGTAGAATGGAACGGCACGGGCTAGGGCGACGGCACGAACCCCGCAAACACTGGCGGATGCCCATAATCCTCATTGTCTTGCCATGCCAGAAATCAAACCACACCCTGCCGGGGATCGCGCGGAGTCCCAGCGATTATCCCTCTCCCCTGAGTCGCGCACTTGAATGCGGTTGTGGGTCCATGATTGTGGAGGTAGGTATGAGACCGAGGGGAAGTAGGAACACGCTGATAAAGATCGACTACGATGTTATCGGCCAGCTGGCTGGGGTTGCTGGCAACACCGCCCGCGCATATTCACGGCGAGGCCTATTCGACGCGAGGGACTTAGAGAGTGTGTTGTCGTGGGTGAACTCGCGTCGGCAGCGCCAGGGGCTCCCGTTAGTCGGGATGCCGGACGCTGAGGTGGTTTCCGAGACGGCCAACGACACGCCGTTGGCATCATCGCTCACCGATGACCCCTGGAGTCAGTTCCTGCGCGGGCTGCCGGTGTACATCCCGACCCTGGGCCAGTATCGGAGCATCTATGACTATGATATGTGAACACCCTAAATGCGACATCGTGCGAGACTTCCGCAAGGCAAGGTCGATGCTGCGACTGAGCGCGTACGACGCATGGCTTGCCGAACACATTGCCGGTCGGGTAGCCCGTTTATTGGGAAAACGTGACGAGGAGGAGCGGGGAGGGGGCGACCAGGGGGACGTGCCAGAGGCCGGGGAGAGCGCGGTTTCGCATGACTCCCCTCGCGCGCGTACCCACGCGAACAAGCAGCCCATTTGAGGCGACGGCGGCTGTGGTGGAATGTAGACAGCGCGGCTAGAAAGGGCGATTTCGGGCCTTTCCAGCCCTCGGCGACGATCGGCGCGCGAGGGGCTGAACGCGGTTTCTTGGCCACACTCGCTGGCATCACCTGGCCGTCGTGGGTATGCTGAGTGTTGTCGGGTGTCCGCACGGGGTCGCTCCCCGCGGGCTAATCGGGCCGGCGGCTGCCGCCTTCCCTGTCTTTCGACGGCAGCCCCCGGCCGGACCTGGCAGAAAGACAGGCTTCTGATGGCCGCGACCAATCAAGCCACCGACCGGGTCTTGATCGTCTGGCCCCCCTCTATTCACGACCGCGGCGCGATCACCCCCGGGCGCTACCTGGCGAACGGCCACCTTGACACCTGAGATGGAGAATACCGCGTGCCGACCGCACGGCGATGAATACAAGTTGTGCAAAGGAGAAAGCAGATGAAAGCGAATTGGCTGGCCTTTGTCGTTTCTCTCGTCTCTCTTACCCCGCTATGCCTCGCTGTTCCGCCGTTGGTTGGATTGGTCAAGAAGGTAGAGCCTTCGGTGGTGATTCTCCAGGCAGACGACGGAAGAGGAAGTGGCTTTGTCGTCGACAAGGACTTGATCGCGACCAACTACCACGTAATCGAGGACAGTAGGGCCATCACGGTAATCTTCAAGGACGGGACCCAGGTTCCATCGACTGGCATTCGGCACGTTGACGAAGAACGAGACTTGGCAATCATTAAGGCGCAGATTCCGGCCGGAGTGTCGCCTCTACCGATACAGGGCAAGTTACCCAACGTCGGGGAAGATGTGGCTACTATCGGGCTTTCCGAAAGTCACCCTTATACTTGGTCGAAGGGCATAGTCAGTGGTATCACAACAGGTGCGAGGCTCACTCACACGTTCACCAGACTCCGAGAAGGCAAATGGCTTCAGACAGACGCAGCGATATCACCTGGAAATAGTGGAGGCCCCTTACTTGCTGTCGCAACTGGTGAAGTTGTCGGAATCAACAGCTTTTCTCATCTCGGAGGAAGGGCGGGGACAGTACAGAATCTTAATTTCGCGATATCCTGCGAGGATCTTGCCGCTGCTATCGCGACGGCCAAAGCATCGCCGCTGAAGACGTACAAAGAAGTGTTTCCGCCAAAGATGCCAAAGACGCCAACGCCGGTGGACCTCGCCAACATTGACTTCGCAAGCGAACCCGACCCAAGGTTCTTCACAGTCCAGGCGGGTAGAAAGGTTGTAGTTAGCAAACTCCGAGAAGTGCTAACAAGGCGTGACACCCAAGTCCGTCATTACATATCGAAGGGGGCGGACCCCTCGCGAGCAGCCGCAGAAGCAACCAAACGCATCCTTGTCGATGTTGCCAAGTACCTGGTCGAAAACGAAGGCGAAGACCCCACAACTGCCGTGGTGGCCGCTGCCATATTCTTGGTGCAGTACAACGGCCGGGAAGTGGCTATGACGAAGTACGGCAGTAGGCAGGCCACACTGAGGAATGCGCTAATGCGAGAAATGACACAACGTCAGTTCCTCCAAAAAGCTATTGAGCAATCTCGTGGCTACTTTCGCTGAACTGCCCGCAGTTCCCGAATGGAACATGGTCGAGGATCTCCGCCGATGGAACGGTGTATCGGAATAGGTACCCGGAGAAAGTCACTTGCTGGTCCTGCCGCGGCACGGCGAAAGTTCAATGTCCTGATTGCGTCGAGGGATTTGAGGTTGGGCTGCACGGAATTCGGCGCGAGCCCGAATGAAGCCACACGTCGAAAGGACGCCAAACAAATCCTGGAAACTGAGACACGCAACTTGGCGGACGCGGGCTGATGGCAGTTGTCCCTACCCTACGCGCGGGGTATACTGCTCGAATCGGGTGTCCCAGGCGATGGCCATGCTGAGGACTGAGATCGAGTTGGGGCGCATTCGCGTGTTCTGAAACAGCACCTACCTGGCGCGATGCGTTCCACTCGCCCGATGTTTGGTAGGTGCAGCATGTCTCCACCTCTACGCGATCCTCCATGCGGCGAGGCTGATACTCGGTCCAAGCTGATCGAGCCGGCTATCTGTCCGCGACCGAGGAACACATCAAGCGGGATGAAACTGCGCATGCGTTGTGACATAGTTCGCAAAGAAATGGATGGCGATGTTTGAACAAGCCTTCAAGAACGTCGACGACGTGCTCTGGAAAGAGGCCGGCTGCACGACCGAGCTGGATTACACCGAGCAGACTTCATGGCTGCTGTTCCTGAAATACCTGGACGGCCTGGAGCAAGACCGCGCCGACGAAGCCGCGCTGGAGGGGAAGAAATACTCCTACATTCTCCAAAAGCAGTATCGCTGGGATAGCTGGGCCGCTCCGAAAGGGAAAGACGGGCAGATCGATCACAATCGGGCGATGACCGGCGACGATCTGGTCGAATTCGTCAACGGCAAGCTGTTCCCCTACCTGCACGGTTTCAAGCAGAAGGCCAGTGGGCCGAACACCATCGAGTACAAGATCGGCGAAATCTTCGGCGAGATCAAAAACAAGGTTTCCAGCGGCTACAACCTGCGCGAGATCATCGACCACATCGACGAACTGCGATTCCGCTCGCAAAAGGAAAAGCACGAACTGTCCGAACTATACGAAGCCAAGATTCAGCGGATGGGCAACGCCGGCCGCAACGGCGGCGAGTATTACACGCCGCGCCCGCTGATTCGCGCCATGGTGCGGGTCGTCAAGCCGCAGATCGGCGAGCGAATTTACGACGGGGCCTGCGGTTCGGCCGGCTTCCTGTGCGAGTCGTTCGAGTACCTCACCGACCAGAAGAGACGAAAGAAGAAGCTGACCACCAGGAACCTCAAAACGCTCCAGGAGCGCACCTTCTACGGCAAGGAAAAGAAGTCGCTGGCCTACGTGATTGCGATCATGAACATGATTCTGCACGGCATCGAAGCACCGAACATCATCCACACCAACACGCTGACCGAGAACCTGGCCGACATCCAGGACAAGGACCGCTTCGACGTGATCCTGGCCAATCCGCCCTTCGGCGGCAAGGAACGCAAGGAAGTGCAGCAGAATTTCCCGATCCGTACCGGCGAGACGGCGTTCCTGTTTCTGCAACACTTCATCAAGATGCTCAAGGCCGGCGGACGGGGCGGCGTGGTCATCAAGAACACCTTCCTGTCGAACACCGACAACGCCTCGGTCAGCCTGCGCCAACTGCTGCTGGAAAGCTGCAAACTGCACACCGTACTCGACTGCCCCGGCGGCACGTTCCAGGGAGCGGGAGTGAAGACCGTGGTGCTGTTCTTCGAGAAAGGAGCGCCGACCCGCAAGGTCTGGTACTACCAACTCGACCCCGGCCGCAGCCTCGGCAAGACCAACCCGCTAAATGACGACGACATGGCCGAGTTCGTCAAGCTGCAAAAGAAGTCCGCCGACTCGGACAAGTCGTGGACCGTGGACGTGAAGGACATCGACGCGACGACGTTCGACCTATCCGTGAAGAACCCCAACGGCGGCGAGGAAGTCGTGCATCGCAGCCCGCAGAAGATCATGAAGGAAATCGCCGATCTAGATAAGGAAAGTGCCAAAGTGCTGGCGACGATTCGGGGGCTGCTATGAAGACTGGTTGGACGCAGAAAACGCTCGGTGAAGTCGCTGAATTCAAGAACGGTTTGAACTACAACAAGAACAGCAATGGCCAAACCTTGCCGGTTGTCGGTGTGGGAGATTTTCAATCCAACTACATCGTGCCGATTGGAAATCTGCAATCGGCCACGATTGATGGGACACTCGCCGATGAATACGCGATCCGTCGAAACGACATTCTGACCGTCCGATCGAACGGCAGCAAAGAGCTGGTTGGTCGATGTATGCTCGTTCCTGACGTAGACGAAACAACTTCGTATTCCGGCTTCATTATTCGCATCCGCTTCGACGCTGATCAAATCGCACCGCGATTCTTGCTGCATTTCATGAAGTCCAGCAGCACGCGCGAACGGCTCACAAGAGAGGGCGGCGGTGCGAACATCAGCAACATCAACCAACGCAAACTGTCGTCGCTTCCCGTGCCAGTTCCGCCGCTTCCCGAACAGCGGCGGATCGTGGGCATCCTGGACGAAGCGTTTGACGGCATCGCGACTGCGATAGCCAACACCGAAAAGAACCTCCAAAACGCCAAAGACCTATTTGAATCAATACTCTTCAAAACCGTTGTCGGCGCAAACACTAGCGAATGGAGATTGAAGCGCGGCGCAGGGGACGCCGACGCGAAATCTGACCTCACAGAACTTCTTGGCCGAATCGAAGGGACAGCCCGAAAAGCATCCCGCAGAGAAGAGACGGTCGGCCATGAAACGGTCAGGAAGGCGATTCCAAGAGAATGGCGGGTAACCCCAATTGATGCTTTGTTCAACCTCATCGACTATCGGGGCAAGACGCCAGTAAAGTCACAAACTGGGCGGCGATTGATAACGGCCAAGAACATCAAGATGGGATACCTCTCGGATGAACCCGTGACATTTATTTCAGAAGACGCCTACAGAAAGTGGATGGTTCGAGGATTTCCGAAGCCTGGCGATATTTTCTTTGTCACCGAAGGTCACACGATGGGTTTCGTGGCGCTAAACACCCGCACGGACGATTTTGCTTTGGCTCAGCGTACTATTACGCTTCAACCTGCCGTCCCTTTCGATACGAAGTTCTTCTTCTATTTCATGATGTCGGATCACTTCCAAGACTTGGTCAAGTTAAATGCAACGGGAGCGGCGGCTGTGGGAATGAAGGGTTCCAAGTTTCGTACTTTGCCCTTGGCCTTCCCTCCTATCGCAGAACAAATCGCTATCGTCAGCATACTTGAGAAACTCTCGGTGGAATCCCAACGCCTCGAATCCACCTACCAGCGCAAACTCGCCGCGCTCGACGAGTTGAAAAAGTCGCTGCTGCACCAAGCCTTCAGCGGACAACTCTAGGAATAGGCCATGAGCAAAGACGACCACAAGATCGACGCCGACGACCGTTGCGTATTCGATGTGTTGAACGAACGGAAATACACGGTCGATTACTTTCAACGGGAATTCAGTTGGGAGCAGAAACACATCGAACAACTCGTCACCGACTTAACCTCGACCTTTCTCGACGCCTACACAGAGGGCGATTCCCGAACTGCCGGTGAACATTACACCAACTACTACCTCGGCCCCTTTGTCGTCAGCAGTAAGGAAGGCAAAAAGAGCATCATCGACGGCCAACAGAGATTGACCTCGCTGACGCTTTTTCTGATCTTCCTCAACCACCTGCAAAAGGAAATCGGCGTAAACGAAACCATCGCGCCGCTGGTGTTCTCAGAAGTGCGCGGCCAAAAGTCGTTCAACATCCAGGTGGAAGAAAGGAAGGCTTGTCTGGAGAGCCTCTTCCTGGAAGGACACTATGAAGTCCAACCCGACGACGATGAATCAACCGTCAACATGGCGGAGCGCTACAGCGACATCGAGGATGCTTTCCCCGAAGAAATCAAAGGCGCGGCGTTTCCCTACTTTCTCGATTGGCTGAAATACAACGTCATCCTCGTAGAGATTACAGCGTACTCGGACGACAATGCCTATACGATTTTTGAGTCGATGAATGACCGGGGACTGAACCTCACGTCCACAGAAATGCTCAAAAGCTACCTTCTGTCCCGGTTCAGCGAAACAAAGGACCGAGAAAAGGCGAACAGGTTCTGGAAGGAGTCCATCCAGGCACTACACAAAGAGAGCAAAGAGGAAGATCAGCAATTCCTTCAAGCATGGCTGCGAAGTCAATATGCGGAGACGATCCGCCAGAGCAGGGCCGGCTCAGCGAACGAAGACTTCGAGAAGATCGGAACCCGTTTCCACAGTTGGGTCCGCGATAACCTTAAGAAAATGGGACTCAAGGCGGACTCACCGGACAATTTTCGAGCGTTGGTGCATACCGAAATGAGGTTTTACCTACGGGCCTATCTAGAGATACTCATCGCGCAAGAGGAAGAGACACCCGGCTGGGAGCATGTCTTCTACATCAACCACTGGGGAATCGCTCCGTCCCTGGCTTATCCGCTGATGCTGGCCCCTTTGAAATCGACGGATTCGCCGGATGTGACGCGACAGAAGATCAACGAGGTGGCCCGTTACATCGAGACCTTTTGCGTCCGCCGCTCAGTCAACTTCCGAAAGTTCGGTGCCAGTTCCATCCGTTACACAATGTTCACGCTGGTGAAGGAAATTCGGGGCAAGGATCTGGATTCTTTGAGGACGCTATTAGAGGGCAAACTCGAACAGATGGAAGAGTCGTGGGACGGCCTCGCTGAATTCAGAATACACGGCCAAAACGGCCGATTTGTGAAGTTCCTTCTGTCTCGAATTACCGGATTCATCGAACAGCGATCGGGCGCTTCAACAGGCTTCTCGACCTATTTCATTAGTCCTGGAACAAAGCCTTACGAGGTCGAACATATCTGGGCGGACAAGTTTGATGAGCACAGGGACGAATTTGAGCAGAAACATGAGTTCGATAACTACCGCAACCGGATCGGCGATCTGGTACTGTTGCCGCAAGGCACGAACCAATCCTATGGGGCCATGCCTTACGACAAGAAAAGCGACCACTACCTGAAGGAAAACCTGTTCGTGAAGTCTCTACACCCAAAGGCATACGAGAACAATCCAAACTTCCTCGGAATGGTCCAGGAGTTGGACCTTCCGTTCAAAGCACATGAGTCGTTCACCAAAACCGACATCAACGAACGACAGACACTGGTTCAACGCATTTGTGAGGTAATCTGGGGCAACGGTGGAATCGCCTGAGAACAATGAACGAAGCTGAAACCCGCGCCGAACACATCGACCCGGCCCTGCAAGCCGCCGGCTGGGGCGTCGTCGAGGGGAGCCGCATCCGCCGCGAGTATCCGATCACGCTGGGGCGATTGGAGGGAATCGGCCGGCGCGGCAAACCGCTTATCGCCGATTACGTGCTGATCTATCGTAACACCAAGCTGGGCGTCGTCGAAGCCAAAGCGTGGGATGAAGAACTGACCGAAGGTGTGGCGCAAGCGAAGAACTACGCCGGCAAGCTGGCCGTGCGCTTCACCTACTCCACCAACGGCCAAGGCATCTACGGCATCGACATGCAGGAAGGGACCGAGGGCGAAGTGCCCCGCTACCCGACCCCAGACGAACTGTGGAACCTGACCTTCGCCGAAGCGAATGCGTGGCGCGATCGTTTTGCCGTGGTCCCCTTTGAGGACCGAGGCGGCTATTTCCAGAGCCGCTATTATCAGGACATCGCCATCGAGCGCGTGCTGGGAGCCATCGCCGGGGGGCAGGACCGCATTCTGCTCACGCTGGCCACCGGCACGGGCAAGACCTTCATCGCCTTCCAGATTGGCTGGAAACTGTTCCACAGCCGCTGGAACCTGCCGGACTGGAAAGCGGGCCGCGAACCGTCGCGCCGTCCGCGCATCCTGTTCCTGGCCGACCGCAACATCCTGGCCGACCAAGCCTACAACGCCTTCTCGGCTTTCCCTGAAGATGCGATGGTGCGGATTGCGCCGGCCGACATCCGCAAGAAGGGCAAGGTGCCCAAGAACGCCAGCCTGTTCTTCACGATCTTTCAGACGTTCATGAGCGGGCCGCCCAAAGACGGAAAACCCTCGCCCTACTTCGGCGAGTATCCGGAAGACTTCTTCGACTTCATTGTCATCGACGAATGCCATCGGGGCGGCGCGAACGACGAGAGCAACTGGCGCGACATTATGGACCACTTTGGCCCCGCCGTTCAACTCGGTCTGACTGCCACGCCCAAGCGCAAGGACAACGTGGACACCTACCGCTACTTCCGCGAGCCGGTGTTCACCTACTCGCTCAAGGACGGCATCAACGACGGTTTCCTCACGCCGTTCAAGGTCAGGCAGATTTCTACGACGCTGGACGAGTATGTCTATACGTCCGACGACACGGTCATCGAGGGCGAGGTGGAAACGGGAAAACTCTACACGGAAACGGACTTCAACAAGATCATCGAAATCAAGGAACGTGAGAAACATCGCGTGAAGCTGTTCCTGGAACAAATCGACCAACGCGAAAAGACGCTCGTTTTCTGCGCCACGCAAGACCACGCGCTGGCCGTGCGCGACTTGATCAACCAGATGAAGACCAGCAAAGACCCGAACTACTGCCAGCGGGTAACGGCGAACGACGGGACGCTGGGCGAACAGCACCTGCGCGACTTCCAGGACAACGAGAAGACGATCCCCACGATTCTCACCACCTCGCAGAAACTCTCGACCGGCGTGGACGCTCGCAACATTCGCAACATCGTGCTGATGCGCCCGATCAATTCGATCATCGAGTTCAAACAGATCGTCGGCCGCGGCACGCGGCTGTACGATGGCAAGGACTTCTTCACAATCTACGACTTCGTAAAAGCGCACCAGCACTTCAACGACCCGGAATGGGATGGCGAACCGCTGGAGCCGGAGGACTGCCCTAACTGCGGCCAACGCCCCTGCGTATGCGAAAAGCCGGAACTGAAGCCGTGCGCTGAATGCGGACAGCGCCCCTGTGTTTGCCTTTGCCCGGAATGTGGTCAACGACCGTGTGTCTGTAAGAAGAAAAAGGCCAAGGTCAAACTCGCTGACGGCAAAGAGCGAATGATACAGCACATGATGGTGACCAGCTATTGGCACCCGGATGGCACGCCCATGTCGGCGGTGGAGTTCATACAATTGCTGCTGGGCGAACTGCCTAAACTCTTTAAGGACGAAGCCGAACTACGAACAATCTGGAGTGTACCGGACACGCGCGCGAAGCTACTGGCCGGCTTAGCCGAGAAGGGATTCGGCGCCGAGCAGTTGGCCGAGATGAAGCGGATCGTCGACGCCGAGAGATGCGATTTGTTTGACGTGCTCGCCTACGTCGCCTACGCGCTCCCCACTCTCACGCGCGAACAGAGGGCCGAGATGGCGAAAGTCGAGATAAGTTCCCAGTTCAACGCCAAGCAACAGGCCTTCCTCGATTTCGTCCTCGCACACTATGTCGCTGAAGGCGTGCGGGAACTGGATCGAGATAAACTCACACCGCTACTGCGACTGAAATACCACGACTCCATTGCCGATGCCATCGCGGATCTGGGCCGACCGGAAGAAATTGGAAAGATCTTCGCCGAATTCCAGCGATACCTCTACCAAGCCGCAGCCTGATTGTTCCGGCGGTCAAGCCGAACAAGCAGGTCGAAGAAGATAAGCGAACGCCGAAAGAACTGATCGACACGATCGAACAGAAGGGCCGGGAAGTCGCAAAGGCGCTTACGCCATGACCAATGCAAAAAAACCAGAATCGGAATCGACTGCAACCACCGAAGTAAGGACCGCCAATTTGCCTCTCATTGTTGCGGCGGTTCTGGGAATGTCACTTCACGTTTTCCTGATTGCTTACCGTGATTGGCGCATCGCGCATGCCTTGGGCAGCACGGATACGCTTTGGGACTATGTCGCGCCCGCGAACGCCGTATACGCCTTCGCGGAAGCACTGCCAATGATACTTGTCGGAATGTTCGTGGGCGGAGGGATCGTGCGGCGTATTGCCCGGTGTTCGATGCGAATGAGTCGTTTCGATACGTGGTGGTGGGCAGCTGTCCTCGGCCTATGGTTAGTCTTGCCGTTACACGCATGGTGGAGGTTGAACGAGGCCGTGGAAGCGCCCCGACTGCTAAATCAGCTGCCCCCCCCATCCATCTTGAATGACGAATGAATGCTCGAATTGTCTTCTTGATCGGGGCCTCTCGGCGGTAAACTGGCGGAATCGCGACGGCCTTCCCTGACTGTCGATCAAAGGCCAGAACGACAAGAACGACGCGAATGTGCCAAAGGGAGGCGGATGAGCGAACCCAAGACCAAGTACGATTGGCAACCCGAGGATTTTCATCCGATGCACCAGTGTTTCTTCTGCAAGAAACGCAAAGCGGTCACGGTGGCTTCCGAGGAGCTCTACAAGGTCATCCGAAACACAGAGGGCTTCCCTGGGTACGTGGTCAACTACACGGAAGCGCGGATCTCGATTCCAATTTGTTCTGAGTGTTCAGCTGCACATCGCCGGCAGGGCAATCTGGGTTGCGTGCTCATGGTAATCGCGTGGATAGTTACGGCCGGCATCATCTACTACTACTGGCTCTACGACCCGGCGGAGTGGTTGTTTACCCTTTTTGCGAGTGCCGTTATTGCCGTTCCGCTTTCTTCTGTCCCCCTGTGGGCCATGCTTATCACCTGGACTCTCCTTTTCCCCGGTAAGGTGGACGAGATGGCAAGCCATGGGGATTACCCGGTGGTCAAGAAGTTGCTCAGCATGGGCTGGCAGTCGAAGCTGCCCTCGGCGAAATACGGAGAGAGAAAGAACGAGGAGATCGACAAAGAGTCGGTGGACCGTCTCAATGCTGAGTACCAGCTTCAGGCACGGCAAGTCATCGCTGATTTCCTGCGGTGGTGCCAGCAGGAGAAATGATGCCAAATGGCAAGCCTGATGGGTGACGTTAGGCCGGAAGAATAGAAGCAGAGGAGCAGGTCGCATGGGCGTTTCCCCTGACGCCCGGTAGAATAGTGTCATCGGGACGGCCGACGCCGATTGCAAGCGGCCCGGCCAAGCGGCACCTGGCGGCGATGCTGGTCCCACCTGTCACCAGCGCCCGCCGGCTGCCGGCCCGTTCAGGAGACAGGTGATTCTCATGAAGAACTTCAATTCTCGGGGCCAAGCGGTCCCTGATCATCTCTGGGAACTCGCTCTTGCCGTTCGCAGATTGATCGTTCAGTACGACGCAATGGATCTTTGGAGACGACGGGTTCGTGGATGGGTCATGCAAGTGAGCAAGGCGGCGGAGAAGCCTAGCTTTGCCGGCGTCGATGTGATGTACCTTCCCCTATCGTTGGAATCTCCACATATCGAAGGAAAATATGCCCTGCTCGCCGCCGTCCACGACGAGTGCGTGGAATTGCCCGATGCGGAGGAGTTGATTCATCCCTGGGCGTCGGAAGCAGACTTTGGTGGACCCGACAAGGTGGATGTCGACCCGGAGGTATTGGAAGCAATTACTACATACGTACATTTGATGGCGCACATTCTTCCCGATCAAGTGGGCAGAGGAATCGAGCGATCAAAGTCTTATCGTTTGCTCGACGTTCTGCGAGCCGTGTCGAATGATGTCAAGAGCGCGGCGAAGGTGTGGACACCTGATCAATCCATTTGCGCAGACGAGTTAGATCCTGTTGAGGAGTATGAATCTTTCTTGCGGCGCGATCCTGAGACCGAAGATGTGCGAGGGGAACTCACTGGGTCCAAAGTGCAGAAAGCTGACGACCTTGAAGCCCCCGTATTCGATGACGAACAGGTCAAGCCGGCGGACGGGCAGCAAATCACCGTGAATGAGCGTCGCCGTGCCGAACTGCCTGCCCCCGTTATCAAGGAAGAACCGCCGGAGGAACCAACTGAACAGCCGGACGAACACCAGAAAACGACCGAAGATCCCGGTTTCCGCCGGATCGAGGACTTGATCACCAGTAGGCTCGACGCTGTACTCCAAGCAAAGGATGCTCTTATCGCTCTTGGCGGCGAGCTGTCGCCTCTGGAGTACCGGATCGTCAAACACTTGTGGGATCGTGGGTCCGATACGGTCGATAACATTGGAGAGAATTGCTGGGACAAACCGGTAACCAGGGACGCACACGACAGGGCGATCAAAAGACTCCGAGACCGGCTCGACGATCTCAATTGGAATATCTTCTTGAGAATCAAAAACGAGACCGTCACTCTCGACCGCCCGGACAAATAAAGGGACATATTTGTCCGTACCAGGAAATGACCCTTCGCTACGCTGGATGTAATCGAGCGTTGCGAAGGGTTTTTTCATGGACAAACGATCTCAGGCAGAGGCTTACCTTAATCGTCTTCCGGACGAGAGGGAGATCCGACAACGGCTCTCCAGAAACCTCCGGGAGCGGACCCTCCTCCGTCAATTGCTCAAAATTGCCGAGCAACGCCGCAAGGTCGAGGAGGCTACATCGTGCAACGACTAACGGGTCGCATCCATCTCGATGACGAACGCCAAGACGGCAGCGATCAAACCGGAAGGAAGCACGCACATGTCTAACCAGCCGGACTTGATCGTTCCAGCATCGAAGATCCAAGACGTACCACGGATTGCCGTCCGTCGACGTGAGGCAGCCGAGGCCATCGGGATTTCGGAGCGTCAATTGCAGGCACTCGGGGATGCCGTACCCAATGTTCGGCTCAGCGAAAGAATCGTCCTCTATCCGCTACGGGCCTTGGACGAATTCTTGGTCGAGAGGGCTCGGCAAGCCGTGCAGAACGGCAACGGCAATTCCGCGACGGACGCGGGCGACGAACAAGACGAACAACCTGACGGGGAGAACAACATTCGTCCCCCGTGACAACGACAGACAAGATGTCCGGGGCGGCGACGCGGCAGGCGACTGACACAACCGCACCTGCCGACGAAGCGGCGACGGACGGCGACATAGGTGATTCTCAATGCCGCAAATGGAGAACTGACAAATGAAGAACAAGAAACCAACGGCAAAACGATCTTGGCGGACGCCCGAAAACTACCACAAGAACCATTGGTTTACGCGCGAGTGTCTGCGGTTCCCCAAACCTACCGTTCCACGCGGGGTAAAGCAGCCTAGGTCTTGTGCGGGGCAACTGCCGCTGTTCCCGGAGACAAACGAAGAAAAAGAGTAGCGCAAGAAAACGCCCCGCGCGGTGGCAGCCGATCACGGGGCAAAGGAGTATCTGCTATGCATCGTACCACCTGCGCATCGACATCGGCAAGCACCGTTCCCCGTGCTGCGATCGAGCGGGCTTATCGTGATCTGATCGCGATTCGCCAAGCCGGACTCTACAACCAGTTTCTTGACGACTACTACTCGTTGGTCACGTCGCGAGATTGGCAGTATCACAACCCCATCGAGCAAGTTAGCTGTGATCTGGTTGCCAGCGATTTGGCCCGACTGCTGGGCGAAGAGCGCGAACGGGTCGCAAGCGTAGCGAGATCCCTATTCGTCTCGGATCGAATTGCCGCGATTCTCGACCTGCTTTCTGAATTCGCCCGAAAGGCACGGGAGGCCGAACATGCCAATGCTTGAGCCGGAACCCGCCAAGCGCGTGCAAGGCGACGGCAACCGAGGACGGAAGCGACGCAGGCCCCCGAACGGCAAACCACCAACGGAATCGTTGGACGACAATCGACCTAAGGTGCTGATCACGACGGAGGAACACAGCGTCAATGACCAAGCTGTTGCTGCGTTGGCCAGAGATGAGGGTGTTTTTCAGCGAGGGGGGATTCTCGTTCACATCGTCAGAGGAACTGAACGGGCTGATGGCATTGACCGCGATGCTGGTTCCCCCACCATCTCTCGACTGCCCGAGGCCGTCCTAAGAGAACGGCTAACCCGAAATATACAATTCGTCAAAATGCAGAAGATCAACAAGGAGATCGTGGAGGTCGACGCACACCCTCCGGCATGGTGTGTGAAGGCAATCAGCCAGCGCGGTGCTTGGGACGGCATTCGCCCCCTGACTGCCGTTGTCCCGTCTCCCGTGTTGCGATCGGATGGGACTGTCTTGACCACGGTGGGCTACGACGGGAAGAGTGGCCTTTATTGCGCTGATGGCGCTGGTGTGAAGATACCCGATCAACCTGATCGCGATGATGCTGTACGAGCTGCCAAGCTCCTGCTGGACTTAGTCTGCGACTTCCCGTTTGCCAAACCTGCGCACCGATCCGCATGGCTGTCATTCATTCTCACACCACTCGCACGTCATGCTTTCGACGGACCATCACCATTGTTTCTGAAGGATGCGAATGTGCGAGGTAGCGGTAAGACGTTGCTGTGCGAACTTGGTTCTATCATCTGCTACGGAACCGCCATTGCACGAATGAGTAATCCAGGCGACGACGACGAAGCAAGAAAAAGAATCACGGCGCTGGCAATCGCTGGAGATCCTTTGGTACTGATCGACAACATCGTGGGCAAACTCGGTTGTGCATCCCTGGATGCAGCTCTGACGGCAACCGTGTGGAAGGATCGCATCCTTGGGGTATCTCAAATGGTGGAACTGCCGTTGACCGTGACGTGGTGTGCCAGTGGCAACAACGTCATGCTGGCCGCCGATACGACACGGAGGACATTGCACATTCGGCTGGAAAGCCCGCTGGAGAATCCAGAATTGAGGACAGGATTCAAGTACTCGAATGTGACCGAGTACGCGAGGGAGAATCGAGCGGCGTTGCTGTCGGCTGCGTTGACGATCTTACGAGCGTACTGCATCGCAGGGCGACCACGACAGGGGCTGCCAGCGTGGGGCAGTTTCGAGGGATGGAGTTCTCTTGTACGGGAAGCCGTGGTGTGGTGCGACCTGCCTGATCCTGCACAGACTCGGCAAGAGCTGGCTGACATAGCTGATTCCGAAGCTGGAGCGCTTCGGGATTTACTGGAATCCTGGACCGAGATAGACCCGTGCGGCGAGGGGCGAACCACGGCCGAGATACTGGACCGACTGCATGGCGACTACAGTGCTTACCCGAATGTTCGTTCGGCAATCGTGGAGCTATGCCCGCCTACCAAAGGGCCATTGCCAACGGCGAGACAACTCGGGAACCGACTAGGGCATTGCAGGCGCAGAATCATTGGCAACAAGGCACTGGACTATCGCCAGCGAAGCGGACGCCAACGGGCGTGGCAAGTGGTGACGACTGATGATGGTGACTCTAGTGACTCTGTTAGCACCCCGGCAAATGGCATCAGTGGTGACTCTAGTGACTCTAGTGACACAGTTTCCTCCCTACGCGGGAACGAAGAAACGGTATCAGAAAAGTACACAGGGGCTGGAGAGAGTCACCAGAGTCATCAGAGTCACCCCACGGAATGCAATCACACTGATCCTGACACATACGTCCACCGTGATGGGGCTGCGTACTGCCGTGGTTGCGACAGGTGGATGGGAAGGGTGACGGCATGAAAACCAAACGATACAGCCAAGCCGAGATCCGCGAGTTCATTCGCGACATGAGAGCGGTCAAGGAAGCCGAACGGGCCAACGTGAACATCTACACCGACGCTTTGCTGCTTGTGACCGTGGTTGTGGAACTGGGCGGCCAGTGGTGGTTGGTGCCTCGTTCCCGTGGTGGCTGGCAGCGACGGCGGCGGCTGCGGCTGTCGCCACAAGCCGAATTGGAACGCTTGACGCGGGCGCGGCACATCTCGGCCGATTGGCTGGGCATATGCGACGTTTAACCAGATGGGATCGAAAAATGCACCGTTTGGACCTTAAGAACCACGAAGTGTCGTACCTATTCGGCGCTGGAACCAAAACGACCACTGCGGACAGATTGACGCCGCTGAAGGCAGTTCGGGCTACATGTCTCGATTGCAGCGCGGGTTCTGCCCTTGAAGCGAAGCTATGCGTTGTAACAACGTGTCCGCTCTGGGTGTACAGATTGGGCAAACGTCCCGCTAGTGTCGCACCCCAATGGTTGAATACCGAATATGTCAAGGCTGCTGGTCTGAAGCAATGCTGTGTCGAATTGGTGCGAGAGAGCGGCGACGGTTTCAAGCAATCCCGCTTCCATCAAGAATCCCAAGAGACAATCGCGGCGAGAATGAAGCCAGAATCCGGCCGAGAAGGGGCTGAGTGCCCACGTAGGGGCCGTTTCTACGCGACGGACGACGAAGACGATACTCTGACCGTCTGAGGCGTTCCGTCCGTTTTCCGTGTACGTTTACCGTGAACGAGGAATGGGAGCGTGCTATTGGGGTATATCCGTCCACGCCCCCTCGCCCGCAATCGAAATGCAACTCTCTCGCGCGCGAGGTGCAGACGGGTGGGCTAGCTGGGGCTAGCCTGTTTTAAGGATTGCTAGCCGAGCAACTACAACATAGGATTCAGTTGAAGGACATCGACATGAAGAAACTGAGCACCCAACTAAGAGAGGCGATTGCTAATTGCGGCATGAGCAATTATCGAGTTGCGCGTCGATCGCGAATCCATCAAAGTCAGGTAAGCCGTTTCTTGTCTGGCGAGTCGAAGCTGACGTTGGACACCGTCGACAAAATCGGGGAAGTTCTCGGCCTCGAAATCACGGTTTCAGAGTCACCCAGACAGCATGGCGAAATCTCGGAATCACGAACCCGTTCTCACACGGAGCAATAGACGATGGCAAGTCTCAACAAGCAAGCGAACGGCCGCAGAGTGATCCAGTTTCGCGGTCTGGATGGGAAACGGCGTTCCATTCGGCTGGGGAAGATCGACGAAGGGCCGGCGAGTGACATCAAGGCCCACGTCGAGCACTTGGCCCGTTGCCAGGCTTACAGCACGCCGCGGAGTGAGGCCACGGACAAATGGCTTGCCGGCCTCCTAGCTGATCCTGAGTGGCACTGGCTCTATGATCGGGTGGCTTCTGCCGGTCTGGTGCAAGATCGGCCGGAGTCTACGAAACGAAAGAACCGTCGCGGTCATCTAGAGCCGTTCCTGGATAGCTTCATTACGAAGCGAATGGACGTGAAGCCGTCCACAAAACTACTCTACCACCAGACAAAGCAGAACCTTATCGACTACTTCGGGACAGAGAAGCCAATTCCCGAAATCACGGCAGGCGATGCCAAGGACTGGCGGTTGTGGCTGCTTAGCGAGGCCCACGCGCAAAAAGACGGTGGACTTGCCAAGTCTACAGCGAACCGACGTGTCAAATGCGCTCGGCAATTCATGGAGGATGCTGTCGATCACGAGATCATTCCCGCCAACCCCTTCCGGAAAGTCAAAGGCGGGCAGTCCGTGAATCGAGAGCGCTTGTACTACGTGTCTTGGGAAATGATCGACAAGGTCATCGAAGCCGCCACGAATGCCGAATGGCGAGCGATCATTGCCCTAGCTCGCTTCGGCGGGCTTCGGATTCCGTCCGAGTTGTATCCTTTGCGATGGGAAGACGTGAACTTCGCTGAGAGCAAACTCTTGGTTACTTCGCCCAAGACCCAACATGTCGACAAGCCATATCGGATGCTACCCGATGCGGTATTCGGCGACGTGCGTCCCTACCTTGAAGACTTATTCAAAGTCGCAAAGTCCCGAGGAAAGGTGAAGCCGAGCGACTATGTGATCCCAAGGCATGGGAAGGAACGCGCCAATCTGCGGACGCAATTCGAGCGGTTCATCAAGCGGGCCGGTCTGGAACCGTGGCCGAAGCTGTTTCAGAATTGCCGATCATCCCGAGAGACGGAGTTGATCTATCTTGGGTATCAGATCCACGAAGTGTGTGCATGGATCGGCAACAGTCCGCAAGTCGCAAACGACCATTACCTGCAAGTCTTGGACAGCAACCAACGCGCTGATTTAGAGCGGTGCAAAAAGCGGTGCAAAAACAGGTGTAGCAGTGGGGCGCAAGGCAGCGCAATGGAGCGCACGAACGGCGTTGGGAACGCGAAAAAACCCAAGAAAAACGCTGTTTCCTTGGGTTTCGCGACTGTCTCCCAGCACGCCCAGGAGGATTCGAACCTCCGACCTACGGATTAGAAGTCCGTTGCTCTATCCAACTGAGCTATGGGCGCGGACGGTACGAAAGATCATAACGTCGGAAAGCATGTAGAAAAAGGCCGCCGAGCCGGAGAAGGTGACTATGGGATTCGCGATTTGTCGGAATGCCAACCGGCCCCGGCTTGAATCTGATCCTTGTCAGCGCTAATCTGACAGCACCAGAAAACCGCACTCTGACAGACACCATATCTGTGGCGATCAAGGTGACGGGTACGTGCGAAAACGGAACCGTTCGATGACAACTCAACTGGAGTAATAGTCGCGGACATTGGTCGTGGCGTCACCGGTATTCGCCAACATTGGGGCGAGTGGAGAAGGTCATGGGACAACATCGAGCGCTCGTAATCGTTCTACGCTGCATCGGTTGTCTTGATATGCTGGCGCTGGTCGCGGTCGCCCTGCCTCGCCAATGGATGAGTCTTGCGGCCGGTGCGCTGGGGATCGATGCACTTCCCTCGGATCCCATCGTGGGCTATCTGGCGCGGTCCGCCTCGGTCATGTACGCTCTGCATGGCATCACGATCGTGTACGTCTCATTCGACGTGGTCCGTTATCGGAAACTGATTCGCTTCTTGGCGATCATCTCGCTATTTCATGGTGTTATCATGCTGGGAATCGATATCGCAGAGGGCATGCCTGGCTGGTGGCAGTGTCTCGAAGGTCCCTGCTTCTCTGCAACCGGCGCCGTGGTGCTTTGGTTTCAACGTCGCAGCTATCGAAGAGACGGGGGATTCGAGGAGGAATGAAGCCTATGTCCATCAAGTCCATTTGTCTGACCATTTTCATTCTCGCCTTGGCCTTCTGTGCGCAGTCATTCGCCGCCGACGATCGGGCGAAGCCGCCAAACATCGTCTTCTTCTACGCGGATGACTTGGGGTACGGCGATCTTGCATGCTACGGCAGCCAAGTGGCTCAGACACCGCGGCTTGATGCGCTGGCTCGTGAGGGAACTCGGTTTACGCAGTTCTACGTCAGCCATTGCGTCTGTTCGCCCACGCGGGCTTCGGCGATTACCGGTCACTTCCCGGGTCGGCATCGAATATATGGACATATCGCCTTTTTTGAATACAACCGACGGCGAAAGATGCCCGACTGGCTTGACGTCGCGGCGCCGTCCTTCCCGCGTGCTCTTCAGCAGGCCGGCTACCGCACGGCCATGATCGGCAAATGGCATCTCGGCGGGGGAAGTGGTCGAGACTTCCGGATGGCGGACCTGCGCGATCCAGAGTCCGATCGCCCCAGGAAGCCCGGCAAAGCCATCATCAATCATCCTGACGCTCCACCGGTCGCTCAATACGGTTTTGACCACGTGCGGACAACCTTCGGCAACAGCCCCACCTGGAAGAACGCCGAACCGTGGCCGAAGCCGCACGAGACTTATCCCTACGCCAGCAAAGAATGGTCCACTTGGTCCAGCCGTGCCATTGCCGATGAGACGATTGGATTTCTGAAAAATCACGTCGCTTCGACCTCCGAGCAATCTTTCTATGCCAACGTTTGGTTCAAGGACGTGCATGTGATTCTTCGCCCGACCGACAAAATGCGAAGGCCATTCCGGCATCTCGATGAAACGGCACAGGTCCACTACGCCATGGTGTGCTACATGGACCAGCAAATCGGGCGCGTGCTCGACGCCCTCGACGATCTGGGATTGAGCGACAATACCCTGGTGCTGTTTTCCAGCGACAACGGCGCCGGCAAAGGACGGGGTGGGTCCTGCGGACCATTGCGGGGATGGAAGCACACTCTGTACGAAGGCGGCATCCGCGTCCCGCTGATCATCCGCTGGCCAGGGCAGATTCCTGCCGGACGCGTTGATGAACAGTCGGTTCTGAACATTTGTGATTTCACTCCTACGTTCTGCAAGCTTGCCGGAGCGGAAATGCCGGATGGCTATCAGTCGGATGGCGAGGATATCACTGCAGCGGTGCGCGGAGCCGCATTCGAGCGATCGAAACCACAGTTCTGGCACTATCCTACGACCAGCCCATCGCTTGCAGTTCGCATTGGTGATTGGAAGCTGTTGACCAATCCAGACGGTCGGTCGGACGAACTCTACAATCTGGCGGATGACATCGGTGAGACAACCAATCTCGCCAGCAACCAACCAGACATCGTAAAATCGCTCAAAGACCCGCTGCTGAAATGGTATGCTGAGCTTCCACTCGCGCAACAATGAAACAACCCTATCAGAAGGAGTGCCGCATCATGACCCAATACAGGAACATCTCCAGGACTCCCGTCGCGGCTCTGCTCGTGACGATGGCCATCGTCGTCCCAACGTTCTCCGCAGAACCGATCGCCATTGGCGACAAACTGGAGTTGTTTGTTGACGACTATTTGATCGCCGAAATTCAGGGCGATGTCCGCCAGCAATTGCTCAGACCGGAGCCGAAAGAGGTTGTCTTCGTTGCCGACCAACCCTGGGAAGGCAACACCAGCGGCTATTACACCTATTTTCGGGATGGCGACCTCTACCGCATGATTTATCGCGGCTGGCAGCACGACGCAAAGATGAAGGCCGCTCACAAGGAAGTCACGTGCTACGCCGAAAGCAAAGACGGCATCCACTGGACGAGACCGAACGTCGGTTTGTTCGAATGGGAGGGTTCGAAGGAGAACAACATTGTCTGGCTAACGCCGGGTACGCACAATTTCACTGCTTTTCACGACGACAATCCGGCGACGCCTGCCGAGGCCACCTACAAGGCATTTGGCGGCGGCGGTGGCGGCTTGCTGGCGTTCCAATCACCGGATTGTTTGCACTGGAAGTTGATTTCGCGCAAGCCCGTCATCACCAACGGCGCGTTCGACTCGCAAAACCTCGCGTTCTGGGACACCGATCGCGGCGAGTACCGCGCGTACTGGCGGTACTTCACCAAAGGCGTTACTACGCAGAATAGATGGCAACCGGCCGGCTTCCGCGCGATACGTACTGCGACATCAAAGGACTTCATCACCTGGGAAAACGAAGCCGATTTGACCTACTCCGAAGGTACCCCGACCGAGCATCTCTACACCAACGCCGTGCAGAAGTACTTCCGTGCGCCGCATCTGTTCATTGGCTTTCCCACTCGCTATCTGCCGAAGCAGGGTCAGCGCGTCGAGCCCCTGCTGATGTCCAGCCGCGACGGCGTCCATTTCCATCGCTGGCCCGATGCCGTCATTCTTGAGGAAGCTCCCGCCGACCGGAAGGGCAACCGCTCGAACTACATGACCTGGGGCATGTTTCAACTGCCCGGCAAACCGAACGAGATCTCCGTCTACGCCACGGAAAACTATTACGAACCCACACCGGGCCGCGTTCGGCGGTTTGCTTATCGCGTGGATGGTTTCGTAGCTTTGCGCGGCGGGCCAAATGGCGGCGTGGTGACGACCAAATCGTTGCGTTACAACGGCGGGCGACTACTCCTGAACTACGTGGTGCGCGAAGGCGGTTCTATGACGCTCGAAGTTCTCAATGAATCGGGGCAAGTCATCGGGAAATCGAAACCGCTGATCGGTGATTCCGTCGACGCGCCGGTAGTCTGGGAACAGGACCCAAGACTCGGACAAGGTGTTGCACAACTGCGTTTCACGCTCAAGAACGCAGATGCGTTCTCACTCCGATTCGATTGACGGCCAGTGCCGCTCGAGCATTGTCGACGTTCGATAATCGGCCCCGTATCTGGGTTGTCCCGATCAACCAGCGTGTGGCCTACGGCTCGGGGACTTGCTTGCGAGTCATCAGGGAGACGACAACAAGTGTGAGGAAGCCGAGCGGGATCGTGACGATGCCGGGCTGGGTGAAAGGCACGACGGCGTCCTCGGCCCGCAGTCCGTAGACCTTGGTGAAGGTGTCGGCGCTGAGCAGGATCCACGCCAGCGAACTCGTCATGCCGACGACGATCGCGGCGATCACTCCCGCCCGCGTGGTGCCTTTCCAGAAGAGCAGCATCACCAGCGACGGCAGGTTTGCCGACGCAGCCACGCTGAACGCCCAGCCGACCAGGTAGCTGACGTTCAGGTTGGCGAACAGAATCCCCAGCACGATGGCCAGTGCTCCCACGGCGACCGACGCGATTTTCGCCAACCGCACTTTGTTGTGGTCGTTCATCTCGATTTGCAGGAAGCCGGACATCAGGTCGTGGATCACCGCACCGGCGGAGGCCAGGATCAAGCCGCTGACCGTGCCCAACACGGTCGTAAAGGCGATGGCCGAGATGACGGCAAAGAGCCATTTGTCGAAGCTCAGGGCCAACAGCGGCGCCGCCATGTTGCTGTTGGTGACGTCCATGGATCCGCTGGTCATCGCGCCCAGGCCCATGTACAGCGTCAGGATGTAGAAGAAGCCGATGCTGCCGATGCCCACGATCGTGCTCTTGCGAGCGCTGGCTTCGTCCTTGACCGTGTAGTAGCGGATCAGAATGTGAGGCAACGACGCCGTTCCGCAGAACAACGCCAGCATCAGGGAGAGAAAATTCAACTTATCCAGGAACAGTTCGCTGCGAATCCCGCTGAATCGGGGATGCTCGCCCGGGCGGAGAACGTGACTGCCGCGGGTCGGCTTCTGATAGTAAACCGTCGTTTCGGATCCGTCGGTCTCTTCATCGGCCTCTTTGAGTTTTCGGCTGCCCCACAAGACCACCTCGCTCTCTTGCAGCGTACTGAAAAACGACAGCGGGCCGAGCGGACCGGTCTGCGTCTTACCGCCGGGCAGCCTGCTGATGTGGCCGACCGGGTGCAGTTCCGGCTCACCCTTTTTTGTTCCCTTGGGCCGGCCGTTGACGAGCCGCATGCCTCTAGCCGTCTTGGTGAGAGTTTGGGCTTCCAGCAGCGTGACCTGATCCGATCCGTCCGTTTCTTGAACGCTCCAGATCGTGGCCACGTCGGCTCCCTCATCGCGAATGCGCACCAATCGAACGTCGTTTTCTCCCCCTTCGAGTTCCTCGACAGTCGGGTTATTCAGTTCCGGCAACCGTTTCAGTTCAGCCACGAGGTCGTTTTTGCTGACCGGACCAAGACTCCCAAGTTCATACCCGTCGCCGCCGCCGTCTTGCGTTTGGAAGCCGCGGAAGAGGATCATCACGGTTAGAATTGCGCTGAAGATCACCAGCAGTGAGCCCTTGAGGAATTGGACCCACGTGGTCGAGACCATGCCGGCCAAAACCACGATGAGGATCACGGTGGTACCGACCAGCAGAACACCTGCCCAGTGCGGAAATCCCAGCAACGGCTGGATCAGAACTCCGGCGCCAACCATCTGCGGAATGAGATAGAACACGCTCACCGCCAGCGTGCTGATACCCGCGGCCAGCTTGATGCCGCGCGAGTTGAAGCGGGCGTCCAGGGCATCGGCAAAAGTGAACTTGCCCAGCCGCTTCATCGGTTCGGCGACGACAAACAGCGCGACGATCCAGCCCGCCAGATATCCGATCGAGTAGAGAAACCCGTCGTACCCGTAGAAGGCGATCATCCCGCAGATCCCCAAGAACGACGCCGCGGAAAGATAGTCGCCGGCAAACGCGATTCCGTTGACGAACCAAGGAATCTGCCCGTGTGCCGCAAAATATCCTTTGGACGACTTCGCCCGGCTTCCCAGGTAGAAACTCAGCCCAAGCGTGATTCCGACAAACAGGAAAAAAAACGCGACCGCTTGGTAGGACGCCTCGTAGATCATCTATTCGCCTCCCTTGTTGCGCGGCTACTCCTGAGCCGACCTGCACAGATAGCCGTAGAGAAGCGATAACACCAGCGCCGCCAGAATCAGACCGATGCCGTAAAGAATCGCCAGATTGATTCCCGAGAGCGGGCCCGACAACGGGGTTCTTTCCATCATCTCGGGGGCGAACGCGTTGGCCAGCACAAATCCGCAGTAGAGGATCAGATAAAACCCGAAGAGAACCAGTCCGGTCCGTGCATTGCGAGTTTCCATCAATGCCTCCCAACAAGCGTCAAGGTATTGCGGTACAACGATCAGACTACGCAGCATACCCGTTCAACAGGACGGATGAAAGCACGACCAACTCGCGGGGCGGATCAAAGCCGCTGGCCCCACGGATGGGTAAGGGGCGGGCCGCGAATGAACGTTGAAGGGGCCTGAAGCGAATGCTCCATCCCTCGCAGCGGGCGGAGAGTATCATCAGTCCATACGTTTGAGAATCTCGATAACAGACGGTTTGCGGAGGTGCTTGCCGCTGGTCCGGAAGGAAATCGCGTCGTGAATTTACAGTTGCCTGGACGGTATTATGGTCTTCGTGACAGCGACGAATAACTCAAGAACCGACGACTGGAGAGGGGTACTGTCTCGTCGGAGAATTGAACAGCAACGGCGCTGGTCTCACCGTCGGTGACGGGGAGACATACAGGGATCAGGAAACAGAGAGATGGTGGACGGACTGCCGGTTCCCACGCATCGCGACGGCACGCCGAAATCGTTCACGATTCTCGCAACCTGTCCAGCGCGTTGGGCGCCCGGCGACAGCTTGCGGTACGATCGTTTCCCCGAGGATCGCGTTGGGGCCGCCGTGCTGGGCGTTCACACCTAAGGCGGCACGGTGGTTACCACAGGCACGACGGATTGGTCCCACGGACTGAACGGCAACGATCCCTCCGCCGTCCGCATTACCCGCAATATCCTTGATCGGCTATCCTAGTAATCGGATGGAGAACACGTTTCTACTTGAAGGAACCGCGCGCATCCCACACAATCCTTGATCCATTCGCGCCCCTTCGCGTCATTCGCCGATAACATCTTTGTTGTGATCTCGTATTCGTTGTAACGGACTTCAAGTACAGTGCGCCCATCCGAGGTGTTTGCGGACAGCCCAGGGCCGAGCGTGCAGCATCAGCCAAGACAATTTGACCACTGGCCACGCACGGGAACTTTCAGCTCAAGCATCAAGGCTTACTTGGTCTGAATCACGACGTACTGTTTCCGAAACTCGAAGCCCGCCTGCGGCCACGTTTTCACGTACCGACGTAAGGCTGCCATGCCTTTCTTGTCGTCGTGCCCGTTGATCCGACAGTCAGATTGGGCACGCCCGTTCTCATCCCGCATTGCGTACACGCGCAATCCGTAGAACTCGCTTGACTCGACGAGCCATTCGAAGGCTTTGAGCGAACGTGTGAACATGCAGCAGGGGCAGAACGGATGCTCGTCACTGTCACCGTCGGTCGAACACGCTGATGCAGCTTCGTGAACCTCCCGCCGTTCAACGTAATGCGCGACGGGGCCCAGAATAATGCGCCGCTTTCGGCCATCGGAAGATTCGATCACGAGTGTCATACACTCTTCCGGCGAATCCAACGTGGATTCTCTCAGCGGGACAAAATCCGTCTGGTACCATGTGTCGAACCCGGTCTTAATCGCCTCGGTCAGGTCCTCGCCGGCCGAGTGCTGGTACTCGAACAGCCCAGCGGGCGTTAGTTCCGCATGCGAAATCGTGATAATGGTGCACGTCTGCACTCCGCCCTCGCCTGGATTGAGCATCTGGAACTCTGGCGAGATCTCGAAACCGGTTTCTTGATCGATAAGTGATTCTTCCAGACGTTTCAGCGAACGTCCCTTCTCTTCCATCACTTGCTCCAGCAGGTCAAGCAGGTGAATGTTCTCTTCCCAGCTTTCCTCCTCGTTCTGAAAGGTGAAGCTCAGTTCCTGGCCATAGGTTTCAGGCTTCTGCGGTTGCTTCTTCTTGAAGAAAGAGAACATCGTCTGCCCTTTCGCAAATCTGCCGTGCGGTGATCGCCAACCGCATCGACTAGCCTTGGCAACTGCGGGATGAGAACCCGTGAGAAGTGTATAACACGCTAGCATTCTGGCACGGCTGCAAGACTGAAGCAACAAGGGCATAGCTAGCAGATTCAGTATCGCCGTACTTTGCAGCGATCTACCGCTGCTAGCGGTGCGCTGACCTGAGCTGGACCTCGTATTAGCCGCGTGGTACCGACCCGTACGAGGACTCAATCCGCTTCGGAAACCAGATGCTATCTGGATTGGGGGGGCGTCATCGCCTTGGCGCGTGTATCATTCGCGCAACATTTTCCCTTCGCAGAATGCAATTGCATCACTCGAGCCGCTTGGAGCAAGAACAGTCAACGAATGGCTTGGCGAAGTGTCCAAGTGAAGTCAATTGGCAAGCCTCGGTCATACTGCAGGATGTCAGTTTGTCCGGGATGTGGCAGCTTGTTGCTTTGCGAGTCGTGGAAGTACTAGGGAGACAAGGATGTTTCAGCATGTTCTCTGCGCGTACCCCTATCGGCGCGAGTGTAATTCGGCAGGCTTTTTCCCCCCGTTGGGTCTTGAGTGTATCGCGTCGGTAATCCAGTCACACACGGAAGCATTGGATATCGTAGATTTGCGCAAAGAGCCCGGTCGCACGAAGGACTTCTTGCGTCCGGAAACTGACATGGTCTGTTTTTCGGTCAATTGGGATCGCGATGCTCAATTCCTGCGTGAAGAGATACTCTCTATTGATCCAGAGGTTTTCACCGTCATAGGCGGACGGCACGCTACGAACGATCCGGAACGATGGCTGATGGAGTGCCCTAACGTGGACGTGGTAGTCCGCGGGGACGGCGAGGAGCCGATAGAAGAGCTCTGCCAAGGCGTGCCTCTGGAGGGAATTGCCGGCCTCAGCTTCCGTAAGGGCGATCGGATACTTCACAATCCCAACCGCAAGTCAGGCCCTTTAAGGGACGATTTCTATCCCAACCGCGATCTTCGCCGATACACCTATGAAGCGGCAATTGGAAACACCAGCACGGGAATTCCGGTGGAGCTAGTGTCCGCCTCGCGCGGCTGCCCGTTCAATTGCACATTCTGTTCCTTCAGTCGTAATCCCTGGGGCGAGAAACGGCCGTGGTCCGCTCGTTCGCCAGAGTCCGTAGTAGAAGAGCTTGCCCAGGTCAAAGCGGACATCGTCGCCTTTACTGACGATCTATTCACTCACAAGATGGACCGCGTCGAGGAGATCTGCGACCTGATCTTGGCCCGCGGAATCCGTAAGAAGTACATCATCAACGCGCGGCTGGAAATAGCCCGTCACCCGGAGATGCTGAGGAAGATGGAGCGGGCTGGTTTCATCGGCTTGTTGTTAGGCATCGAATCGGCTCACGACAAGACGCTGCGTTCCATGCGCAAAGGTTTCGACACGGCGCGGATTCGCGAATACTTCAGGGTTCTACGCCACAGCTCCATGATCATGCATGGCTACTTCATCCTGGGCAATATTGGTGAAACGGTGGAAGAGATGCTTCAGATCTCGTCCTTCGCCCACGAATTGGGTGTGGATACGCTTTCCCTTTCGACGCTTCGCGACAGCCCCTATTCCGGTCTGGATGAACTGGTGGCGAACAGCCCGGGATACCACATGACACCGCATGGGAAGATCTATTCGGATCACTGTTCCCACGAAGAGCTTCACCAGTTGCGCCGTCGGATTAATCGGGACTTCTACACCGTGAAGCAAGTCTCGCGTGTTGCACGCAAGGCGATCCGGAACGGTGCACTCCGCGCTGTTCCCGCCCTGTCGTTGCGATTGCCAAAAATTCTGTGGCGATCGGGCATTACGTACATCCAGAAGAAGGCCAGGCGACGAAAACAGCGCAAGGTGTCGATGGGTGCTTCCAAAAGTCCGTCTTCACACAATAGTACGCACTCTCCGAGTGCCGAAACAGGTTCCCAAACCGCAGGCCCTTCAGCGGTCGGCACTGAGGTTGCGCCTACTGTCTTCATGCTGGAGATGCCCGCTAAGCCACCAGATGCGCAGGATGGAACCAACGAATCGAGTTCTCAGGTAACGCGGAAGGCCGCGTGACTTCCCGGCAGTCGCCGTATGTCGTCACCCGTCGGCCGACGGGCTCGTGTGGATATACCGCCCATTTCAGCCGTGAGTGCACGGGAAGTCCTTTTCGCCATCTCCAATTCGGCGCCTATGTCAAGCGATGGACACGAACGGCAGGGTGCTGGTACAATGCCCTATGTGGCTGAGGCCGGACTGGCTTCAGTCTGAGCCAGCCCGCCTTAGAGTTGCCCGCACGTCGTAGCGGAAGTCTTGAGACAGTAAGTGTTTAGTGCGATAGCATCGCAGTCCATTCCCCCGCACCACCTTTGGAAGGCGCGCGAGGGAAGTCTGGCTTTCCCATTAGGAATGGGAATACCAGCGTGCTGTCGCATCGAAGAGGAAGTGAGACCTCCCGTTTTCGGAACATCACCAGTTCGGCTACGGGGCTCCAGCTTGCACCCAATTGCCTGACCGCAGAGCGAAAATCGAATGGCTCCAGAAGCAAAACCACCACCAAAACGCGACGGTATTCAACTTGACGTCGGCCAGTCGCCGCCGCGACACGTCACTCGAAAGCCGAAGAAGAAATCGCCCCTGGTCGTGTGGGGCTCGGTAGGCGGGGCCGTTGCGCTGGTCGTGATCTTGATCGCGCTCGGATGGCTACTGACCCCAGGCGATCCGGGCTCTGTGACAATCCCGCCGATAGACGAGCAGGTACTCATGGAGGGCGAAACTCTGCGGCTGCAGGTTCCTGTTCGCCTCGCAGGACGCGATCAGGGGGAAATGAGGTACAGCCTCGCCAAGGCGCCTCCCGATGCGACGATCGATCCGAAGACAGGTGAGATCCTTTGGCCCACTGCCGAGAAGTACAAGGCGGGCGCGTACCAACTGGTCGTCAAAGTGAGTGCTGCCGAGCCGCCGGCACTTAGCCATCAGCAGACCTTCACCGTCCGGCTTCGCGGGAAACCAAAGGCGCCGCCCCGCAAGACAACCGCGCCCACTGTCGACTCCGATCTGCCCGAGTTTCCCGGCATGGCATCGTTCAACAATCCGATGAATCGGACGAATCCTTTCGATAGCGATGCGGAGTTGATTCCTCAAGGCAAGATCGACGAGTTCGCGTTTGCCAAGTTGAAGGAATTGGAGATCGAACCGGCCAAGTTGTGTTCCGATGCGGTCTTCGTCCGACGCGCCTATTTCGATGTCATCGGTACGCTGCCCACGGCCGAGGAGGCACGGAGCTTTCTGGATGATATGGCCCCCGACAAACGCGCTGTGCTGATCGACCAACTGCTCCAGCGGCCCGAGTTTGCCGACTACTGGGCGATGAAGTGGTGCGACCTGCTGCGATGCAAGGCCGAATTTCCCATCAACCTTTGGCCCAACGGCGCCCAGGCATACCATCGCTGGATTCGGACCTCGCTCGATGAGAACATGCCATACGACCAATTCGTCTGGGAGTTGTTGACCGCATGCGGCAGCAATTTCCGAACGCCGCAGGTCAATTTCTTCCGAGCCCTGCAAAGCAAGGAGCCAGAATCCATCGCCAAGGCGGTTGCCCTGGTGTTCATGGGAGTGCGGGCGGAAAAATGGCCGAAGGAGCAATTGGCCAGCATGGCCGTTTTCTTTTCGCAGATTGGGCACAAGCCGACGCGTGAATGGAAGGAAACGGTCGTCGTCTTCGACCCTCGCGCGGCCAAGCCACCCAAGGACGGCCCGCCGCCAGTGGCCGCCTTCCCTGATGGAACCAAGCCCACGCTTCCCCCGGGGAAAGACCCACGAGAAGTGTTTGCCGATTGGCTTATCGACGGAAAGAACCCTTGGTTTTCACGGCACATCGTAAACCGGGTGTGGTACTGGCTGATCGGGCGCGGCATCGTTCACGAGCCGGACGACATTCGGCCCGACAACCCGCCGCAGAACCTGGAGTTGTTGAACTACTTGGCGGAGGAGTTGGTCAAAGCCGATTATGATTTGAAGCACATCTACCGCTTGGTTCTCAATTCCACGACTTATCAGCTTTCCTGCATTCCCAAGGGCGATGGCTCTAAGGCTGCGGAGAATTTTGCCTGCTATCCGCTACGTCGCCTGGATGCCGAGGTGCTGCTGGACGCCCTGTGCCAAGTTACGGGAACGACGGAAAGCTATTCCAGCATGATTCCCGAACCTTTCACATTCATTCCCGAAAAGCAACGATCGATCAAGCTTCCGGACGGCAGTATCACTAGCAGCGTGTTGGAAATGTTCGGGCGTCCGCCGCGCGATACGGGGCTGGAGTCGGAACGCAACAATCGCTACACGGCCGCTCAAGCGTTGCACCTGCTAAACTCGACCCATATCCTGAAGAAGATCCGCGAAGGGCCCAAGATCCAAGATCTGCTGACATCGACCGATTCCGAACAACTCGCGGATACCCTGTATATGACGATCCTCTCGCGCCCGCCCACGCCGGACGAGCAAGCCGATGCCGGCTGGCAGGCCAACTCGCACCGAGGCGCGGAGAACTTGGTGTGGGCGCTGTTCAATAGTGAGGAGTTCCTTTTCAGGCATTGAACGGGGTGCGAGATACGGGATGCAGGATACGAGCTACGGGATGACGTCACGAAGATATTTGTGATCGAAGTCAGACTGCCGCCGGAGATCGGCTGGATAAATGGAGAGGTAACATGACTGCGAAACATGATTCGAACGACGCAGGTTCGACAGACGGGCAGGTTTCCCGGCGCGAAGCGCTCAAGCGTGGCATGCTCGGTTCGGCCGGTCTCTTGTTGGCCAATCGACTATCGGCTGGCGCCGAACCCGCTGCAGCGAAACCGGCCACTGTTCCTGCCACACCCAAGGAACCCGCCGCCGCCCCGCCCGAGGCGAAGGCCAAGGCGTGCATTCAGATCTGGATGTGGGGAGGCCCGCCACACACCGACACGTTCGACCCCAAGCCCGATGCGGGCGATGATTTTACTGGGCCGTTGAAGGGGTCGCTGGAGACCAATGTCAAAGGGATCCGGGTCGGTACGTCGATCCCCGAATTGGCCAAGCTGGCCGACAAGTACTCGATCATCCGCTCGATGACGCACGGCGTGTTCGGTCACGAAACGGCCTCGTACATGACCCAGACCGGTCGGATGCCCGGCGGCCGGCTCGTCTACCCGTCCGTCGGCGCTGTGGTCACGGCCTTCAAGGGCTTCCAAGAGGGATCGGAGAGTCTGATTCCGCCGTACATCGTGCTCACCCAGCCTCAAGGCCGGTTTTCGGAAGCCGGTTTCATGGGGATCAAGTACAAGCCCTTTGCCACCGGCGGCGACCCGAACGCGTACCGGTTTGCGGTCGAAGGGATCGTCGCCCCGGGCATCTCCGACGACGAGCAGTATCGGCGCCGCGACTTGCTGCAGAGGATGAACACTCTCGGCGCATTCATGAAAGACGATCCGCAGATAGCAGCCACCAAAGAGGCCAAGGACAAGGCGTATGATCTGATCTTGGGCGACGCAGGCAAAGTCTTCGATCTTTCCGAAGAGGAGGAGGATCTCAGGCTCCGCTACGGTCGTAGCACGTTCGGACAGTCATGCCTGGCCGCCCGCCGGCTGATCGAAAAGGGAGTGAAGTTCGTCACGATCAACTACGGCGGTTGGGACACACACAAGGATCACTTCCCCACGATGCGCCGGAAGCTGCCGGAAATGGACAAAGGTATGGCCACGCTGATTTCGGATCTGGACGACCGCGGGATGCTGGACAGCACCATCGTTTGGTGGATTGGCGAATTCGGCCGCTCGCCCAAAGTCGACTGGAAATCGCCGTGGAATGGCGGACGGCATCACTACGGCCACGTTTTCTCGTCGGTCGTGGCCGGCGGTGGATTCAAAGGTGGCCAGGTGGTCGGCTCGTCCACGGCCAAGGGCGAATACGTCGAGGATCGGCCTGTCTATCCCTGTGATTTGATCACCACCATGTACCAGTTGTTCGGCATCGATCCCGAAGCCAGCCTGCCGCACCCGATGGGCGATTTCGTCCGCGCGACCCCCAGTGCCGATGACGGGTTAAAAATGGGTGGTGCGGTCGATGAACTCATATAGTCCCCGGAGCGGAAGCCCATCCTACGAAGAACACTTGCAGCTATAGGGTAATCGCGGAGCGCACTATGACCTCGTTTCGACGACACGCAATCCTCGCCGTGACGGCGCTGCTCGCCATCACATCCAATCTCCATGCCCAGACGGCGCCGAAGAACCCGCATATCGGCTACGTCTTTCCGACCGGTGGCCGGCTGAATAGCAGCTTCGAAGTGACCGTCGGCGGGCAGAACATCAAGGAGGTGACCGAACTCTATTTTTCCAGCAGCGGAGTGAAAGCAGAAGTCGTCGGTTGGTACCGACCGCTGACGCGGGGGCAGTACGTTGGCCTCGGCCAGAAAATCAGATTCACGAAAGAGGATCTGGTGAAGGCGGCAGAGGAAAAAGGAAGCACCGAACCGATCACGGATGAAATGGTCTACGAGGCGGCGGGTATTACCGAAGAAGACCTGAAGGAGATGGAAGTCTACCGCAAGCGAGAAGCCGACCCCAAACGGCAGCCCAACGACCAAATCGCTGAAGAACTCACACTGAAGATCACGATCGACGCGAATGCCGAACTGGGCAAGCGCGAGATGCGCGTGCTGACGGCCGACGCCATGTCCAATCCCATCTGGTTTCAAGTGGGCCAATGGGAGGAACGACACGAGACCGAACCCAACGACGAGGAGCCCTGTCCAGTGATCGGCGCGACGCTACCGGTCGTGGCAAACGGACAGATCATGCCCGGCGACGTGGACCGTTTCTCGTTCACCGCTCGCAAAGGCACACGCCTGGTCATTTCCGTCGCCGCGCGCGAGTTGATGCCCTACTTGGCCGACGCCGTACCCGGCTGGTTCCAGGGCGTGTTGAGCCTCTACGATACCAAAGGAAACGAAGTGGCCTATGCGGGTGCCTACTACTACCGGCAGGATCCGGTGATCTACTACGAGGTCCCCGAGGACGGCGAGTACGTCTTCCAGATTCGCGATTCCATTTACCGCGGACGCGAGGATTTCGTCTACCGCATCACCCTGGGCGAGTTGCCTTTTGTGACCGGCATCTTCCCGCTGGGCGGGCGCGCCGACCAGGATGTCACGGTCGAACTGCAAGGCTGGAATCTCGTGGAGACCCAACTGAAGCTCAAGCCTCGCATGGACCGGCGACGTGAGATTCGCTGGTACTCCATTCCTCAAACCGACAAGGTAACGCTCGACTTCCCGCTGCGCATTAACATGCAGTCCGAGACGCTGGATCAGGAACCGAATGATACTATGGAAACGGCCCAGGAGGTCAAGCTGCCGGTCATCGTCAATGGCCGTATCGACAAGCCGGATGACGTAGACGTGTTCCGATTCGAAGGTTCAGGAAAATTCGTGGCCGAGGTCTGGGCCCGTCGAGCCGGATCGCCGTTGGATTCGGCGGTGTCGGTGACCAATGCCAGCGGCAAGGAGGTCGCTTTCAACGACGATTTCAGGGACAAGGCCCAGCCGCTGATCACTCATCACGCCGATACTCGGTTAACCGCGACCTTGACTGGCCCGGGTCCGCACTATGTCCACCTGTACGATTCGCAGCGCAAAGGCGGCCGTGATTTCATCTACCGGGCGTATCTCAGGGCCCCGCGTCCCGATGTCGATTTGCGAGTGGTGCCGTCCTGCATCATCGCCCGGCCGGGACAAACCGTACCGATCACCGTACACGCGTTGCGCAGAGAAGGCTTCGACGACCCGGTCGAAGTGTCACTGATCGAACCGCCCGAAGGATTCATCCTCGGCGGTGGCGTTGTACCTGCCGACGCGGAAGAAGTGCGGATGACGCTGACGGTCCCGCCCGAGGCCGCCGAGGAACCATTCATCCTGGCAATGGACGGCCAATCCTCGGGCCGCAAACATCGACGGTTCACGCGACCGGTTGTCCCTGCCGAGAGCATGATGCAGGCATTTCTCTGGCTACAAATCGTACCTGCCAAGCAATGGGCCGTGCTGGTAAACGGCAAACCCGTCAGCAAATTCCCGGTAGAATTCCCACCGATCGACCGCATCAAGCTGATCTCGGGCCGCACAACGCAGATAGCCGCACGACAGACCAGCAAATACCCGCCCGCCAAGGAACTCCGCATCGAGCTGAACAACCCGCCCAAGGGCATCAGCGTCAAGAAGATAACGCCACAGGCTGTGACACTGCCCCCCTCGCGCCCCGGCGCAAAGCCGACTCAGGGTCAGGTCTTGATCATCGACTTGGAGGCAGACGCCGAGACCGTCGAAGCAGGTCTGGAAGGAAACCTGATCTTCGAGATCGTCCGCGAATACACCCCCGCCGCCACAGAGACCAACCCCAAACCCACCGAGCGCCGCCACTCCTACGGCATCCTGCCCGCCATCCCATTCGAAGTCGCAGGAACGGGACGATCGTCGCGAAGATAGAATCACCTCACCGTCTTGAACATCGTTGCTCAGAATCGCGGACTCATCTCGGATTTCGTGCTTTGGATTCGGCACTTCGAAAGACACACGCCGCGACGGCACGCCGAAACCACTCCCGATTCTCGCAACTGGTCCGACGACCCGAGCGAGTGGAGCGGTTGGAGTACTTGCCCTTCTCGGGCGTCGTCGGCGAGGCTGGGTGCCCGATTGCCAGTTCTGCCATGGTTCGCACCTCAAGCACCCCTAGGCAAACTCAGGCCCCACGTCGCATGCGCCCTTCATCGTAGGAAGTTGAGAGTCGAATGAGCGTCCGCTGAATCGATGGTAACGTCACTCCAAGGCTACGTCGTTGCCGGTTTGAAGTTACCTGCGATCCGCTGGGAGGCAGGATTGGCGCCGGATAGAAAGGTATCTTGACACTCGATGGCACCCCACTAGACTTGGGGAATAAGAGCTTTGGACTCACGTGAGGCTCGCGATTCTGCGATGCCCTCTCATACGTTTCCCCAAGGTTTCCCCAAGATGCGGTGCGGGCCGATGGCGACAAAGACAGACGCCGGATGCGAACTCGTGAAAATCATAGACGCCAACTGGTATGTGGAAGCGCCACCAGGGGAACGTCGCATTCCCCCAAGATGGAACTTTCTGGACAGCATTCGCGAGATCAGTCTGCACTGCCTCAGTTTGCTGCTCGAACTCCACTTCAAGAGAATTGGAGCCGCCGCTGCCCCAAGCCCAACCGCTGGCGACCTGGAAGATATACGGCGAGGGGACCCTATCCAAGTCGCGTCGTTTACTGTGTCACCAGCGGATCTTGTCGTAACCCTGAAGATCATCGCGCTTTCCGAGCATTGTATTGACAATTATCTCTACCATCCATCAGACCTGCAAAAGCATGCCATTGGCGAACTTGCGCTCACCGCGGGGGTAGATCGCGACGAGTTGATGGCATTCGACTCGCAGTGGCGTTCCGAACTCAGGAGTCTTGTCTATAGAAACGGGGGAACTCAATGAGTGTCGTATGCTGGAGGTGCGAACGAGAACATCACGAAGACGCGATTTTCTGTTCATACTGTGAAGCCCCTACTCGACTTCGGATTGGCCCTTCTTATGTCGTCAAGAAGGAACTTGGCCACGGCCAGTTCGGCACAGTATTCCTGGCCGGCAACCCCCAGCTAGGCGACGACGCTCAAGTTGCCGTCAAGCTTATGCATGCGGCATTTCCTAACACGGAGGACGTCAAGAAGGAACTTCGTCTTCTTTGGGGCCTTCCGCGCGACAATCCCAATCTCGTGCATGTCCTCCACGATTCCTCCGTTAAGTACATTGTGATGGAGTACATCGAGGGTGCCAATCTCCACCAACGAGTTCGATCAGGTGACGCTGATAGACAGCTGCTGATCGACAACTTCGACGGTATCTTCCGGGGCATCTGCAATGGCCTGCGCGGATTGCATCACGTTGGCATCATTCACCGGGATTTGAAGCCTGCGAACATCCTGGTGACGAATGATTGCGTCGCGAAAATAGTCGACATGGGCTTGGCGAAATTGGCGTCCCTGAGCGGCGGGACTCGTAGCAAGGTTGGTTCAAAGGAGATTACTGCGCCCGAGGTTCTCGCACTCCGGGAGGGGGAGGACTACGACTCAAAGGTTGATCTCTGGGCCCTCGGCGTTATTGCTTATTTCATTTGGACCGGCCACTATCCCTTCGGCACGGAATTGCACGACGACCCCGACTTTCGAGATTCAGGCGAAATCGAACGTGCGATTGCTGCAATTCAGTACGTCCGTCCGGAGGTGCACAACCCAGCGATTCCGGCGCGAGTCGTTCAGTTGATTGAAGCCCTACTCGCGAAACCCGATAGGCGCTTCGGCTCGGCTGAGACTGCATCGAATTGGATGACCGAGAGACCCTACGAGCCCAACAAACCAGCCAACACTTACTTACTTAGTGACTATCAGAGACAGCTGGTGGCGATATATGGGAAAAAGAACGCCGGAATGCACCCGGGTCTACTTCTCCAACGTGTGATTGGGAACGTTGGCTTCCTCGAAAAAGCTATCAAGACGATGGAGGGAACTGAGCAAACTGAAACCTTCAAGAAACATCTACCACGGACGTTTGCATGGCTCGTCGGCCTCGTTGATACAGCCGGTTGGAACATCGGCGACGTGGTGTACTACAAGTATTCGGACGTCTGTCCGTACTGTGGAAAGAAACCATGTAGTCAGCATCATCCGGCACCCAACGAAGAAATCAACAACGCTCTTCTCCAAAAGGTCCTCCGCAAACGCAGACTTGCGCCCGCTGACTGGACCTTTTCCCAAGTCGCGGTGATGTTCCAGGAGATTTATCAAGCTGCGAACGCTGATCGCTCGCTCACTGACATTGTGCTGCATCTCTACAGTGAGACGAGCGAACTGACGAACGTCCTCCGTGACGCCACTTTAACGCGGAGCCGAGCGGGAACGGCAATGATGTACCTGGAACTCGCCGATGTGTTTGCTTGGCTGCTCGCATTATACAATCGGGTCCACGACGGCATGCCCTGGTTCGAGGAGGAGTTCTGGACCAATTTCGAAACGTGCCCATGGTGCCACCAGATCCCCTGTGCATGCCCCGAGGACCTGCCGGATATCGAAGTCATCAACTGGAGGCTTTCACGCGCAACGCTGGATGCGTTGGATGTGGCAGGACTCCCGGAAGAGGGTAATGACTAGCGTAGATCGAGGTCGGTTCATTGTGGTAGAAGGGCTGGACGGTGCGGGAAGCACCACGCAGGTTCGCGCTCTTCAGAGGTTTCTACTGTCTCGAGGGATAAGGTCCGACGTAACTAAGGAGCCGTCGAACGGGCCGTTTGGCGCAGTCATTCGCCAAGCAATTGAGGGCAGAGTATCCGCCAGCCCGCGGGCCCTCGCGCTCGCCTTCGCTGCCGACCGGGCGGACCATCTCGATCACGTGACCATTCGAGAACAGGCTGCCGCCCCTCCGAACGGCGAGACTTCCGCGTGGACCGCCGACAGTACCGGGATCAACGCCAAACTGTTGCAGGGTATTTGGGTCATTTCGGACAGATACGTGCTCTCAAACCTGGCGTATCAGAGTTCGCAGGGTGTGGATCTTGATTGGTTGATCGAGATCAATAAAGGGATCACGCCACCTGACGCAACGGTCTTGGTCCGGACTCCCGTCGACGAGTGCCTGCGTCGTCTCCAACACCGGTCGTCCCACCTCGAACTCTTCGACGACGCGGGACGGCTTACCTCCGTCTGGGAGAGATTCGTGCGCGTAATACATCTCGGAAAGGTCGAGTTGCTCGGGCATCTCATAGAGGTCGACGGCACAGCCCCGGCGGAAAACGTCACTCAGGACATTGTCGTGCAATTGTCGAGATACTTTGTTGATGAACTGTCCCCACTCCAGAAGCAGAGAACTCTCACCGCGCATGAGACGACACCCCCATCAGCGCAAGCGGAGAGGCTTCAGGACAATCCAATCACGTGAGACAGTCCTGCTCCATGTCTTGCCTCTGCCCCTTTTGCGGCTCGGCGCAGCTGGTGCCCTTCCCTCGTGAGAAAACGTCAACGCGGCGCGGTTCTTGACTGCGGAGTCCGCCTCTGTTCGCGACCAACTGCTCACGGAAAGCAAGGCGAATGAAGCCGCAATCGCTTACGCTTGCCGTCCATCGCGCACGTATTCGGGGAGATCTCATCTTTCGTATTCCAACTGCCAGTTCTCGCGGGCGAAGCCCTGGCGACGCGCATGCTTTTGACAAGATGGGGGCTCAAGAGTCCCGCGTCGGGACCTGGGGCTTTGGGAGGCATGGCAAGCTGATCAGCATCGTGATCGCCCCGCCGTCTGGGCTCAATGCCCGAAGCGCCGTGACGCGGTATCTGCAAAGGCCCGAACCTGCAGTACAGAGTTCGTGAAGGCGAAATGGTCCAGAAACACTTGCGGCGAAGCGGTAGGCTGGGATCGTCAATCAAGATAAGATGGGCCAGTACGTTTTCGCCGATGGAGACACTATCTTACGGTGGCAGCGACTGCGCCGCCTTGTACGAAAGGAAGATGGCAACATCAGAATGCACTACGCGATGACCGATGGAAAGCTGGCTATTCTTGCCTTGCGAGGAACAGTCTTGGTTGCGTTGTGCTTCGCAACGGCGATCGCATGGACAACAGCGCATGGGCAGACGAAACCGGCGCCGGCAAAAAGATCGTCGGAGTATGACGAGCGGCTGAAGGGGATTCTCGATAGGTTCCCTCAGGCCGACACGGACAAGGACGGCATGCTGACGGCGGACGAGGCGCGTGCGTTCCTTCCCAAGCTCCGGGAGTTACGAGAGAAAATGCAGGAGCGGCAGCGGGTGGCCGAGAAGAACCGGCCGAAGCCCAGCCGCGCCGATGTCAAATACGGTCCGCACGAGCGCAATGTGTTTGATCTCTGGTTGCCGGAGGACGCTTCTCCGGACAAGCCGCTGCCCGTCTTTGTCTATTTCCACGGTGGTGGTTTCGTCGGTGGAGACAAGGGCAAGTTTGGTCCGTCGCCTTACTTGAAGCTGGACTACGCGGTTGTCTCGTCGAACTATCGCTTCGTGAACGGCGACGACGTCGTGACCCCCATCCCGATGCAAGACTGTGCGCGTGCGATTCAGTTTCTTCGCCACAATGCCAAGGAATTTGGCATCGATCCGAGCAAAATCGCGGTGAGCGGCGGGTCGGCCGGAGCGGTCATTACCATGTGGATTGCCTACAAAGATGACATGGCGAATCCGCAGAGCGATGATCCAGTCGAGCGACAATCCACGCGTGTCTCGTGTATCGTTCCGATCGCCGGCCCCACGAATCTGGACCCACAGTGGATCCGGAAAAACCTAGGCGGGCCGCCCGAAGTGCACTCCAGTATGCCGCGTTTCTATGGAGTGCGCGACGGCGATTACAGCGGGGCGAGGGTCAAAAAGCTGATCGAAGACTCCTCGGCGATCACCCATGCAACGGCCGACGATCCACCAACATTTCTGATCTACGGAGGAACGCTTGACAATCTGCCATTACCGAAAGACGCCTCCCAAGGTCTGCTGATTCATCACCCGTACTTCGGCAAAGTGCTGAAGGACAAGCTGGACGACCTAGGCGTCGAGTGCGAGTTCCGATACGGCGGCCGACGCCCCGGCGCCACAGAAATCGCCGACTTCCTGGCCAAGCATCTTGGGGACTAGCGAGAAGTAGTCTCGCGACTCCCTTTGTGCGGTGGTGATTTCTTTCGCAATCTCTTCTTGCTCTGTGAGCAAGATCTT
>CAZUAH010000072.1:0-39883 GCA_964617665.1 uncultured Pirellulaceae bacterium
AGAGACACGAAAGTACACCAGTGACGGACGTTGCGTGTCCACCTTCTTCTCTTGTTCTAACCACCTTAGAGATTAGACGATGAGTAGAGAGATGTCGGTTCAGCCAATCCACGTTACCTGGCACACTCAAAGCGTGTCGCGCGAACACCGCGAACGGCTCAACGGCCACCACGGCTGCGTGGTGTGGCTGACGGGGTTGAGTGGCTCAGGAAAAAGCACGATCGCCAATCTATTGGACCACAAACTGATTCAGGCGAACGTGCATAGTTTTGTGCTGGACGGCGACAACGTCCGCCACGGCCTGAACGCAAGTCCCGCCATGCTAGCTGCCGAACATGGTGAAGCGTTTGCTAATCGCTTTGGGTTGGGGTTCTCCGCCCAAGACCGGGAAGAGAACATCCGCCGTATCGGTGCCGTGGCGGAGTTGTTCTCCCATGCCGGGGTGATTGCTCTGACGGCGTTCATCAGCCCCTATCGTCACGACCGGGACGCTATCCGTAAGCGGGTCGAAGGCAGCGGCCGAACAGGCGAATTCATCGAGATCTTCGTGGACGCCCCTCTAGATGTGTGCGAATCCCGCGACCCCAAGGGTTTGTACAAGAAGGCCCGGGCTGGCGAAATCAAGGGCTTCACTGGCATTGACGCCCCCTATGAGCCGCCTCTGAATCCGGAACTCCGCCTGGACGCAGCCAAACGGACCGCCGAGGAACTCGCCGATCAGGTTTTGGACTATCTGCGCTCGCTTGGCACGTTGTCAAACCTGGATCTGCGCCGCAAAGTCGCGTGATCGCAGAGCGGCCGCCGGAACGCGGTGCTTCCTAGTGGACGGCTCTCTCCCGCCGTCCGTAGCGGCCTGACGGCGATCAAGCTATCATCGCTATCGCAGCAAACTTGGGCCCGTGTCTGTCCGTGAGTTGACAACATATCGCTATTGGGGCAAATCTGCCGCCGGGTTATATTTCTCCTCTGAAGTGCCACGGAAGGTGAACTCGTCCGCATGCGATGAGCCTTTCGCGAGTTGTCGGATTGGAAACCGGAACTCCGCAACGGAGGCCAAGGACCGGCCCAGCGAAAAGGGGGAACAGCGAATCGCACACCCTCTTAACTCTCTCGGCTCCCCCTTCTAGCCTCCCGCCTCTCCAATCGGCAATCCGCTCGCCTCTCAATCGCTGATGGCTGTCACCCAAGAGAACGAAGTGCGCGCCGACGTAATCATCGGGTGCGAGCACTAGTCAGTCGCAACTGTCAGCTGGCCTATGCCAAGGAAGGCTACCATGACGCGTTTTTCGATCTCAACGCCCACCGGTGTCGGTCCAAAAGGCTCCACCGACCCAGGACTGTCCGGGGATGAAGGGGCCGTGAGAACCGTTTGCGTTGTCGGCTTGGGTTACATTGGTCTACCCACCGCCGGTATCCTCGCCGCAAAAGGGTACGAAGTGTTCGGTGTCGACGTCCGTCCGGACGTGGTCGATACGATCAACAATGGTGGGATTCACATATTCGAGCCAAATCTCGACGTCCTGATTCACGATGTCGTCGAGCAAGGCAGGCTGAGTGCGTCACTCGAAGCCCAGCCGGCCGATGTCTTCTTTCTTTGCGTTCCCACGCCTTTTCATTCGGACCGGTCGCCTGATCTCTCATACGTCGAAGCCGCCGCTCGATCGATTCGACCGCATGTGCGACGGGGCAGTCTGATTATCCTGGAATCGACCAGCCCGCCAGGGACCACGGCGAAGATTGTCATTCCCGAGGCCATACCGGAAGGTTTGGCCGTGGGACGCGATGTATTCGTTGCCCACTGTCCCGAACGGGTCCTACCAGGTCGAATTTTGGTGGAAGCCATCGAAAACGACCGAATCGTCGGTGGAGTCACATCGGCTTGTACGGAGCGTTGTGTGCGATTCTACGAGACGTTTGTGCAGGGCGATATTGTGCCGACCACGGCCGCAACGGCCGAGACAGCGAAGCTGGTGGAGAACGCGTTTCGCGATGTGAATATCGCCTTTGCCAACGAGGTCTCGATGATGGCCGAGCCGTTGGGTGTGGATCCATTCGAAATCATCGAGTTGGCCAATCGCCATCCACGTGTCAATATTCTCACCCCGGGCCCAGGAGTCGGTGGCCACTGCATCAGCGTCGACCCGTGGTTCCTGGTGCATGCCGCACCTAACGAGACACCGTTGATGAGGACCGCGCGCGAAGTAAATGACCGCAAGCCCTCGCATGTGGTGAACAAGATCGAGCAGTTGGTGCGAGAGCACAACGTCACGACCATCGGCTGTCTGGGCATCACCTACAAGGCAGACGTCGATGACTTGCGGGAGAGCCCAAGCCTGGAAATCGTCCGCGAGTTGCACAGACGCGGCTTGGCGGAAATGTGCGTCTGCGATCCCTATGTTTCACCAACGGAGTTCACCGAATTCGCGTTGCATCCACTGGACGAAGTGCTTCAACGGAGCGACCTCATGGTGTTGTTGACCGACCACAAGCATTTTCGACACATACCAGATGATCTACTTGCACGGAAGCTAACCGTGGACACGCGCGGCGTTTGGCGCCACGCGACAATCGACACGCAAGAGATCATACGTCGAGCCGCTTAGAAACAGTGGAAATCGCATGGTGTAGCGGAGCCGTGGATTACTCAAGATACCGAAGACAATGGGATTTGATTTGTCCGGATCGGCAAGTGCGGAGTACGGCAACGAAAAGGAGCCAGTAAGAGTACGCCGCAGCAAGAGATTCTCAATGATCGTCGTTCGTCTCCAAAGACTCCTCGCAACTCAGCGCGCCCGGCTGAGCAACTTCGCCATTCTACTGCTGGCAAACGTGCTTATCGCTGGCGTTGGGTTCATCACCACTGTGACTATCGCCAACGCGATTGGCAGTGAGAGGTTTGGCCAACTCGCATATGCATTGGCCGTTGGCGGCATAGTGACAGTGAATGTTCGCTTCGGCATGGACCGTTCGCTGCTCCGTGATTTGGCCCATTATCCCAAACGCTTCAACGAGATCCTCGCTGCAAGCCTACTCGCTCGCGGCCTGCTACTGGTCGTCTGGATCGTAGCCTTGCTCGTTCTGATGGCAATCCAGATCAAAGGCATCGATATCTCCTGGGGTATGTTTCTCGTCGTCCTTGCCACGGCATTGATGCCAATGCAGATTGCAAATGTCTTTGATTTCTGGGAATGCCAAGGACGCCATGCTCTCTACCTTTGCGCCCAGAGGTCCGTCTATTTTGGCCTGATCTGGTCCGTGCTTTTCTTGGCACCAGGGCGTCTGGGACTTGTGTCGATCGGCTCAGCTCTGCTCGCAGCAACAGTTGTCTTTCTCTTCCTGCAATACCGCTTTGCTTTGAGACGGCTCAAGCCAGCTCTGCACACCGTACCCTTGCGCAGGGTTGGCCGCACGGCTTTGGGTCTCTTGGCAAGTAATAAATGGCTGTGGTTGGCCAGTCTGGCCACCCTTGGCATGACAGCCTTGAATAAGGTGCTGCTCAAGCAGTTTTCCGGATTTTCCAACCTAGGCGTTTATGCCGCGTCATTCCAATTCTTCAGTGCGGGGATGTTGTTGCTTCGTAACGTCGCCCGCATTGGGCAGCCTATTCTGGCCCGCCGCACAACCCCAGGTGCCGCCAATGCACGCGCAAGCGTCACCCTTCTGACGGTTTACTTAGCAGCCGGGGGGCTTGTGGTCGCAGCAATCGCTCTGCCCGTAATAGCGATGCCAAAGCTCATCCTGAACTCTCTTTTCACCGCCGAATACACTGGTGAATACTGGACGCTCAGATTCATCGGGATATGTCTCTTGTTCCAGGTTTTCGACCTGTTCCTGGGGCAATACCTGACGCTCGTTCGCATGGACAAGACTTTCTTGGTCGGCGCCGTAGTATCCGGATTGATCAGTCTGGCCTCATGTATGGTGTTGGTTCCGCTGTATTCTGCAACCGGGGCTGCATTGGCCCTCCTCGTCGGCGTGATCGCAAAATCTGCGTTCTTCGTGCTAGCCACGATTATTCACATAAGGGAACTTGCCGTCGCGAGAACAGAACTGAGCTCAGGCGATAGAATATCAAGCCAATTCACTGCCTCAACAAGCAACTCCCTAACTACCTCCCGCATGCAGTTCCCGCGTTTCTGGCCTCGTAAATCTCATGATCCCAAACGATGTACCCCGCGATGAATGCAAAAATTCACGAATTCACTGAGCACACAGTCGTCAAGACGAATTCTCCTGCTCGTTTGCGTGCTGAGGCATATAAGACGATGCAGGCCCACGATATCGGTGCGGATTCCGGCCTGTTTCGCGCACCGAAAGTACTCGATTTTGATGAGCACCGTAGACGGCTCGTCCTCGAGCGTCTGCGCGATATCACGCCCCTTCGTTTAGCGCTCAGGCGCACATGTGACGCACACACATTGATCGACAAAGTCGCTGCCAGTTTGGCGCTCGTTCACAATCAGTTGGAACTGCCGAAAGAAATGCTTGTGCCACTTCCGAATGCGCTGACCTTCCCTGGCACGAACACTGTTCTGCACGGAGATTTATCCGTCAACAACGTATTTCTAACTAGGCATGAACCGGGGCTTGCCATTCTGGACTGGCAAACAACGCAGCAAGTCGGAGGAGGAGCAACGTGTGGAACACCGTACTTCGACGTCGTGTGGTTCATTTCAAACGTATTTCGTGCGATGTGCACATGGGACACGCTTCAGCAAGGTAAGAAGGATGCTATGTCGGCTGCAAGAAGGTTCATGAAGCACTACCTCGTTTGCGGAAATCAGCAAGAGCGAGTTGAAGACGTTGTTGCCTATATGAAGCAGTTCTTCCCTTACAGATTCAAACAAACGTCATCAAGACGTCATTGGAGGAAAAGCGTGCTTGCATTTCCTGCACGCCGTGCCGTCCTCCAGTTCATCAATACTCCCCAATTGGCGACGGACCTTTTGCAAACGGTATGAACAAAACAAAGGTATGAACGAATCAAACGATTACAGGGAATCGCATCTTGGCAGGAACAAGGGCCAATCGTACAGCCAATCGTTCTCCAAGAGCTCCTACAAGAGTATGGTTTGGCGCTACGAGCAACGCTGCTTAGGCGAAATCGTAGGACGCTATCGTCGCGAGGGGGACATGAAACACCTCGATTTTGCCTGTGGAACCGGCCGCATTCTGGAGTATTTGGAGCGGTTTGATCGTGCGCTGTGCGTGGGAGTTGATATCTCGCCGAGTATGCTGGATATTGCCAGACAGCGTACGACACGTTCGGAGATAATCGAGGGGGATATCACACAACGTGATATTCTCGGCAAGCGCACCTTCAGCCTGATCACTGCCTTTCGCTTCTTTCCAAACGCGCAGGACGATTTGCGAGAAGACGCCATGCGCGTGCTGGCGTCACATTTGGATTCACACGGTGTCCTCGTCTTCAACAACCATAAGAACCTTGCATTTCCGGCGAATCGTCTGATGCGGCGAGTCGGCCGCGGTTTCGAGCGAGGAATGACGCGACAGGAGGCGGAACATCTTGCAAGCACGGCGGGGCTGCGCATCCAGGATGTCTATCACTTTGGCGCAATACCTGAAATGGGGCATCGCCTGTTGCTTCCGCTTTCGCTGCTTGAGATGTTGGAGAACTCGCTTTCACGCTGTAACTTCCTTCGGAATTATGCGCTGAATCAAGTATATGTATGTCGACGCGCCGCATGACGATGCCAAAAAGCGTTTCAGCACCCCAGAACATCGCTGCCGTTGGGGTAGGATCACCGCATGCAGCAGTGCGCACCCGGGCGCTTCGATCGGGGCCGTTGGCCCGAACGGCCCTACTCGGCCTTTCGATCGGCACAGTCATGCTGGTTCCCCTTGACTGGCTCCATGCTTTGGAGGTTGTCGCTTTTCCCTTTCACTTCTACGTGCGTGCTCTATTGCTCGCCGTTTTCACCCTCTACATCATTCATACGGGAGTGTCTTTTGCCGCCTATCGATTTCGGTTTGGGCATGTACTTCTCTATTACCTCGCCGTCAATTTGACTTATACTGCGCTTTCAGAGGATATCGGCGGCAATCTTTTCTATGTGAGCAAGATATCTTTCTGGATTCTTGGGACAATCGTCGCCTATCGTCTGGCTTTGTCGGGTGCCCTCTCGGAAAAGATCCTTCACAGGACGATTACCGCCACAGTTGCTATAGGGGCGATGTTTGCGATCTACTTCATGACTCTCCCCGAGACCGCACCCGGGCAAAATGCTGGCGCCTATCTCCTCGTATGGTGCCTGCCGCTCTTGTTGATTGGGCAGAAATCCCGAACTGGCAACATTGTATTGCTTGTCGCTGCGGTGGCAGTCCTGCTGACTGTGAAGCGAGGTGCCATGATCGCTTTGGGGCTCTCCAGCATCGCGTACGGCTTGTCCTACTTAAGGCTTCGACGGAATTCACGAGCTTCTGCCAGGGTGACCACGGTTCTTGTGTTGCTTGCCGTGATCAGTACTGTTGTCGTATCGCGAAAGTGGGATGCAGTGCAAACCCGCTTTGCGGACACCACAGGATCTGGACGTGATAAAATGTACGGAATGCTCGTTCAGCACTGGGGCAATGGCGAACTGCCGAACGTGGTTTTGGGGTTCGGCATCAGATCTGTTCAAGAGTATACGGGCATGATGCTGGGCCGCGAGGACGGCCGCGGCCCCTACGCACACAGTGACTGGCTTCAGATGATGCACGATTTCGGCTTGCTGGGAATCGGCTTTATGGTATGGATTCATGCGGCATTTCTTAGTCTGATTCATACAAGCCGCAGGATACGCCATCCCCTCACGCCGTCGCTCGTCATGGGTTACGTAGTTTTGTTTCTAGTGAATATCTATTCGGGACACTTGATGGCTCCCGGAGCGATTTATTTTGGCTTCCTGATCGCTTGGGGAGCCGCGGCAATACACGGAAAACAGCGGGGCACGTATTCTGTGCAACGTGGATTCGTCTGAGGGAAACCTCCACGTCCGGGTTGTGGGGGATTGGTGTGGAAGCATACCTGATTCTACCCGGAAAGCGAGGGAAACCGTGATGACTCCTTCGCTTGCGTTTCAGGATTCAATGCGCGGCGCTTTGGGCAATATGGCCGCAAGTCCTTGTCGTCACGAATGTTGTGACGAACAGCGCCTGGTACATGAATAATCCGGGCTAACGGATTCAAGTCTGGCTTATGAGTTCACTAGATTTGCGGAGTCGATGGCTACGAAGTTTAGGACGTTGACGTTGCACGGCGATTGTTGAACGTGTCCGGATGGAGCAGTGAACGCACCTACTATCGGGAATAGTCCGACGCGCAGCTCGTCGGGTAGTACATGTGACACAAGAAGCCATCAGGATCGTCATTGGCGGGGACGTAGTGCCCATGCCTCGCGATATTCATTTGTTTCGATCAGGACGAAGCGATGAACTGCTCGGCGATCTCGGCACGGTGTTCGCTTCGGCGGACCTGGCGGTTGTCAACCTGGAGTGTCCGCTTGTCGAGCAACCCTCTCCGGTGCCGAAGACGGGCAAGCACCTATCCGCTTCGCCCAACTGTCTGACGGCATTTCAGGCCGCCGGAATCGGAGTTGTCAACCTAGCCAACAATCACATCATGGATCATGGCTTGAACGGTCTCCAAAGCACTCTCGACGCATGCTCTGCTTTCGGGCTTGTCACAGTGGGAGCAGGACAGACGTTGGAGGAAGCGGCGCGGCCTGCCCTTTTCCAACTGAAGGACCGTCGATTCGGCATTCTGTCTTTCGCGGAGCGTGAGAATGGAATAGCTACCCCTGAATCGTCGGGAGCCAATCCTATCGGCGCCATCGAATTCGCTCGCTCAGCACGTGACATTCGTGACAAGACCGACGCATTTGTCGTATTGCTCCATGCCGGAAAAGAGCATTACCCCTATCCCAGCCCAAACCTCCAGCAACTTTGCCGCTTCATGGTGGAAGAGGGGGCCTCGGCCGTGATTTGCCAGCACTCTCATTGCCCTGGAGCATATGAGACTTACCGCGATGGGCATATCGTATACGGGCAGGGGAACTTGGTGTTCGCTCCGCACCCCGATCCTCGACCGGCGCTGTACGAGGGATACCTCGTCGACCTAACGTTTCCCGCTGAAGGCGGCTGCCGTTTCGAGGTCGTTCCGTATATTCAGCCGATCGACGGACTCGGCGTTCGCCGTCTTGACGGCAAGGATGAGCAGGCCTTCCGAGAGAAGTTGGCGGCCTACTCTAGATCCATGTCGGACGACGCGTTTGTCCGCAATAGTTGGCAGGATCTTGCTCGTGACAGCCGTCGGCTGTATGCGAGTGTGCTGCGTGGGCACAACCGTGTTCTCCGGCGTTTAAACCGGCTGTTCGGGTTTGCCGTTCGGAATTACTCCCACGAGCAACTCATGACCTTGGAAAACGTGCTTCAATGCGAAACGCATCAAGAACTCTTGCTGAGCGCCGTTACTGAATACGTGGCAGACCGCACGGAACACAACCACCCAACAAGAGGCTAGAACTACCCACGCTTGGCTGAGCTGCGAGCCGACCGTCTTGAAACACACGGAGCACGTAGTCAGCCACTCAAGTCGCTCCGCTCTTCGCAGAGTCACAGTTCCGGCACCTGACTGCCAACCCGACGGGAGAAGAGATGACGCTCAAGCACATGATCTACGCCCAAAGAACGAACTGGGCGATCATACGCAAGGACTTACGAGCTCGCTTTCCGTTACCGCTTCCAAAGAAGTTGAGCGTGTGGCGAAAGGGCTTCCTTGCCGAGAAGTACACGCTCTACGGCCTGGACAAGAACGACCCTCGCGACTACCTATCGGACTACCACGCGTCGATGGCACGTTGGATCAACGAGCCCTACACGGGCATTCTCAGCAACAAATTCGTATTCGAGCGGTGCGTTGCGGGTACCATCCGCGTTCCCAAAACATACGGCCTGATCGTCAATGGGCAGATCCATCCCACCTGCTCCAATCCGGCAATCTCCAGCGGGGAGTCGTTGCTCGACTACTGCCGTACGGCTCCACTAGTGCTCAAACCGGTGGTGGGCGGCGGCGGAGCCGGTGTGCTCCTGCTCGACGCCACAAGCGGCCAACTCGAATGCAACCGGAAGCCAGCCGAGGCGGAGACACTGATCAAGCAGTTGGGTCAACTCGACGATTATCTGATTAGCGAATTCATGTCGCAGGGGGGGTTCTCGCGACAGCTTAACCCGGCGACAACCAATACGCTTCGCATCCTAACCATTTGGGACGGAAGCGACAGCGGCCCCTGTATCGTGAGAGCCGTCCATCGCATCGGCAACAGCACCTCGGCACCGCACGACAACTTCACGCGCGGTGGTTTGAGTTCCATCATCGACTTGCAGACCGGTGTCTTGGGGCCGGCCGCGACGCACCCGAAGACTACTACCCTGAAATGGCACGAGACCCATCCGGACACGGGATTCCGCTTCGCGGGGCTGCAGATTCCCGACTGGCCTGCGATTGTCGACAAGATCACGCATGCCGTCGCACGGCTCCCCTTCCTGGCATGTGTCGGATGGGACATCATGCTGACCGACGACGGCTTCTGCGCAATCGAAGGCAACCACCATCCCGATCCCGACGTCCTCCAATGCCATGGTGGGCTTCTGAAAGACGAACGGATACGTCGTTTCTACGAAGATCACGGAGTCGTTCACTAGCGGCAATTAACGGCAGCCCCCTTGCGTCACGATGCCCCGGAGGCGGGAGACCATGTGCGGAATAGTCGGCTACTACAACCTTGATCAAGCCCCCGCTTGCCCGGATACAATTGCGCGCATGATGCGAATTCAGCGTCACCGAGGCCCTGACGACAATGGCCTACGGCTGTTCTCGCTCAAGGAAGGAAGCTCGCGCGAAGTGGGCCCCGGCACTACTGGGCTCGACGCCGCTGGCGTGTACGAAGGAGCAGTGGGCTTCAATCGTCTTGCCATTCTGGACCTGTCCAAACAGGGCCATCAACCGATGTGCAATCGGTACGAGAGCATCTTCATTACGTTCAATGGCGAGGTTTACAACGCGTTTGACTACCGCAAAGAACTCGAGGCAACTGGCTACGAATTCCGAAGCCGGACCGACACGGAAGTGATTCTCCACCTCTATGAACACCTCGGATTCGAGGCGATGCTCGACCGTTTGAACGGGATGTTCGCAGTCTGCATCGTGGATCTGAATCAGCGATGCATGTACCTCGCGCGAGATCACTTCGGCATTAAGCCGCTGTACTGGAGCGAATGCGGCAACACCTTCCTCTACTCCTCAGAGATCAAGTCGTTTCTCGAACACCCTAGCTTCACGCCCGAACTGGATCCGGGACGTGTGGACGAATACCTGGCATTTCGCTATTGCGCGAATGAAGGGACCTTGTTTCGCGGCGTTCGGCAACTCCAGCCGGGCCATATGCTTCGCGTTTCGCCCGAAGGCATCGAAGAGAAGCAGTATTGGGAAATCGAGGATTCTCCGTCCGAACCCTGTGATCGTGAATCAGATCTTGTATCACAATTGGAACAGCGGTTGGCGGACAGTGTGGAGCGTCAGCTCATTAGCGACGTCAAGTTGGGATGCCAGCTCTCCGGTGGTATCGACTCGTCGCTCGTGACCGCCTACGCCCGACAGAGATGCAACGCGGACATGGAGACGTTCTCCATCGTCTTTCAGGACCCGAAGTACACGGAGGACCATTGGATCTCCCAAGCGGCAACGGCGACCGGCGTTCACAGCCATCGGTATATGCTCAGCATTTCCGACATCCTGGAGTCGCTCGAGACGGCCACTTGGCATCTCGATCAACCGCTCAGTCTTCCCAACTGCCTGGGAATCTACCTCCTGGCCGAAAGATCCAAAGAGCTGGTCACCGTTTTGCTGAGCGGCGAGGGCGCCGATGAACTCATGGGAGGATACGGTCGCTATCACGATGCCCGGCTGCGGGAACGAATCGCCCCGTACTTCGGCCTCTTGCGGCATATCCCGCGTGTCGGCAACCGCCTGCAAACGAAATTCCAAATGGACCGCACTCCCCATGACCGGATTATCCTCTCGTCGGTCGCCAGCACTGCGGCAGACCTGCGCGCATTGCGTCCCGAGATCGATTGGGACGCCACGCTCCGACCCCGCCGCGAGTTCATCGAGACCATCTCTTCGACCGGGCTGAGCGCGTTTCTGAAGTACGACATGCGCACTTACATGGTCGATCTGCTCGTGCGACAGGACAAGATGACCATGGCGCACGCCATGGAGAACCGTGTTCCCTTCCTGGATCGGGATCTCGTCACTTTCGTTCGCGGCCTAGCGGACGGGCGGCTCGTGGGCAATGCGATGGCTCGAAACCGGGGTTACAGCCGCAACACGAAGCTCCTTCTCAAGCAGCTCGCGGAACGCGTCTTCTCCACAGACTTCGTCTATCGTGAAAAGTGCGGTTTCCCCTTGCCACTGGATCGTTTCTTCCAAGACCCCGGATTCGTCTCCTACATGGAAGACGCGATCATGCCTGGGATTCGCAGTCGTGGAATATTCCAGGCCGACGTCGTTGAGCGTTGGTGGAGACAGCTGACGCACAGTGACCGCAAGATCGGCAAGAAGCTCTGGGTTGCTGTTGCCTTTGAGATCTGGGCTCAGACCTACCTCGACAAGAGGATGCCGCAGTCGTCGCACGACAGCCACAACGCACACGGACGATCTACAGAGTGCTTTGGCCAATCGTCGCGGTCATCTTGAGAACTAGCCTATCGCAATCCTTGTGTCGCTTCACCCAGGCAGCATTAGAGTCAGGTTTCCGCCAATGTCTTTCGCATCACAAGTTCACAAGTGGGCGCCGTTCCTCACTCGCCGGCTCTCCGCCGCACGCGGACGGATTTGGCGAGCCAGAAACCCGTATAGGGATGAGGGCAGTGAGTGGTATGCGAACGGCGGAAGTGAATTCACTCTCGGAATCATCAACGAGTTCTGGCATCTGCACTGGCCGTACATCGCGGCTTGCCGCGATCTAGGCGTTTCCTACAAAGTTCTTGACATTTCGCGGCCCGACTGGCTGGAAGTACTGGGAGACTCGGGCTGCGACGCGTTTGTGTGCTGGCCTTCAGTTCAGTATAAGCCCTGGAAGGAGATGTTCGACGAACGACTGAAGGCCTTTTCCCTTGTCGACAATCGGATTGTCTACCCAAACCTCGAGTCGCTCTGGATATGGGAAAGTAAGCGGCGGATGAACTATTGGCTGAGCACGCACGACGTGCCGCACCCCATGACGTGGGTCTTCCATGAAGAGGAGGCTGCCCAGCGATTCGTCTCCGAGTGCCATCTCCCCGTCGTATTCAAGAGCGATATGGGCTCGGGAGCCTCGGGTGTGCATGTCTTCCAGGACCGGGGATCGCTGCGAAGGCATACGCGTCGATGCTTCTCGCGAGGCTATACCACCAGCCGGCGATTCGCCTTGGACCGGGAGCATGGCAGCGTCGTTTTCCAGGAGTACTTGTCCGATGTCCGCGAGTGGAGAGTAGTGCGTATTGGCGATTCTTTCTTTGCGTACGAAAAAGCCAAGAAAGGCGAGTTTCACAGCGGCTCGAAGGAGTTCCTCTACGGCCGTCCCAGTGATGAGTTGCTTGATCTGGCCCGTCAAGTATCGGAGCAGGGTGGGTTCGACAGCATTGACATCGATGTGTTCGTCACGCCAGACGGAAGGATGTTCATCAACGAGTTGCAGGCCCTATTTGGCCAATCGGGATCCCGCGAAATCTGTCGTGTCGACGGGGACACGGGAAGGATGGTTTGGAATGACAACAACAAGACGTGGGAATTCGACCCCGGCACGTATTGCATGAACTACATGTGCAATTTGCGTGTGAAGAGCCTCCTTTCCCGCCTGAGCAAACAGCGTTGAGGCGGCGATCGACGATTGGTCTACGCCTTCCCTCCTACTGAAAGGGATCGTCCCTCAGCCATCCCCTGCACCCAACAGAGTTGGTCTCCAGAGGATATCCTCCAGCACGAACGGGCCCCTTGTGACGCGGACAAGCGAATCTGCCAATCTACACTCGAGACACTTGTAAACACCCAGTGACGTTGCAGTTGATGACACCCCCCCCCCAAGAGCGCGTTCTCATCGCAACAAACCCTCTCAACCACGACGGTGGCGTCGTAAACTATTATCGGGTTTTCTTGCGCCGGTTCGAAAGCGAGGAGCTGGAGCTTGTCCACCACACGTTCGGTTCGCGCATGGAGCACTATTATTCCCCCCTTAAGAAGCGGCTGTTGTATCCATTTTGCTACGTCTGGGACTACCTCCGGTTCCTCTGGAGGCTTCTTACGGACCGTCGCACTCGGATTGTCCAGGTCAGCCCGTCCCTGATCCCCGTGCCTTTAGTGCGAGACGGTCTGGTCTTGCTGGGAGCTAGGCTTTTCCGCCGCCGCACGATTGTCTTCTATCGAGGTTGGAAACCCAACGTTGTCGATGAGCTGCGGAAGCATCGCTACCTCCGCTGGCTTTTCGGTCTGGTCTACGGACGTTGCGACTGCTCCATCGTTCTCGCGGAGCGTTTCAAGGGGGAGTTGGACGAATTGTGCGCCCCGCATCATGATATCGAAGTCACCACAACCATGACCGAGAAGGAGGCGTTTCTTCCACCCGCCAATCGGACCGGCGAGAAACCACGGTTCCTCTTCCTTGGACGCGTTTCGCAACTGAAAGGAATCGGCGAACTCATCGAAGCGGCCCGTCTTCTGCAATCGGCGGGGCACGAATTCGACCTCGACATCGTCGGCCATGGTGACCGCCCGGGTGTATTGGAGGGATACCAGAAGACGGTGCACGAAAACCAACTCACAGATTTTGTCCACTTCCGCGGCCGCCTCACGGGTGAGGAGAAGTTCCGGGCTTATGCGGAATCGGACATCTACGTATTTCCGTCGTGGACGGAAGGCTGCCCGACCAGCGTTCTCGAGGCGTTGGTCGCGGGTCTATACATACTTTCTACCGATGTCGGCGCGTTGGCGGAGATCATCGAGAATGACCGGAACGGACAGATTGTCCAACTCCGGTCGGCCGAGGACTTGGCCGCAAAGATGGCTTCGGCCTGCGGACGCATCGAAGCGATTCGGTCGCAACGTCGGCAGATTGCCGAAGTGAGCTGTGCCCGATTCGACGTGGAGAACATCATTCGGCAATTCACCGCAATATACACTCGTATACTACGGTAACCAACCTACGCGAAAGTGAACCATGGCGAGTTCTAAGAAGATCTACATCGTAGGACCGACAGAATCCGTCTTAACCAAACGAGGCAATCGCCATCCTAGCCTCGCCGCTTTCTTGGTGCGCGAAGGATATGACCTGGAGTACGTCACCTCTGACTTCTACCATGCCGAGAAGCGGTGGTTCTCCAAGACCGAAATCGAAGAAGGCCGCCAAAAGGCCACCTACAAGCTCACCGTAAAGCACTGCATTGGCTATATGTCAAACGTGTCGGTGCGCCGAGTCATCTCCAATTCCTTTCTGTCGCTCTCGTTCTTCTTATATCTGCTGCCACGTCTCAACCGGCAGACAGTTCTGATCCTGCCGTCACGCCCGGTTGAGATGATGCTCGCGGCGGCCGTGCTGCGAATCGTGCGGGGAACATCGGTCCTGTTGGATATACGGGACGTGTGGCCCGATGGCCTAGTCCTTCGCGATCGCACGCGACGATTCGCTTTCAACACGTATTGCCACGTGTACCTCTATCCCTCACTGCGATTTCTCGATAAATTTGTCCACGTCGCGCCTTCGTTTGTCGATTGGCTGCATCGCTACGCACCACGCAAGGACTCGGTATTCGTACCGCTGGGTTACGACCGTGATCGTTGGGAATCGATCGCGCAACGCCGTACGGGGCCGAAGGAACCTATCGACCTGGTGTGCGTGGCGATGCTGCAGCACCTGATCGACGTGATGCCCGTGCTGCAAGCAATCAACGGCGACGAGCGATTTCGGCTTACACTCATCGGTGACGACGGACAGGGAGAGCGATACGCCGAAGTGGTCGACTACATCGAGAAGAACCATATGGAGAATGTCACGATCGTTGGACGACTCTCGCCCGACGAAGTCGTGAGATACCTGAACCGCATGGACATTGGCGTGGTGCCGATGATCTCCAGTTCCATTCCCAACAAAGTATTTGACTACATCGCTGCCCGTCTGCCGCTTCTCGTCCTCGGTGAAAACGATTGCGCGGATCTTGTCGAGGAAATGGGGATCGGCTGGAGTTGCAGTTACGACGAATCAGGCGTGAGAGCCCAGTTGGCCGACGTTGACACGAGCGCCATCCGCGCCGCGCGAGAGCACGTCGCCGCCGTACGCGACCGATTCGGTCGCGATCATCTCTTTCGGAGCGTCGTTGACGTTATTGAATCAGGTGTGTCTCGCGGATTGCCCGCCAACTTCCTTGCGGACAGTTCGGAATTGACAGCCTTTGCCGCTCAGCAGTCGCCAGAACGGAGAGTCGCCTAACCAATACCTTCCGAAGCGGCACGACCTTCCACACTGCGATTGCATTCGAACATGGCTCACGCCACCGCAACCAAAGGCCTGCGCCCCCGGCGACCGATCGTTGGCGCTGTGCCAGAGTCTCCCCCGGCCCCCTGTTGGCAAGCGAGGTAGTGAGACCTTCAGACAATACAATGTACCAGCCTAGAGAACTTTGCGAGGAATTGAATCATGGACCAGCTCACACAACAGCTCAAATCCGGTGAGATGCAGATTCGCGAAGTACCGATGCCTGTCGTAGCAGCCGGCACGGTGCTGGTGCGCAACCACTTCTCTCTGATCAGCGCTGGCACTGAGGGCTCGACGGTCAAGAGCGCGCGGAAGAGCCTCCTGGGCAAAGCCAAGGAGCGGCCCGAACAAGTACGGCAGGTACTGGAGACGCTGAAGACACAGGGGCCAATTCAGACGTTTCGGGCCGTGATGAAGAAACTCGACGCCTACTCGCCGTTGGGATACAGCTCGGCCGGCGAGGTCGTGGAGGTCGGTTTGGGGGCAACCGGCTTCACCCCAGGGGACAGGGTGGCGTGTGCCGGTGTGGGATACGCCAACCATGCCGAAGTTGTGGCCGTGCCCGCGAACCTCTGCGTCAAGTTGCCCGCGGATGCCGACCTGAAGCGAGCCGCCTACAACACATTGGGGGCGATCGCTTTGCAGGGCGTCCGGCAAGCCGACCTGCGTCTGGGCGAAAACTGTGCCGTGATTGGACTAGGGTTGCTTGGGCAGCTCACTTGCCTAATGCTCCGCGCCAGCGGCGTGCGGACACTCGGAATCGACGTCGACTCCAGTGCCGTGGAAATTGCCCGTAAGAACGCCGCCGACCTCGCTTGGCCGCGATCCGCACCGGGTGTTGCGGAAGAGATTCAGGCAGCAACCGGTGGCCTTGGTGTCGACGCCGTCATCATCACGGCAGGTACTTCAAGCCTGGATCCTATCAATCTTGCCGGCCAAATCTCGCGAAAGAAGGGGCGAGTCGTCGTAGTCGGCGCCGTACCTACGGGTTTCGACCGCGAGTCGTACTATCAGAAGGAACTCGACCTGCGTATGTCCTGCTCGTACGGTCCGGGCCGTTACGATCCCGCCTACGAGGAGAAAGGGATCGACTACCCGGCGCCCTACGTTCGATGGACGGAAAACCGAAACATGAAGGCGTTTCAGGAACTGGTGCACGCGGGAAGTGTCAGTCTGGACTATCTGACGACACACGAGTTCAGCCTTGCGGATGCTTCCAGAGCCTACGATCTGATCGTGAATCGCACCGAGCCGTTTCTAGGTATCGTGCTGAAGTACGATCTGGATAGCCCGCTCGAACGACGCCCCGTCGTTGTTCGTGAGTCTCGCCCGGCCGCTGGGGTCGGGATCGCGTTCATCGGCGCGGGAAGCTACGCCCAAGGCAACCTGCTTCCACATATTCCGAGAAGCGACGGCCAAGTCGTCTGCAAAGGAGTTATGTCGCGTTCGGGAACGACGTCGAGAAGGGTCGCGGAGCGGCATGGATTCGAGTTCTGCACGTCTGATCCGTCAGACGTCCTTGACAATCAAGAAATCAACACGGTCTTCATCGCCACTCGTCACGACTCGCATGCTGACTATGTGCTGAAATCGCTCGACGCCGGGAAGCACGTGTTCGTAGAGAAACCACTCTGTTTGAACTTGCAGGAACTTGGCGAAATCGAGAACCTCTATCGTCAGAAGACCGAACAGCAACTGGTGGTGGGCTTCAATCGCCGATTTTCCTCTCTCGTGACCCGTCTCAAAGAACGAATAGGTAACGGGCCATGTTCCATGGTTTATCGAATCAACGCCGGCGCGATCCCCGCGGATCATTGGATTCAAGATGCAAACCTTGGCGGCGGCCGAATCGTAGGTGAGGCATGTCACTTCATAGACCTACTAGGTTTCATTTGCGGCTCCGTGCCCGTGCGTGTCTTTGCCTCCGCACTTCCAGATCCTCAGAGCTTGAATGACACGGTCGTTATCAACATCGAATTCTCCGACGGATCCGTTGGCAACGTGTCGTACTTCGCCAATGGATCGAAGGATTTGCCCAAGGAACGCATCGAGGTACATCAATCGGGAATCAGTGCGGTCATTGAAGATTTCCGAAAACTGGTCGTCCACTCGAAACGCAAGCCGTTTCGAAAACGCCTGTTTGGCCAGGACAAAGGCCAAGCCGCCATGGTGAGATCGTTCATGCATCGCATCAAGGAGGGCGGCAGGGCGATAGTAGATCCGAGCGAGATATTCGCTGTGACGGCTTGCACGTTTGGTGTACTGGAGTCACTGCGCTCGCGCAATCCTGTCATGATTCAACCGTCTGAATGGGCCTCAAATGAAAGTACGACCTGTACTACAGGAACTCCTGGGATACGTGGAGCGGCGTGACTACGCCGGCTACGATCCTTACGATGCACTGAACAGCCCGCTTCTCCGGCTCCTAACGCGCCGGAGCAAGTGGTGTCGTATCGCGTGCACACAGGCATTGAAGAGATGTCCGGTTAATCTGCGGCCGCTATTAGCGGTGCGCAAAGGGCATAACCCAAAGGCAATCGGCCTCTTTCTGTGGGGCTACGCCAAACTCAACCGGCTCGCACCACAGCCAGAGTATCAAGACCGCATCGGTTACCTGCTTGATCTGCTCGGTGAATTGAGATGTCCCGGCTATTCGGGAAACTGCTGGGGCTACAATTTCGACTGGCAGTCCCGTACGTTCCTCCGTCCTAGGGGGACTCCAACGATTGTCAACACGGCTTTCATTGGGCATGCCTTGTTGGACTGCTATGCACTGACCGGCAACGATCGAGCGCTAGACCTGGCAATACCGATCACGGACTTCATCCTCGGTGATCTGAATCGCACTGCACTTGGCGATACCTTCTGCTTCAGTTACACACCGGTTGATACGGGCGTCGTCCACAATGCAAACATGCTCGGCGCCTCCATCCTCGTTCGGCTGAACCGCTACTGCAATTCGCCTGCGCTCATGGACGCCGCCTTGGCCAGCTTGGCCTATTCGATGCAACATCAACGCGAGGACGGATCATGGTACTATGCAGACACGCCCGTGCAGAAGTGGGTTGATTCCTTCCATACCGGCTTTGACCTCCAGGCACTTCGTTACGTTCTTGACGAAGGGTGCGCTCAGGAGTACGAAACGAGCTACCATCGCGGTGTGGAGTATTATTCCAAGCACTTTTTCCTGCCGGACGGCACGCCAAAGTACTTCCACAACAAAACCTATCCGATTGACATCCATGCGCCAGCGCAGGCGATTGCTTTCTTCGCCGCCATGGGGGACGAGTATCGCGACCTGACGGACCGCGTGCTGACGTGGATGTTACGCCATTTCTACAGAGGCAAGGGCCGGTTCGGCTTTCAGAAACGGCGATTTTACACCAACAGCATTTGCTATATGCGATGGGCTCAGGCGTGGGCGTTCCACGCGCTGACCGAGTACGCATTTCGAACATGCGAGGATTCCGATGACTCCAACAACGACCAGTGTCACCTCGGTCGAGATTCTCGGCGTGCCCGTCAGTCTGCTGGATTCGTATGATCACGCAGTACGATCCATCCTTGGTTGGATAGGAGAGGGCGCAAAGACCTTCTGTGTGGCGATCAATCCGGAAAAAATCCACAGAGCCGGTATTGAGCCAGAGCTGTGGCACTTGATTAGACAGGCCAATCTCCATATCTGTGATGGTATTGGCGCGTCGGTCGCGGCCAGATTGCTGCACGGCATGCATATTAGGCGGATTACTGGTGTGCAGCTCTTCATTGAATTGATGGCCGCCGCAGAAAAGGAGGCTCTCAGCGTCTTCCTACTCGGAGCGTCGCGTGAGTCGAACGATGGGGCCCGCAAGTGCTTGGAGAGAAGGTACCCCGCACTTCGCATTGCTGGAAATCAGGATGGCTACTTTGACGACAATGAACGCGTCGTCCATCAGATCAATCGAAGCGGGGCCGATATGCTCTTCGTAGCATTGGGATCTCCCCGACAGGAAAAGTGGATCGCCGAGCATCGAGATCAGATCAACGCTTCCTTCTGCATGGGAGTGGGAGGGACTCTTGATGTATTGAGCGGCCACGCCAAATGGGCGCCAAGCGTATTCCGAAAGACAGGCACCGAGTTCCTGTACCGTCTAGCCCGTAACCCGAGGAGATGGAAGAGGCAACTGTGCATTCCGTCCTTCGTTTGCTCGGTCATCCGGGCGAGACTTCTTGGAGCCAGACAGCACACTCCCAGCCCGTCAGCCACCGTGCCACCACACGTGCCACACAGGATAGACAAAGCCGCGTGACCAGTCCGCTGCCCAAGTTAATGGGCTAGGGCTTTCATTGCACCAGAATGCTGCAAGTACCCTGGTGCTAATTCGGATTCTGAACGTTCATTAGTTCGCTTGGCATCCCCATTAGCGTCTCACGGATATTCCGCCTGTGCGTCTTCCGTGGCAACCGCGAGTTGCCGGTGGCACGGGACGTGAAAATCCGACGTCGCTAGGTATCGGCGACGGAAGAAAGGCATGCACCGATTCGTTTATGTCTGAAAGCAAAAATAGAACACGCCCCGTAGCCCGCCACGCGGATGTCAAGACGCACGCGAGGGACGATGGTCGGCCTATCGAGCATCTTCTTGCACGAGTCGTCGATTTTGGGCTCCTCTCTGTCGTCTTCGTCGCACCGTGGTTCATGGGTGGCCGTCATCCGTTGGGACGGCTGGTGTTTGTTGCCATCGTCTGCATCACAGCACTGGCCTGGACGATTGGACAATGCTTCGCAGCTCACACACGCCGCGTCCCGATAGGCGCAAAACTGATCATGCTCGGGGGGCTGATTCTGATCGTCGTGCAACTGATACCATTGCCCCTCGCGTGGCTAACCGTGCTGTCTCCTTCGCTTGCAGATACTCTGCCGGCATGGATGCCTGATGGTGCGATAGGCTCTCGATTGGGAACGTGGTCTCAATTGTCATTGGTGCCGCAGGCGACTCGCGCCAGTCTGGTCATGTACCTGGCCTATTCCATGCTCTTCGTGCTCATGCTCCAGCAGATTCGCACAAAACAGGATGTCGAGCGATGGTTGCGTCGGCTGGGGCTGGCGGCATTCATAATGGCCCTGGTTGGGCTCGCCCAGTTCCTTGCCGGTAACGGCCGGTTCCTTTGGATCTACGATCACCCCTATCGTGACACGTACGGGGCGGTCAGAGGGCCGTTCCAAAATGAGAATCACTTCACCCATTTTCTGGCACTTGGACTTGGACCGTTGATCTGGTGGGCTCATCGCGTTTGGAATCAACGCGTTGAAAGACGCCAACATTTCCGTACGGGGAGCACCCTGAAACGCGAGTGGCAGCAGCTTCGCGGGCCCGCAGTCGTTGCGGCTCTGGCGGTGGTTGGATTGGCTGGCCTTTTAGGCTACTCGCGCGGCGGTATGGTTGCCCTTCTTCTGGCAACCGGCGTGTGTCTCGGTCTCTATGCTTTCGGTGCGTTGATTGGCAAGAGGGCGGCGGCGATTTTTGTGGTGGTTGGATGTGTAGTTGTTGGGGGCGTCTTCCTGTATGGACACGAGCAGCTGAGCAACGAGATCGACACGATTACCGAAGCCCGCACACCGAAGGAGCTTCTGTGGGGTCGGTTGATGCTATGGGAGCGAGAAATTCAAGCGATTCGCGACTTCTCTTTCGCGGGTACCGGTGCGGGAAGTCACCGAGAGGTCTTCCCGACGTACTTCGAGCGGAGTCACAATGTCGTATACACACACGCAGAGAATGGGTACATTCAGGTCATGCTCGAAACGGGGATTCTCGGGCTTGCGCTTGTGCTTGCCGCGATTCTGCTTTGTGGATGGTGGTGCATTCAGTCGATGAGACGTTCCCGTGAGGCGATCGCCTACGTGGGGGCCATCTCGGCCGGGCTCACCGCCAGCGTGCTACACTCGATTATCGACTTCGTCTGGTATATCCCGGCCTGCATGTCACTGACTATCATCCTGGCCGCATGCGCTTGCCAATTGCGCCGTTTGCCACGAGCGGAGAGCGATCCCAAACGTTCAGATGTCCCGTTGCCGCGGACCGTTTGCATCACAGCAAGCCTCGTCACCGCTGTTATAGGCATGTGCGCTATAGATGTTCTTGTTGGACCCGCGCAGGCGTCTTCTCACTGGGACCACTACAAGGTGATCTCTCAGAGACACGAAGACATTCTCGAAGCACCACCCGAGTCTATCGATTTGCGCGTAACCCATCTAGAAAGTGCTATAGAACGGGACCCCACCGACGCCCAGGCCCACCTGCGTTTGGCTGGACTCTGCCTTCACAAGTTTTATCTCGAACAACAATCTAGCGAAAACAATATGCCGCTGACACAAATCCGCGACGCGGCACTGGCATCAGAGTTCCCCTCGCGCGAGGCGCTCGATGACTGGTTACTAGTGGCTGTTGGCGACCACGTTGTTCTTCTGAACCGCGCCCGCTTCCACGCCTATCGGGCCGTGTGCCTCTGTCCGTTGCTGGGCGAGGGCTATGTCCATCTCGAGGAGTTGATGTTTCTGGAGGGCTCACGGCGAAGTGACAAGACTGCCTATATTGACCAAGCCGTGAAGGTCCGTCCCTATTCAGCCGCGGTCAACTTTGCCGCCGGCCAGGAAGCCGCGCTGGACGGAGACTTCGACCGTGCGATAACGCACTTCAAGGTGGCCTACGAGCAGGAACCTTATCTTCAGTCGCGAATTGTCGAAATGTTCGGTCAACAGGGCCCGGAGTTCTTCCTTGAGAATTTCGAGCCGGATTTGAAGGCGATGGGGCTGCTACGTGCACACTACAGACGTCTCGGCCGAAAAGATGATGCCAAGAAGATCACCATCCAGTACGTGAACATGCTCCAACAGCAGGTCGAAGGCAAAGAAGGTGAAGAGGCAGCTCGCTCTTGGCGCTCATTGCAGCGACTATACGATGAGTTGGGTGAGCACGATCGAGCTGTTAACGCCGCCAGACAGGCGGTCGTTGCGGCGCCAAACGACTATGAATCACGGCGCTGTCTGGCCACAGTATTGCTGGAAGAAGAGAAGTTCGCAGAGGCCGCTAGGCATCTGCAATGGTGCCTACTGCAATATCCAGAAAGCCAAGAGCTGAGACAACAGTTGGAACTAGCGAGACGCAGCGCTTCGACAGCCACGCGCGACCAGCGTGGGACTCAACAACGATAGGAATGGCCATCGCAAGTGAGCTTTGACTTGGAACTTCGCGTCCCAACCCTCATGTTCTTCATCAATGGAGCCGCTCTACCTGGCAGTCGTCCAGTACTGCCGAGGCTCCCTGTTGCATGAACTTGACGGCGACTAGCAGTCTTGTTTCGTTTTCGCGGCGAATGACCGTGCCCTCGAAGCCGGCAAACGGCCCTGAGCGAACTCGGACTGGCGTCCCTTTCTGCAAACGGGCTTCGGGCGTCAGCGGGTGACCGAGTGCAATCAGCTCATGCATTCTCTTTAGGTCGGTCGCCAATTGCATACCGTCGGGGACTTCGATATGCCGAGAAACGCAACTCGTCGTCAGTGCCTCGTAACGCTGGAAGTCGTCGCCGCAAACAAAGACGTAGTTGGGAAATATGGGGACATGGGAAGTTCGGACACGTCCCGCTGGCGAACGTCTGCGTTGGCTGATGATCGGGCCGTAGAACCCGATGTCCATTACACGCAACCGCCGCATCAGTTCCTTCTCGCGCCGCGAAAGCGTGTACATTGCCCACCAACTTTGGCCCTCCAGTTCGCCAGCAAGAAAACGATCCAGCAGATCGAGCGGGTACAGGTCTTGTTCTTTGGCAAGAATAGGCATGGCGATAGTTCAAAGGATGAAGGTATACCGCTCCCGATCTTTTCCGACACTTAACCCGAAGCGTAACAGCCTATTGCGTAAAACGTCGTAAAGCCTTGTACGATGGGCTTCTAAGCCCGTCGATGGACGGCTTTGGAAAGCCATCCTACAGAAGGACTTGCGATCACTCATGCAAAAAGCTGGAAAGCGGGGGCGTAACGGCCTGCGTCGCTTGCTTCGGGTTTCTATCGAATGTGCCAGACCCAGCCGGGTGGGTGATAGAAGCACTCTCCACACGATACGGTCCTTGATATACCTAATTCAACCGTTGCGGACAACAGCGAATCGGGCCATGGAAGCACGGAGTACACCGAAGCCACCGGCCACTTGCGGCATGTTGAATCTGTGTAGGTCAGGCTGTGCCTGACGCTTTCCGGGCTGGTCGCGTGACACGTCTCGCGGCGGATGTGCTAGCAGTCCAACTCCGCTCGAATCAGGTATTTTGAGCGTTGAGTCCTCTCGGACACCTTCAAGGTCCCTCCTGGGGTGGTGCCTCGCAACTAAGCTGCTTTTTTGCTCTGGACCGAGGGCGCCATTTCTCGTATTTAACGGGCCAACTACACGCTCTTGGGGTCCATATCCATTGAATCGCTAATCTGCCGGTTCACTTCCCTGATCGTTTTCAAACGCTACCAGTGGCAACGGAATAACTGATGCATCAACTGATCAGAAGTCTCGGCTCGCTGACTCTAACTGGATGCGTGTTTTCCCGGCGTGTCGTCCCAGACGTCGACGCGAGGGACCAGTCGCAATGTGCAAGCATCAATGACCCATGCGTGCGGTCTGCGGGGGCAATTGGGATCAGGTGCGCAGCACTACTTCGTTGTGCGCGGAGCGGTGTGCTGCCTGGATCCCTTTGGGCTCTGCTGCTGGCCTCGCTTGCCGGATGCCAAACCGGAGTTTACAACGCGAGCAGTCTACCCGAGGAATTCCAGGCAACCAAGGCGGTTAGCGTGGATTCATTTCAACTCACGCATCTAGGACCTGGTGTCGCGGACAACGAATTGATCCACGCGGGTGACACGCTGCAGGTGAAGATAAATGCAGGCGATGAGATCTGGGAGGAAAAGAACGCCAATTCGGAAGACTGGGAGGTTGTCGTGGCCGGAGACGGGGCAATCGCCGTCCCATTAGTCGGCCCTCTGCGCGTGGCCGGGCTGAGCCTCGCGGGGGCAGCGGGGGCGATTCGGGAAACGAGCATCCGCCGAGAGATCTATCGCGATCCAACCGTTTCGGTGACGTTCAAAGAAAAAGCCGTGAATCGTGTGACCGTCACTGGAGCAGTTCAGAAGCCCGGTACTTACGATTTGCGAGCAGGTGCCAGCACACTGGCTGCTGCCTTAGCGGCAGCCGACGGGCTGAGTGAGGAAGCCAGTCCGATTGTCGAGATCCAAGCTTCGAGCTTCCAGCATCAGCCCGGCTTCGAGCCGAACAGTGCAGTAGGAAGCATCAGGCAGACGAGCTACAACTCACCAGCGAACGATACACGTCGTGCGCCGGCTCCGGGGCTGATACGAATGAATCTACTGAATGCACAGGCGGCGGGCGAGCCGACAACAACGAACCGGTATTTGCAGGACGGCACTACCGTGACCGTGATGAAGAGCCCTGAACGCTACGTAACGCTGATGGGTTTGACTGGCAACAAGATTCTGCCGTTGCCACCCGGTCGTCAAGTACGCCTGCTGGATGCATTGGCAGAGTCTGGCGGACCGAGGCACTCGAACTGGATCGCCGACAAAGTGAAGGTGATTCGGCAGAAGCCCGGCAGCGATGAAACGATTACAATAAATGCTTCGATTCGCGCGGCAAAGAGAAACGCGGATGAGAATGTTTTATTGGCGGCGGGGGACGTGGTGAGCGTCGAGGAGAACCTCATCACGTTCACCATTGATACACTCGGCGCGCTTGTAGGCGTGGGGTACAACGCCGCAAGAACGGCCGCAACCGGTATGTAGCTAACAGGACCCAAACGCGGATGAGAGAAGACCCAGCCGAACTAGAACTGGATGGCGGTAATCAAGGTGCAGCGCATACGTTGCGAAGCGTTCTTCGATTTGTATGGGTAGTACGCCGCCACAAACATATTGTACTGATGGCCGTGCTGGTCAGTGTTGGTTTAGGCGTCCTGAAGCTGGTATCTGACCACAATTCGCCCACCGACTACAAAGCGAGCGCGTCCCTACTGGTCCAGCAGGTTCGTCACGATACGAGGGCGGGGCCTGAGTTCGCGTCATTAGTTCCCGTAGAAACCTACGGACGAGTCTTGATCAGTGACGCGGTGCTCGGTACAGCGCTTGGAAAGATCGACCGCTTTCCGCCCGAATTGGACCGTTCAACTCCCAAAGAAAAACAACTACGACAGTTGCGTGCGATTCTCTCCGTGACGCAGGAAGAGAAGAAGCGAGCCAATCGAAACATTGTAGAAATCTCCTGTCAATCGAGAGATCAGCGTGCTCCTTCAATGATGATTCGCGCCGTTATCCAGTCCGCTCAGGAATTCTTGGACGAAACCCAAAAGAGCGTTTCCGTAGAACTGGTCACATCGCTGGACAACGAGCGAACTGACTTGGAGGAACGTCTCTTTAGCAAGGAACGCAGATTCCTCGAGATTCAGAAGGAGTCGGGCGAGTTCAGTGTGGGCCGTGACACACAGACCCTCCATCCAGCGGTGAGCCGGGCATTGGATTTGAGTCAGTCCCTCACACAGGTCGAGAGTCGCCGCGTGCAATTGGAGGCTGCCTTGAGTGCCGCCCGGAAGGCGGCTCAAGAAGGTGGCGATCTAACGTCGCACATCGAATCTCTGGCCGGCCTATTGGACCAGAGCCAGATCGCCGCGCTGATGGAGTTGGACCAACGGCCACCTCTGGCAGAGATCGAACAAAGGCTCTTCGAAAACCAGAAGACTCTCGCATCGCTCAGCCCTTATTATGGAAATGCTCATCCCAAGGTCGTCAAGTTGCGTGAAGCGACCCGGCAGGACGCAGAGTATCTGTCCCAAACGCGAACGAGACTGTCAAACGGTGTTCGCGATCCCGGCGTGGCGCAGCAGCTGTTAAGGGTGCTGGAAAGCAGTGTCGCGATTCAATTAGATCAAGAATCCTCGCTGCGGCGGGCCTACGATAAAGCAGCTCACGAGGCCATGGAAATCAACGGTCGTCTGGCCGAAGTGGCAATTGCCGAACGCGAAGTCAGCCTGTTGCGCGAGATGCATACCACCGTACTGAATCGTCTTGCGGGGCTCGATGTTAACCAGCAACATGCGGAAATGCGTCTGGCGGTACTGAACGAACCAGGACCGTCGGGAATTCCTGTCCCCAAGAATTCGCCAATCCGAATTCTCGTGATTGCCGCAGTGTTCGGTTTGGCCGTGGGGCTTGGAGTTGTTTATGGCGTGGATTTGCTGGATGACCGTTTTCAGACTCCCGAAGAAATGACCCAACAACTTGACACACCACTGCTATCGGTGATTCGGAAACTAGCAGACGAAGGGAGTACCAGTGGAATCGACTCACTGGCGGTCCATACATCGCCCAACGGAGTTGAGTCGGAAGCATTTCGCACCCTACGCACGACACTGGCCTTGAGTGGCCAGGAAAGGGACCGTCTGACAATCACTAGCGCGGAACCCTCCGACGGAAAAACAACGGTACTTGCTAACTTGGGCGCAACCTATGCGGCGGCGAGTAAACGTACGCTGTTAATTGACGCCGATATGCGACGTCCGGGACTAACCAAGCGATTTGCCATGAAAGGGCTTCAAGGATTATCTGAAGTCCTGCGTTCCGAAGACGATTTGGACAGTGCGTGCGACTCTTGCATACAGGCGAGCGGGTTTGAGAATCTGGATATCCTGCCCAGTGGCACAAGACCATCGAACCCATCAGAGCTGATCAGCTCATCGAGATTCTCGGACCTAATCGGTTGGGCTGAATCCAATTACGATCAGGTCCTGATTGACTGCCCGCCCATACTTGCCACCAGCGATGCCGCGATGGTTGGTCGGCTCGTCGACGGAGTCGTGCTGGTCGTGCAACCGGAGAAAAATCGCCGACGTATGGTCCTGCGTGCTGCAGATAGCCTGCGAGCCGTTGAAGCAAACCTGCTTGGTGTGGTAGCTAATCGAATCGACACGGAGAAGCAGGACGGCAGTTACGGGTACGGATACGGATATGGGTACGGATATGGGTATGGGTACGGGTACGGACACGACGACGATGAGGCCGATGACGCCGTAGCCGAAGAACCTGCACCCCCACGAATCGCACCAAGGCGTGCAGCATAGGCCACCGTTTCCACGGTATAGAAGAAACAGGTCGCCCGTCGCCGCGTTGAGGATATCAGGGAGGATGTCCATGGTTTGGCCGATTTGTGTTGCGGTCGCTGGAACCGCAGCGCTGAGTTTCCTGTTGACTTGGGGCGCGCGATGGTTCGCGCCGGCCGTAGGACTAGTGGACGTGCCGGACGGTGGCCGTAAAACACACCAGAAACCTACGCCTCTGATGGGCGGGGCAGCAATGTACTGTTCGCTGGTAGTTGTCTTTGGTTTGGTTCTGACTGCTGGCGATGGATGGTTAGATGAGCATTCCAATGCTGGCGTTGGCATCCCAATGCTACTCCTTTCGGGAGGGCTATTCTGCGTCTTGGGCTTAGTAGACGACAAATGGGGCATGCGTGCCCGTAACAAGTTTCTATGGCAGATCGTAGCCAGTCTGCCATTTGCCATCTGGGGGCAGTCGATTGAATCGGTCGAGTTTGTTAGCATCAAGATGCAGCTTGGATTGTGGGGAGTGGTCTTCACCGTCGTATGGCTCGTCGCATGCTCGAACATCATCAATTTGGTCGATGGCCTTGACGGTCTAGCCGGCACAATCAGCTTGGTTGTGGCGATTGGGATCGCTGCATTGGCGGCACTGTCGCACCGATACGATATCGCTGTATTCGCTCTCATGTTTGCCGGCAGCATCCTTGGCTTTCTGATCCATAATTGGCCACCTGCAAGAATCTTCATGGGGGATTCGGGGAGCTTGACGCTCGGCTATCTAATCGGGGCGCTCTCCATCGAAGCCTCGATGAAGAAGGCGGCTGGATTCATGATGATCGTTCCGCTGGTGCTAATTAGTATTCCAGTCTACGACACGCTGCTGGCCATCCTTAGAAGGAAGTTGACAGGTAAGAGCATCGCTCAAGCGGATCGGGGACATATCCACCATCGCCTACAGGACCGCGGACTGACGCGTGTCCAGAGCCTCCTGACGCTTGGTGCTTTGAGCGTTGTCATGGCCACGGTTGCGCTCGTTTCGGCCTATTCCCAGAGCGACATCCTGGCGGTCGGCCTGTGCATAACGGTCCTGGTACTGCTCACAGCCGGACGCATTTTCGGACATGACGAGGCAGGCCTCCTATTCCGACACATCAACGCAGTCAACATGCTGGTGGTCGATAACATGCGAGCATGGCCTTCGCGAATGCTTGCGGCCCGGATACCCATTTTGGCGGGCTGTTCCCAGGATGACATCTGGGAGAAGTTGTGTCGACGAGTCGACAAGTGGGGAGGTGGGAGCATAGAATTCGTGTGTGCGAATCCAAGTAGTGGGCGTCTGATCGACCGATTGAGTTGGACGCGTAGAAACGAAAGTGCCGAAGAGCCTGCGCTCACTCCGGTGTTCTCCAGAACAGCGAGCGAGCCGGAGTCCGCTGTTTCACTGCTTGACGAGGATTCGCCGACCAATTCCTGGCAGTTTCGATACTCGATCCAGCGCAACGATCACCTACAGACGACGATTGTCGCAGAGGGGCACGTCGAGGAAGGCCTAACGACACGACGTCCGGACGACCTGTTTCGTTTGTTTGAATCGTTCTGTCGGCATTGGCCCGTCGAAGAATCGGCTGAGGAAGAGCCAAAAACAGCCGCCTCGCCGGATCCCAGTATTGCGATTCGCCCCGCCGCCTCGCAATTGGTGCACAAAGAAGCACGACGGCGGGCGGCGTAGTCGGGCGATATCCATTCGGCATCAGCACCTTTCAGTGGGCAGTAAGCGGTGTAACATACAGCTGAGCGCCCGTTTGCTCTGGTTCCGTCGCGTACAAAGACGATATACTCCCTCCCTCTGCTTATTGTCCAAGGATGCTAGCGGTTTCCGCTTTGCCTAATGAGGAAGGTGTCTGTGCTAGAACGCATTCTGGTAACCGGTGGGGCCGGGTTCTTGGGGTCGCATTTGTGCGAGCGGTTGGTGGATGCCGGGCATGATGTTATCTGCCTGGACAACTTTTTCACCAGCCAGAAGACGAATGTAGCACATCTGTTGGATCGGCCGAATTTCGAGTTGATTCGACACGATATCACGCTGCCTACATGGCTCGAAGTGGATCAGATCTACAATCTCGCCTGCCCCGCCGCGCCGGGGCACTACCAGTACAATCCCATCAAGACGGTGAAGACATCCGTGGTGGGGGCGATCAACGTTTTGGGGATGGCAAGACGTTGTCAGGCGAAGGTCCTGCAGGCGTCCACTAGCGAAGTATACGGAGATCCGGAGGTACACCCGCAGCCGGAATCCTACCGTGGCAGCGTGAATCCAATCGGGCCTCGGGCCTGCTATGACGAAGGCAAACGCGCGGCGGAAACGCTGTTCATGGACTATCACCGGATGAACCATGTGAATATTCGCATCGTGCGGATATTTAACACGTACGGTCCGCGCATGCATCCGTTTGACGGCCGCGTTGTGTCGAATTTCATTCGACAGGCTTTGGCCGGCGAAGACATCACGATTTTCGGCGACGGTTCACAGACACGATCGTTCTGCTACCGCGACGATCTGGTGGAAGGAATGATCCGGATGATGGAGGGGCCAGACGAGTTCATCGGCCCTGTGAACTTGGGTAATCCCGATGAGTTCTCCATTCTTGAACTTGCCGAATTGGCCATTGAATTGACCGGGTCACTTTCCGGACTCACCCTCAACCCACTGCCTGCAGACGACCCGAAGCAACGTCGCCCCGATATCGGGTTGGCGCGGGAGCGATTGGATTGGAATCCCTCAGTCCCATTGCGCAAAGGCTTGGAGAAGACGATCGAGTGGTTTCGATCGATTGACCTGAGTGACTACCGAGCACCAACGCCGAACTACTAAGCTGAGCCATTGGCGATTAGCGGTCAGCGATAAGCAAGAAGGAGGACTTCCCACTGTCCGGGTCGGCGCATATCGGGTCGAAGCAAGTAGCAAAACGACACTAAGAGGCAACCTTAATCATGACACGATACCTAGTGACAGGTGCGGCTGGTTTCATTGGATACCATGTCAGCCAGAGGCTTTTGGAACGCGGCGATCACGTCGTGGGGCTTGACGAGCTAAATGACTACTATGACCTGCAACTGAAGAAGGATCGGTTGGCACGACTGCAGGGCGAGCGTGGTTTTCAGTTTGTGCAGATGGATCTGGCCGACCGGCGCGGCATGCCCGATCTGTTCCAGGAGAATCAATTCGATGTCGTCATTAATATGGCGGCACAAGCGGGCGTGCGCTATTCGCTGGAGAATCCCCATGCCTATGTGGACAGCAATCTTGTAGGGTTCGTCAATATCCTTGAGGGATGCCGACATCACGGCGTCAAGCATCTGGTCTACGCTTCGTCCAGTTCGGTTTATGGTGCCAACACGAAGATGCCATTCTCGGTCCACCACAACGTGGATCATCCAGTCAGTCTGTACGCTGCGTCGAAGAAGGCGAATGAGCTGATGGCGCACACCTATAGCCATCTATTCCGTCTGCCCACAACGGGGCTCCGCTTCTTCACGGTGTACGGCCCGTGGGGAAGGCCGGATATGGCGCTATTCCTGTTCACCAAAGCAATCCTCGAAGGCCGACCGATTGACGTTTACAATCACGGCAAGATGCAGCGGGACTTTACGTACATCGACGATATTGTTGAGGGTGTCATCCGTGTGGCGGACCGCATTCCCGAGCCGAATTCCGAGTGGTCGAGTGATCAGCCAGATCCTGGCACGAGTCTAGCGCCGTACAAGCTCTACAATATCGGCAATAATCAACCGGTGGAATTGATGCACTTCATCGAGGTGCTGGAGAAATGCTTGGGGAAGACGGCTGACAAGAACATGATGCCCATACAACCGGGCGACGTGCCGGCAACCTACGCAAACGTGGATGACTTGATGGAAGACGTTGGCTTTCGACCGGCCACAACCATCGAAGAGGGCATCGCGAAGTTCGTCGACTGGTATCGCGAGTACTACGGAACGCGAGACTGAATTGCCGAAACGCTGTTGACCCCCCAGCCGCAATCGACTACCGTTCGCGCGCCATGTCCCCCTTAATTCGCAGCTTCGCGCTCGCCCTTTGTCTCGCTTCCGTTTTCCAGCCGGCATTTGCGGCGGAACTCCAGAAGGGAGTTGGGGAAGGTGTATTGGTGCTGCGGAACGGCCAAGTCCTGCTTGGCGGCATCACCCGCGTTGGCGACAAATTCGTTGTCACGCTTGGCCAGAAGGGCGAACTGCGGATCCCCGTCCATGATGTCGAGATGCATTGCCGCAATCTCGATGAGGTATACCAGCGGAAACGGCTGCCGCTCAAACGGACAGACGTCTCCGGGCATCTGGACTTGGCCGACTGGTGCATACGGCATTCGCTTCTGCCTCAGGCTGCCGACCAACTGCTGGCAACGATAGCAGTCCAAGCGGATCATCCACGAGTCCATTCGCTTGAGCGTCGTCTGCAGACGGCCGTCAGCAGGCCTCTTCCCACGCTGCGAACCGAGCGACAAAAGAGTCCATCGGTCAGTCTGGACGAACTAGAACGCACCATGCGCGAGTTGCCGGAAGACGTCGTCCAAAAGTTCACGGCCGACGTACAACCACTGCTCGTCAACCGCTGTGCTAGTAACGCGTGCCACGGTGCGGGGGCGGAGTCGGAATTTCGTCTGGTGCGGCCGTCTTGGGGAAAGACACTTACCAGGCGTTTCACCCAGCGAAACCTCCATGCGTCCCTCATGCAGATCGACAAGGAATCACCAGAGAGCAGCCCGCTGCTAACTGCCCCCAGTGCGCCTCACGGAAGCCTCGCGAGCGCCTTGTTTAGCGATCGCGAAAAACAACAGTTCGAGTTGCTGGCCGACTGGGTCCAGCAGGTTGTCCATCAAGAAGATTCTCCACCCGCAACCATCGTACCGGGTCCGTCAAGTCTGCTGCAGGCCAGCTATAACGAGCCCGTTAACCTGCCTCAGGTCGAGGAAGAGTCCGCCGCAAGTGATCGATCTTCCGGCGAGAACGCTGCGCCGTCCCATGGCATGAAACGAAGTGAGCGTCAGCCTGGAGACTTCGTCCCGCGTGACCCGTTTGACCCGGAGATCTTCAATCGTCGATTCTCGCGTCTCGACAATCGAGACTGAATCGAGGTTACCTCGGCGGCGCGACTCGAATGGTCGTCTTGTGTGAGCGACGGCGGGGAAGAATAGGTCGTTTGAACAGCTTCCTCCTGTCGACTGCTCCGTAATCGAGCAAGTCCAACGTGCTGCGACGGACGAGCCGGCCGGAATCGTCCAGCTCTTTCGATGCGTGAGATACGATCCCGCCTGGTACATCGTCACAGTGGATCTCTAACGTATACGTCGAGCCCTTGGCGTGCTTCTTGACCGTGCGAACGTGTGCCGCCGTCTTGATCTCCGCCACAACTCTGTGTGGCATTTCGACGGCAATGGCATCCACCTGAGTACTTAGATGCACAGTCTTCCCTTCGAGATCCATTGACTTTGCGTCGCGTTTCAATACAAAGGGCGCCGTGGAATCACAGTAGTATATCTTGCTGAGAATCTTCTCGTCGGCGCCCTGGATGACGGACTCGAAGATCTTACACTGAACCTTCTTCTCACCTACCAGCAGTTCGCCATTGCCGATCAACTTGATGACTACGCGTTGACCGATTGTCTCGCCGTAGAGTCCGAAGTAAACCGTCCTTGGTTGTGCTACGATGCGTTTTCCGGCAACTTCCACGGTGACTTCTAGTTGCAGCGTGTAGCCGCGCTCGCTAACCTCGATCAAAGTCGTCTTGGTCTCAGTCGTGCTGACACTCTTCAACTGGCCTCGCTCATCAAACTCTTCGGTCAACTTGCGGACTTGTATCCACGATCCGGGATTGAAGGCGCCCCAAGGATGATGTTCGCGCGGGATTAATAGCTGCTGCGCGTCCGCCGCCTGCGCAGCAGACAGTACCGTGCAGACGCACGCCAACGAGGCAATAGTGGGCTGGCGAATTAGACGCAACACTAGTCGTAGCCTACAACGAGAGAGTGAATAATTGCCTTGCGCGCCTTCCACGTACCAAGACGCAAACGCGGTCTTCTAATCGCATGGCATTATCTAGCATATTGTCGTTACAGATGGTAGGTTCGTGAATACCTCAACCGAGGGGATCTGAGTGCAAATTGAATCCGACAAATAGGATTCATAGGGGATAAACCGATGCTGCAGGGTGTGCCGGATTTGTTGGCCGAGGCCAAGTACTTACGAATTGTCCGACGTGGGACGTGGGAATACGCCGAGCGAAACAACATTAGCGGCATCGTGGCCATTGTTGCTGTGACGGCCAAACGCGAACTCGTACTGATTGAACAGTATCGCCCGCCAGTCAACGGTCGCGTGATTGAATTGCCAGCGGGGCTTGTTGGCGACGTATCAGGGCAGGAGGGAGAATCGTTCGAGACGGCGGCCGAAAGGGAGCTGTTGGAGGAGACCGGATACGAGGCGAAGGAGTTGATCCGGCTCTTCAACGGTCCACCTTCGGCAGGAATGACCAGCGAGGACGTCACCTTTTTCCTGGCCACAAACGTCGAAGAGGTAGCTGACGGGGGCGGCGATGAATCCGAAGAAATCACGGTCCACACATTGCCCTTAGAAAACGTGCCGAAGTGGCTTGTCGCCCAGATCGAGGCCGGTAGACAGGTCGACCTTAAGGTCTACGTGGGTCTGTATGCTGCGCAAGAGAAGATGGAACAGAGGTAGTGGAAGGCACCAGAGTTCGGCTCGTTCGACGTAGTCGCAGCCGCATTTCACTATCCGCTCGTTGGGTAGGGAGGGCGAGGCACCAGCCGAGCCGCGGGGGCGCCCCCCCCCCGCCCCCCCCAAAAAAAAAACCCCCCCCCCCCCCCCCCCCCCCCCCCCCGCGGCTCCGCAGGAGCGTCGCCCTCCCAAAGGAAAAGCCGGATGGATCAGGTGTCATCCGCCGGTAGACTCATCACACGATCTACTCCCGCCGCAACGTAAAACTGGTGTAGTGAAAGCCGGATTCGTCGTTGGTCAGCAGGCTGCCCCCGGGAGCCAGGTACTTGGCGATCACGGCGAACGGAGGCAATGGATTGTCGCGAAGCGCTTTATCCAAGGCACCTAACGCTTGGTTTCCTTCGGCTCCACTGGCAAGCCTTTCGCGAGTCGTATCCGCAGTTGCCAAGTCGTACAGCAATCGCATTCCTTCCTCTGGACGGTCGAACGACAGCAACCCCGGCTTCTCGCCGCCCGGCTGACGCCGTATCTTGCTGGCGATCAGTTTGAACTCGAGCTGGTTTGCCAGAGCCTTTGCCCCATCTTTCTTAGTGGCAATCACGTGTTTCAGCAAATCCGTGCTGTCGGTCAGTAGCAAGTAGTCGCCAACGAGAGCAAACGCTGGATCAGGCCTGCGCATTAGTGGCCGTTCCGGCCTATTGCGATTCCCTTCGCCCCTCTGAACCGCGGCGTAGTAGGTGTGGCCTCCAAACGCCTGCTCCTTCACGCGATTCTGGAACTTGCCAACGACGCGATCCACGACTTTTTGGAACTTCTTTACGTCCTTCAGCTTGACACCAACTAGATTGGCTCGGCTGTTCATTTTCACTGGCCGGATCATCCACGCGATGTATGTAACACGACCGTCCAAAGCGTTCATGATGTCATCTTCGAACTCAACCTCCAGGCCGTCGGATACCCGTTGGTTGAAATCTCTTGCCAGAGCATCTTCGCCGCGAATGCTGTTGTACAACGTGCCGAACGCCGAGTAGGTCTTGGCGAAATCCCAGTTCAGCGTCACATAGGTGGCCACGTCCGCCGGCACCCAGGGTTCAGGCGTGGTGTCGCCGGATTCGAGCGCCAACATCTCGAGTATGCCTGAACGCGGGCTGTCCAACAGAAGGTGAAGATGCGTAATGTCGTCAAACTCCTCGGTGGCAAGCGTGATGCTGCCGCCAGCCGCTTCGACGCCGTCCAAACCGAGCACTGGCAACATCGCCATCCCGGCCGCCGCAGCCATGTTGCCGCGAGTAATGCGTTTCACCAGCCCAATCGGGTCGACAAAAAAGGCGATCTGTGGCCGTTCGTCCTCGGAGCCCGCGCAACGTCGCATGATTGCGGTGAATTTCATGTTGTCGGCCAACGTGGGCACGTCACCGCCGTCCCAGGCGGTTAGCACCTGTTTTGCGGTTTCCACGTCCGTCGATACAACGACCACGCCGTCTTTCTCGAAGTGAACAAACCGATTCTCCCGACCAAGAGCTTCGTAGCTCACGATTGTGGTACCCTTGACCGATTCGGTTGATTTCTCTGCGCCTTCCCGCGTCATCCCCTCGCCCACCAGATCGAGCAACTTCTGTGCGAAAGGCAGGCGATCGGCCACGTCGATTAGGAACACTACCGCCGGTGGCCCTTCTTCCGGGGACGTAACGGCGAAGCACATTTCGCCTTGCGGAATCGACAATATCTGGTCAAGCGACAGCCCAATTTGACTCTCGGCTTCGCGGAATAGCTCGATCAGCGACTCGTACAATTGGGCCACCAGGGGGCGCATCTGGGGATCGCGGAATATTCGACCAAGTGCGGTCTTTTGGAACTGGTCGGCCAATTCCGTCGCGTCTGCAATACGGACATAGGCGAGCGTGCTGTCCGGCAGCAGATGAGGCGCGGTAGGGCGCTCCTTCTCGGCCGATTGGATGGGGGCACTTGACATACCTGCGCAGAGGCAAACGGCGACCAGAAGCGATACCAGGGGCCGGTGTAGCGGCATAATGCATCTCCAATTGCAGATGTACGGGGAGGGTACGTATAATTGACAGTACCCAATGATTGGTGGGTCAGTTTTGTCTGAGTTGTAGGAAATCGCTGCCTTTTCCCATAGTGTGACGCTTGCAGCTTCGTCCGGTTATTCGGACTACGACGGCAAATATTGAGTAAATGGCCTGTAATGACGATCGCTGTAATACCGAAGGTCGAGTGGCGATGCTCGATGCTGTGTACGATCCAATGGCGTCGCGTTTAGTATTCTGTGGGGCTGTTTCCAACGAGCAGATTGGCTCGCGAGTACACCGTAAATGAGCCCCACACTCGGATAGAAACCAACTGGGAGTTGAACGATGTGGCGAAACCTTGCTGCCGTGCTTTCATTCGCAGGCTTTTGTCTGACCGGCTCAGTTACCGTCCTGGCCCAGCAAGCAGGAACTCAGCAGGCGGGCAATCAGACAAGTGGCGTGACCGTTCAGGGGCTTCAGGCCTCAACGGCGGGCGTACGCGATACACAACAGCCTGGTGAGTTGATCGGTGGCACTGGAGAAGGGATCGGCAACTTGCGTGGACAGACCGATGCGACGGGCCAAGCAGCCCGGCCAAGGGCTGGCGGCACCGGTGGGCAGCGCCAGCTCAACCAGCTCTTCAATCAGTTCAATAGCAATTTCAGGAACTCGATGTACGACGCGCGTGCACGTCTTCGGTTTCCCGTCAGTTTGGGCTTCAAACCGATGGCGCAGTCGATACAAGCCGTTTCAGGCGAGCGCGTTCAGAATCGCTTGGCTAGGATCCCGCGGTTGCGCGAGAACGGTCCGCTTACGGTGGAAATGGATGGTCGGATTGCAGTCCTGCAGGGCGAGGTGGCCTCTGAAGACGCCCGTGACCTGGTCGCCCGCGTGGTTCTCTTGGAACCGGGGATCTCGGACGTACAAAACGAGCTGCGCGTGGCGAAGCCGAAGACGGCTCCGTAGCGGCAGCAACTCCCGAGCGCGACCGTGCCTTGGACGCCTCCTTGCTTTTCGCGTTTGAACCAGAAATGGGTGGCATGCGGCGCGCCCCTTCGCTCTTCTCTTTCAGCTCGCCTTCTTGAACTCCGCCTGCCATTCCTTTTGCGGTAGATTCTTGGATCAGCCGCTGGTTCATGGTCATGGGTACCCGAATGGTGGTTGACCGCAGACGCTTTCTTGTAGCGTCCTTGGGAACGTACGTATCCGTCTGCTTCCACTGGTCGCGCGTCGAGGCAACTGCTTGGTCCGAACGTTCAAACGAGGCTGGGCGAACGCCTTGATCAGCCGTTGGTGACAGCGGCGTGAAATATCCCTTTGGTTGCGTTTCGACGTTTTCCGGCACCTTGCCCTTCAGAACATTGACCGTCTGAGTGCCCATGACCACATCGCCGTCGGTGGAAGTGAAGACCGGCAGCAAACTGACCGATTTCCTCACACCGCCTACTTCGTCCCAGGGCAGCCAAATGCTGTACGAGGCACCCAAATCGCTGGGGGTGAAGTGTTCGGTGAACTGCTCCGCCGTGAAGACGAATTTACGTTCTGGTACTTCTGCGGGCGAGCCTTTGACGGAATCGTCATAGCCGTAGACAACCAATTGGCCCTCGATGGGCACCGGTTCGCTTTTCTCGTTGTAAAAGTACAACCTGCCCCCGAATCCTCGGGTCGGCGGGCGTCCAGGTTGGGTGTACACGGCGTGGGACCAGATCGCGGCCATTTTCTTGGGCGATCCGTATTTGTCTGTCTTGCCGTTCTTTATGAACGGCAACTTATCGGCAACCGTGTCCAGCGTCTTAGAATCCGTGGCCGCACATCCGGCGACGAGAAGCACAGCGAATGCTAACAGCGAGATACGTGTTCTCATGATAAGTGCTCCCAGTGGGCCATCGGCATTTGTCTCGGACGATCGACCCCGTAGCTGAATTCGCAAGAATTCAGACGATTCTGGCAACCTAGCCCCTCGATTCTTGCGAAATCAGCTAAGGGGTGTGCGGTGTTACCGGGCCATCGGCATTGTATTGGGGGAAGGGTATGGCTCTGGATTACCTTGATAATGTGTTCGTCCTCCCGACACGGCATACGGCCTGCCGGGCATTTCACGCGATTCTGGAAAACGGGCCTGTCCCATTGCAGCGTCGGACCGTCTCTCGTAGGCAGCCGGTACATCGCGATACACCGGCGCGCGCGGGTTGGAGGGGTGATGGTACGACGGAGCGACCGACGGTATTGGCGCCGCTCCCATAGTCGCCTGATTATTCGTTGTATCGTTATCTCCCTGATGTGTCCGTCGGCTGCTAGGTAGAACTGGCAACGCCGGATCGAGTTCATCAGCCTCGATCGGTTGGGGAACCGGCTCCACATTCGCACCGGCAGGATCCACATGTGGAAAAATCACGGGCGCCGCGCGGTGTCTGCACTGCCACTCGCCGTCGCACCACCAGCCCGGTCGAGCGGACAAACCCACATCGCCGTAGATGTCGACTACGTCAGCCAAGCACCAGCTCATTCGCTCCGATTCCGCATAGCGGATCATGGCGTTCTGGTCCTCGTCGTTATTGTGAATCACTGTCGGTGTCAAGATGATCAGTAACTCGGTGCGGACTTCGCTGTCCTGCGTGTACGACAACAGCGGGCCGACAACCGGGAGGCGCGAGACGTATGGGAAGCCGCGAACCTCCAGTGCTTTGTTCGATTGGATCAGGCCCGCAAATACCACGGTTTGACCGCTATTGGCGCTGATCGTCGTGCTGGCACTGATTTCGGCGATGTTGGCAATGTCGTTGCCGTTAATATTGACGACCCTCGTGTCATCAATCCTCGATCTGGCGACATCGACTTGCATAACCACCGAGCCATCGGGAGTCACCCTGGGCGTTACATCCAATTGCAGGCCAACGGCCGTTTCGACGGTTCCCTGGGTCGTCGAGGTGTTGTTCTGTGAAATATCGCCTGGCCGAGCCGTTGTTTCTCCCACAAACACGGATGCCGCTTGGCTGTCCAGCGTGGTGATATGCGGTCGGGCGAGAATCTGAGCACGCCCATCCTCCTGTAATGCTCGAATGAGAACGGATACCGAATCTTTGCTTGCCGAAAGAACGAGACCGCCGTAGCCTTCATCGCTACTGACTCGGCCAAGCCCAAAGGCGGACAATGCCTGAGCACCAAGTTGGCCAGGGATGCCAGCATCGCCAAGGGGTACATTGTTGAAATTCAAACCAGGTCCCCCCCCCGCCGCATACGTGCGATCGAATAGTAGCGAGTCCTGTATGCCAAATTCCGCCCCAAACTCGTAGGTGTCGGTCAGCGCCACCTCGGCAATCAGGACATCGATTTTGATCACCGGCAAGCTTCTATCGAGCGATTCCACGACGTGCTTGACTTCGTCGAACAACTCGGGAACGGCGCTAATGATGATCGAGTT
>CAZUAH010000073.1:0-39274 GCA_964617665.1 uncultured Pirellulaceae bacterium
CCCCCCCCCCCCCCCCCCCCCCCCCCCCCCGGCCCCGCCCCCCCCCCCCCCCCCCGGGGGTGGGGATTTCTGAGGTGGTATCCCGCGGGCGGGCAAACCCGGCGTGAACGCCGGGCCGAATATCGCCTTCGGCGAAAAACGACCATTAATGGCCGTCTACGAAGACGTCGCTTCAGCCCCACCGGCCAGATCCTGCACGGCGGTCCGACGGTCGTCGAAGAAGAACTGATCTAGCTAGTCGAGAAGCCCGATGGTAGCACGGAATTGCTCAAGCCCTCCGAGTTCCAACAGCTCATGAAGTCGGCTGCCGCCCGCGGTGGAGCCAGAGCCGCAGGGGTAGGGACGTTCAAGTCCGTTAGCAACGCTCACGAAATAACTTCCTCAACCTTCCTCGCTTCCTCGCGGCGAAGGGCACGAGATGAAGCCGCGGTCCCGCTCCCCATCCGGCTTGTCCGGATGGCAGCGACAGGTTCTCGGCTAAGCCAAAACAAGGCATCGACCTCTCTGCGGCCCCCACGTGCTCGTCACGTGGGTGAAGAAGATTCGTCGTCGGTGCGGAAATGCGCGTGCAAGCCTCGCAATCTGATTCACCATCCGGACGAGCCGGATGGGGTCACTCGCGTCAGTGTCAAGTCTGGGTTGGCTGGGAATCTTGAGTTCCATCCGGGCAAGCCGCATGGGGACAGTCGCTCCGTCTCGCACCATTCACCCTCGCCCCACTCGGGAGACGGCAGCGAGAGGGGACAAGAAAATGGGAAGGTTATTTCGCGGGCGTTCACGCCCTGTTTCCGCGCAGCGGCATTCGGCACTGTGGGAAATCGCTCTGGTACGTGCCGTAAGCGTAGATCGCGGCAAGCCTCTGCGCTCGGGACTACTGTCTTCGGGATTGCGCGTTGGCCTGCCGCAGTGCCACGCTGAAATCGGCTCACACGAAGGCTAGAGCGACGCCTTCGTCACCACGATTCTCTCTTCGTCCGCGTCAACCAACACATGGTCACCCGTTTCGATTATCTCGAACGGATCTTTGTCCATGTCCGTCACCATGGGGATCTGGTTGACGACGCAGCCCAGCGCGGCCAGACAGTCTACATCGGTGTTCACTAGGGCTCGCGGCGCGTTTCCTCCTTGATGAGCCAGCCCCATGACCAGCGGTGTGGCCGAGGAACCTTTCGTCGATTGGATCACAAGGACCTTGCCGCCAAGGCATTCACCTTCCAAAGGGTGCCCGCGAGAGATGACTCTCCCGCTCATCGGGTCGACTTCGCCCCAGAACGAGAGCGTCGCCGGCGCGACCAGGGCTTCGCCTTCGGCTTTTCCTTTGACCAATCCTCGGCATCGTATTTCAATTGGTTCCGCCATCAGTCCATCTCCCCGTCAGCGCGGCTTCAAGGCACGCGTCCGTATTGTCGATGATCAACTCGGCGCCGATCATGCCCCGAGCGTAGTGTGCCTGTTTGAAGCCGGCCGTGACGATTCTCTTGGCCTGAACAAGCATCGAATTGGTTGGACAAGTGTCGATGAATAGGTATCCGCCGGCCTCCTTGATCGCGTCCGCAAAACCCACTCGCTCGGCTGCTGCCCTGGTTGCGTACGCCATACAAACCCACAGCCGGACACCATCGGCCAGTTTCTTCCCTCGCAGGCGGGAGGCAATATAGGCGACCTCCTGGAACGACGCGTGTGGGCAGCCGAGAATGACCGTGTCGATTTCATCGCCGGTGTGATTGCGGAGTTGTCCGTATGTGTCACGAAGTTCCTGCTCGCCAAACGTAACGCGTTCTTCCGGTGCTGCGCCTCCGAGGGCTTCTTCCAGCGTCGCCGCCTCGGGCGTCACGCCGGCGATATGACACATGGTAACGCCGCCACCTGAGGCGAGCGCGGCACAGAGCTGCTTTGCATCGTCCTGCACGGGGCGCGGTGCGTTGTTGAACACAGGAATGTGCAGGCCAGCCAGTTTTCCAGTGAAATACCCCAAGGCTCCCCAGTCGGTGGTCGAGCGGAGTGGAACGTCCACGTCCACTTGCAGTGTGGCCTTGCGATTCTCGTCCAGCAGCACGCCGAACTCAGGCACCACGCCAAGCAGCGCGGCGGCGATCGCACTTTCGGTCCCGTGCCGCGTCGTTCGGGCGCCGAGAATCGAGTTCGCGTAGACCACCGCCGACGATTCGGTCCAGGCGCATACCTCGCCCTTTAACGGCACGTTGCCGACCACGTAGGGAGCGCACGTATGCGTCATCAGGAACCCGGCCTTGGAGGCCATTTCCATCGTTTCTTGCTGCGCGGCCACATGGTCGAGCGGCATTTCTATCTCGTCGTACTGTTCCTCGTGAGCAAACGTTGTGTGCACGGTGCTGTGACAGGCGACGCAATGTTCGCACGTAGACCGCAACAAGTCCATCGCATGCTCAAGCGGCCTGTCTCCCGCGTCTCGCACCAGATTTCCTGGCACGGTCACCAAGGCATGCGTGTTGGTGCAAGGCACAAGTCGCCGAGCGTCCATCGCACGGCCCCATTCGACCAGCCAACGCATGCATTGAGCGAGAAACGGTCCGTCGACACCATCGAGGATCTGTTTTTGGCTTTCAGTTAGTTCCATCGGTGCACTCCTTACTCACCAGTGTGGCATCAGCATTATGGTAGTATGCCCTGCCGCCGGTGGAAATGGGCGTTTGGGGGTGGCCGGTGTCGCTTTGCCTTGAAAAAAGCCGTTCACTTGGAATAATAGAGAGGCGAACCGTTGGCAGCCATACTCTTCATGCGAGATGGATATGAGCACGGAATCTACAGACATTCACCTTGCCGCCTTTTCTCTGCCGGACGAAGAACGGGCCGATCTGGCATACAGGCTGCTTCAGACCTTGAAGCCGAAGGGCGTTTGGAGCGAGGACAGCCCAGAATTCCAGAACGAACTCGAACGGCGCATTCATGCCTTTGAGGCTGGCGAGACGTCAGCCGAGGACTGGGAGACGGTTTCCGCTCGATTGCGGCAGGCTCTGCAGGACAGGAAGTCGAAATGAGACCGCGTGTCCTGAAGGAGGCGGAAGAGGAACTGCGTGAGGCAATGCTCTATTACGAGCAACAGCGGGAAGGACTAGGGGCCGATTTCTACGAGTGCGTGAACGAAGCGATTTCGGCAATTGCGCAAGAGCCACTGCGGTTTCCGGTCTATGAGGGCAGGCCTTTGAAACGCGAGTTTCGTCGCGCCCGTGTGGCGAGGTTTCCCTACATCGTCATTTTCGAGATACAGCAAAACGAGACGATAGTCATCGCCGTTGCACACACCAGCCGGAGTCCTGACTATTGGGAACATCGAGCGCACTGAATTCAAATCACAGGACCATGTGGTGAGAACACGTCGTGACGAGCCAGAATGCCAAGCGCTGCGTACGGCCTGTTGCTACCGTCGCCCTACCACCTACTCTGCCACCAGTCCTATCCCAACCGCACCTCCGTGGGTAACTTCGAGATTATTGTGCGGTTTCCGTTCATGGTCAGGCCTTCGTCCAGCGTCAAACCGGCGTTGGCTCCTTCGGTAACGGCGGCTCGCAAATTGCGGACGCGTTCTGCATCGCCGATCTTTGTGACCGTAATTCCAGCTTCGAGCAATGCCCCGAACATGCCATCGTCGGGTTCCACGTTGGCCAGCGCGACGTTATCCACCTTCAGGCTGGACTTACGAAACTCGTTGTCCATCAGTGTGACGTCGCCGTCGGATGCGATCTCGACCACAGTTGTATTAGCGATTACGGTTACCGGTTGCTTGAATGGTTCGTCCGTCAGGCCTTCTCCGTTATTGCAGGCGAAGCGTTTCATCATCACATCCTTGTGGCACGGCTCCATCCATTCGGCAAAGTCCTGATTCTCCGTCACAACGTACACTTTCTTGCCGTCGCCAGCCAGTTTCTCGGCCGCGTCAGCAGCGCCGAAGTGATCGCCCCAGACCAGTACCGATTCGCCGCATTCGGACGGCAGGCCTTTGTCTTCGGGATGGAACTTGCACGATTCCAGTTTGCAGCGGAGCACGTCCTCGAAAGTGGTCACCAACGGCAAGTCCACTCCAGGAACATCAGGGCGAGTAACTTTGCCACCCGTGGCGAGGATCACGGCATCGAACTCGCGCAAATCGTCGATGCCGGGCGTGCAGCGGAAGCGGACTTCTACGTCCAGCTTCACCATTTGACCTCGCAGCCAGTCAGCGTACCAGCGCATCTTCTGTTTGCCCGGCACGGAACAGCAATAGAGGATCGCGCCGCCTAACTCGCCGGTCTTCTCGAATATTGTCGCTTTGTGTCCGCGGAGTGTCGCAATCCGCGCGGCCTCCATCCCCGCCGGACCACCGCCGACCACGGCGACTCGGCAGGGTGTTTCTGCCGGCTTCAGGTGAATGAACCGTTCGTCGCCGACCGCCGGGTTGATGGCACATCGCATATGCCGGCAGATCATCAACGATTCCTGCCAACAGCCAACCAAACAAGAGATGCACTTGCGTATTTCGTCTCTCTTGCCCGCGTACGCCTTGTTGGCCCAATACGGATCGGCAATCATCTGTCGCGAGAGGCCCACCATATCCGCCTTTCCTTCGGCCAGAATCTGCTCGCAGTAAATCGGATCGCGCAGCGTGTGGCTGGTGATCACAGGAATGGAGACGTGTTTCTTGACTTCTTCCGCCGCGTAGGTGTTCCAGCCCTGCGGATAGTACATGGGGTCCATCACCGCGGCTGGGGCCTCGAAGATTCCGGCGCTGATATCGACGAAGGCTACACCGTGTTCCTCGAGAAGCTGCGCGACCTTGACGCTTTCGTCCAACGTCCTTGCGCCTTCGACCCACTCCTCGCCCGAATAGCGTACGCCGATGGGAAAGTCGCGACCGCATTTGCGTTGGATCCGGTTGACGATTTCCAACAGAAAGAGCATCCGGTTGATGAAACTGCCGCCGAAGCGGTCGTTTCGCTTGTTCACGTAGGGGCTCATGAACTGGGCGATCAAATAGCCATGGGCGCCGTGCAACTCCACGCAATCGAATCCGGCCTGCTGCAGGCGCCACGCGCCATCGGCGAACCGTTCGACCAGTTCGTAGATTTCGTCAATTGTCATGGCACGGATCGACTTGCCTTTGGCCACCTCTTCGGCATAGACCACTTCGTGGCCCGCCGACCCTGGGATATCCACCAGTTGGTCGCTTGCGGACATTAGCCCTTTTCGCGGCCACGCTGCCTGACGGCCCGGATGCTGGATCTGCACGGTACACTTCGCCCCGTGGCGGTGCATCGCTTCGGCCAATTCGGCAAGGCCTGGAATCAACGGATCTTCATCCACCGAAATGCATGCCACCGTCGGACGCCCGGTGGCCCGATCCGGCGTCGAAGCCCCAACAATGATGAACCCGCAACCACCTTTGGCGATTTGTTCGTGGTAGGTAATCACGCGCTGGTTCACTGAACCATCTGCGTTGGCGGAACTGATATCGGTCGGCACATGGCAGATGCGATTTGGAACCTCGAAATTCCCAATGCGGAGGGGACTGAAGAGGTGTGGATATTGTGGATGCGTCATGTGGCAAATCCTTCCCGGTGTTGTCAGGGTAGTCTGGAAGGTCAATCGCAAATCGACGGAGACATTCTAAATGAGTCGGAAACCATTGACGATCCCATGCGACCCTGGGGCATGGCATCGCTCATGCGGATTGCCTATAATTTCCCATCAACAAACGTGAATGCGAATCGCATTTCTAGTGTGCGAGATGAAGGAGATGTAGATGCCCCGTCATTTCTCAAACTGCCGCCCACTTGTGTGGTCCGGTAGCAGGAGTCGCAAGACTTCTGGCCCCGAACTCTTGCGAGTCGGGCTACGGACATTCCTAACCAGCCGCGGCATTTGCCGGCTTGGGATTTTTGTCGCCTGCCTGTCTCTGTGCTTCCCCCTTGTCACGTCACCTGCCCGCGGCGAGCCGATCGACTTTGGCCAGGATGTCCGGCCGTTGTTCTCCGATAAATGCTTCGCGTGCCACGGGCCGAACGAGGATAGTCGCGAGGGTGGTTTTCGGCTTGACGTAAAGGACAGTGCTTTTGGCGAAGCCGATTCGGGCGAGCGTCCGATCGTGGCAGGCGATCCTGATTCGAGCGAATTGTACGTCCGGATTGTCAGCGACGATGAATTCATGATCATGCCGCCCGAGGAGACCAACAAGGAGTTCACGAAGGAGGAGACCGAACGGATTCGCAAGTGGATCGAACAAGGAGCTTCGTGGAACGAGCATTGGGCGTATGCCGTGCCCAACCGGCCATCGTTGCCGGAGGTGAGAGACCAAGCATGGCCACAGAATTCCATCGACCGGTTCATTCTGGCCAGACTGGAAAAGGAGGGTGTTACGCCGTCACGGGAGGCCGACAGGGCGACATTGATACGCCGTGTCACCTTCGACCTGACCGGTCTGCCGCCCACGCTAGAGGAAATCGAGACCTTCTTGGCAGATAGTTCGCCGCAGGCATATGAGAAGCTGGTCGACCGTTTGCTGCAATCGCCCCACTACGGCGAGCACATGGGACGCTATTGGCTGGACGCGGCTCGGTACGGCGACACGCATGGATTGCACTTGGACAACGTACGCCAAATTTGGCCGTATCGCGAATGGGTCATTACGGCGTTCAACAACAACATGCCATTTGATCAGTTTTCGATCGAGCAATTAGCGGGCGATTTGTTGCCTGACGCCACGGCGGACCAGAAGATCGCTACCGGTTTCAACCGATGCAACGTGACAACAAGCGAAGGTGGCGCAATCGACGCGGAATACCACGTCCACTACACGATCGATCGCGTGTCGACGATGTCGACGGTGTGGATGGGTGCTTCCATGGGGTGCGTAACCTGTCATGACCATAAGTTCGATCCGTTTGACATGAAAGACTTCTACCAACTGTTTGCCTTCTTCAATAGTCTCAATGGCCCGGTCATGGACGGCAACAAGCCGCTACCGCCGCCCATCATTAGAATGCCCAATCCGGCCAATCAACCACGAATTGACGAATTGGCCGCGTTGATACCGGAGTTGAAGAAGAAACTGGACGCGCGCAGCGAAGTCGCGTCTGAGGAGTTTGCTGCGTGGCTGAAATCGCAAGAAGAACAAGGCGAAAAGGACGCGCTGTTGCCCCAAGCCGGCTTGATCGGTTATTGGCCCTTCGACGAAGCAGAGGGCGACGTGGTCGAGTGCCCGCTGGACAGTGTCTCGCCGGGAACTCTCCGCGGCGCGCAACGAGCGGATGGAAAAGTCGGACGAGCCTGCAAAACGGCGGCCAACGAGTTTGTCGACTTGGGTGACCTTGCGAATTTCGAACGTAGCGATGCGTTCTCCTACGGTGCCTGGGTCAACGCTCAGCCAGGCAACAGCGGCGCGGTGATCTCGCGCATGAACGATGCGGAGAAACATCGAGGTTTCGATCTGTACGTCGCCGGCGATCGTGCCATCGCGCATATCATCCATTCCTGGTCCGGCAACGCCATCAAGGTGGAGACCAAGGACACGTTGAAACTGAATGAGTGGCAGCATCTGTTGATCACCTATGACGGTTCGAGCAAAGCCAGCGGGGTCACCATCTACATCAACGGAAAGGCGAGCCCGCCCGTGGTGCGAAACGACAACCTCACCGATACGATCAAAACGACAGTTACGCTGCAGGTCGGCCGGCGCACGCCTGGGGCGCCGTTCAACGGCTTGGTGGACGAGGTGCGAGTCTACAACCGGGTACTGAGCGCATCCGAAGCTGCTGCCCTGGCTGGCGGCGGTGAGATTCGAGCCATTCTGGCCACCGTGTCCAAAGATCGCACACCCCAGCAGCAACAAACGCTACGGACCCACTTCCTTGCGAACCATGATATGCCGTACCAGCAACTAAGTGCCGAATTGACCGCGCGCGAACGGGAGAAACGCAAGCTGGAAGCGGAGGGGCAGATTGAGTCTCTCATTTGGGAAGATTCGGCGAAGCCAAAACCGGCCTTTATTCTGATGCGCGGTCAGTATGATAAGCCGGGCGAACCGGTCACGCGAAACACACCGTCCGCGCTTCCGCCGTTGCCACCGAAGCCCGACGGCGAGATTCCAACGCGGCTAGATCTGGCCCGCTGGCTGCTGGCGCCGGAGCACCCGCTCACCAGCCGCGTCACCGTGAATCGGTTCTGGCAGCAGTACTTCGGTGTGGGCATCGTCAAGACGGCGGGAGATTTCGGCTCGCAGGGTTCGCCGCCGTCCCATCCGCAGTTGCTGGATTGGCTTGCGGTCGATTTCCGCGAAAGCGGTTGGGATGTGAAACGGTTACAGAAGCTGATCGTCATGTCGGCCACGTATCGCCAGTCGTCTCGGATTCCGTCGGGAGCAACGCCACAGGATGCGGACAACCGTCTGCTGTCACGGGGTCCGCGGTTTCGCTTGGACGCCGAAGTGATCCGAGACACCGCGTTGACGCTTTCCGGCTTACTGGTTCGCAAGATAGGCGGCCAAAGCGTCAAGCCCTACCAACCGCCGGGCATTTGGAAGGCGGTGGGTTACACCGACAGCAACACGGCCAACTTCAAACGTGAATCGGGCGAAGCGCTCTACCGGCGCAGCCTTTACACGTTCTGGAAACGAACGGCTCCACCGCCGACGTTGGTTACTCTGGACGCTCCATCGCGCGAAACTTGCACGGTTCGGCGATCGCGGACAAACACGCCGCAGGCGGCCTTGGCACTGATGAACGACGAGCAGTTCGTCGAGGCATCGCGTCACTTCGCGCAACGCATGACGACCCAAGGCGGCAAGACCGACGCGGATCGTGCCTCGTATGCCTTCCGCCTAGCGACGGCTCGCCAGCCGCAAGCTAAAGAGCTGGAAGTGCTGCTCGACGTGTACAAAGCTACTCTGGCCAAGTTCGAGGCTGACAAGGAGGCTGCGAAGAAACTGATCAATGTCGGCGAATCCAAACCGGACGAAACACTCGATCCCAGTCAGTTGGCCGCCTGGACCGTGGTGGCCAATCTGATCCTGAACCTGGATGAGACCATTACCAAGGGATAGAAGCTATGGACCCCCGAACCGAAACACTTCTTCGACTGACCCGTCGCCAGCTTCTGGGCCGAGGTGTATGTGCAGCCGGTGCCGCGTCGTTGGCCACAATCATGGGCAACGGGGCGAGCGGAGCCCAGCAGCAATCCGCGCAGCGCGCCGGCGGTCTGCCGGACATACCGCATCATCCGCCGACGGCCAAGCGGTTCATCTACCTGTTCATGAGCGGTGGGCCGGCTCAGCACGACATGTACGACTACAAGCCGGCACTCACGAAACTGTTCGATAAGGATCTACCCGACTCGGTGCGGCAGGGTCAGCGGTTCACCACCATGACCTCCGGCCAGAAACGCTTCCCAATCGCTCCGTCCATGTTCAAGTTCCAGCAACAGGGCGAATGTGGTGCTTGGATCAGTGAACTGCTGCCGCATACGGCCAAGATCGTCGACGACATCGCCATCATCCGTTCCGTGTTCACAAACGCTATCAATCATGACCCGGCCATCACGTTTATTCAGACCGGACGCGAGCTTCCGGGATGGCCCAGCCTGGGCGCGTGGCTGGCCTATGGACTGGGCGTGGCGAACGAGAGCTTACCGAACTACATCGTCATGACGCCTACCTGGACGGGGCGTAAGAGCGCTCAAGCCTTGTACTCGCGATTGTGGGGAACCGGCTTTTTGTCCTCCAGGCTACAGGGAGTTGCCTTGCGGGCGTTGGGAGACCCTGTGCTGTTTCTGTCCGACCCGCCGGGCGTCGATAAGGCCATGCGCCGCAAGATGCTGGACGGTCTGTCCAAGCTGAATCAGATCCAATACGAAACGAACGGGAACGCCGAGACCAGCGCCCGCATCGCACAATACGAAATGGCGTTCCGCATGCAGACTTCGGTGCCCGAACTGACCGATTTCTCGCAGGAACCGAAACACGTACTCGATATGTACGGCCCGGACGTTCAGAAGCCAGGCACATTTGCCGCAAGTTGCCTGCTGGCTCGTCGGATGGCCGAACGCGACGTGCAGTGCATTCAGATCTTCCACCGCGGCTGGGACCAGCACGGAAACCTGCCAAACGACATTCGGAACCAGTGTCGCGACATCGACCAACCCACGCGCGGCTTGATCGAGGACCTCAAGCAGCGCGACATGCTCAAGGACACGCTGATCGTATGGGGCGGCGAGTTCGGTCGTACCGTCTACTGCCAGGGCAATCTGACCCGGACCAATTACGGTCGCGACCATCACCCCCGCTGCTTCACCATGTGGATGGCCGGAGGCGGCATCCAAGGCGGCCGAACGATAGGGACAACCGACGACTTCAGCTACAACATTGTCGAAGATCCAGTGAAAATCTCCGACATCAACAACACGATCCTACACTGCCTGGGTATCGATAACAGAAAGCTCTCCGTCAAATTCCAGGGTCTGGATGCCCGCGTCACAGGCGTCGAAGAGTGCCGCGTACTGGATGAACTGTTGGCGTGACCAGCATCGTCGTGCGGCGCGCCGTACTGCGGCCGTGTCTTCCCCAATAGTGAACGAAAAGCAAAACGGCACGAGAACATCGTAGTTCCCGTGCCGTTGCGAAGATTCGTTGCTCAGTGGAAGCGAGGCTATCCTACATCCACCCACTGACCCGTCTTGCCGCTTTCCAGGACGGCATCACAGACTCTTTGCGTATCGACCGCGTCGCGGAATGTGGGTGCTGCGAGTTCGCCTTTGGCCATTCCTTCAAGGAACTCTTTGATCTGATGGACGAACGACTCGGCATACCCGATCTGCAAACCGGGAACCCACCAGTTTTCCATGTAGGGTTGCTCGCCGCCGTGGTCCGACACGTGGATGGAACGCCAACCGCGGAGCTTGCCTTCATCGTTGTGGTCAAACCACGACAGGCGGTGCAAATCATGCAGGTCCCACCCGATCGACGCGTTTTCACCGTTGACTTCGAAAGTGAACAGAGCCTTATGGCCTCGGGCGTAGCGCGACGATTCGAAGTTCCCTAGCGAACCGTTGTCGAACCGACAGAAGAAGGTACAGGCGTCGTCGATGCCGACCGGTTCGACCTTGCCTGTTTCGGTGTGCATGCGCTCCTTGATGAATGTCTCGGTCAGCGCGTTCACCTTGGTGATGGGCCCGTTTTGCCACATCGCTGTGTCGATGCAATGGGCGAGCAGGTCACCGACGACTCCCGAGCCGGCTGCTTTGACGTCCAACCGCCATGTTGCCATGCCGCCTTGCGGCACATTCGAGGATATTGTCCAGTCCTGCAGGAACTGTCCGCGGTAGTGAAAAATCTTGCCGAGCCGGCCTTCTTCGATCAGTCGCTTGGCCATGGTGACGGCGGGCACGCGACGGTAGTTGAACGAGACCATATTCGCTACGCCTGCATCCTCGACCGCCTTCGCCATCTCCTCGGCTTGCGGCACATTCAGAGCCAGCGGCTTCTCGCACAGAATTGCTTTGCCTGCCGAGGCTGCCGCCATGGCGATCTCCGCGTGCACGTTGTTCGGCACACAGATGTCGATCATGTCGATGTTCTTGTCATCGATCACTTGCCTCCAATCGGTGCAATACGATTCGTAGCCCCAATTGTCAGCAAACGCCTTGGCCTCTTCTTCGACCAAACCGCAAACCGTCTTGAGCACCGGCTGGTATTCCGGATCGAAAAAGGCGCTCACGTTCCGGTAGGCGTTCGAGTGGGTACGCCCCATGAACCCGTAGCCGATAAGGCCGACGTTCAATTGCTTCTTTGCCATCGTTTGTCCTCACTGAGTCCACTTAGGTGTTGAATCTACATTGGTCGTGTTGCAGTTGGCTCGTCTATTCCGTCCAACCGTGCGTGTCTCTCACGCCAACCATGACCTCCAGGATGTCCTGCCATGTCTGGCTGTCCATCATAACCTCGTTGGGGAACATGCAGCCGTCCCAGCACACGTGGCGGCATTTCTTGGTGGGCTCGCCGTTTTCGTCACGCAGCCAGAAGCCGGCGTATTTAACGATATCCAGCTTGCCGTTCGGATCTTTGGCCAAGCAGTGACGGCCCGTCTTGTCGTGGCTGCCGGTTCCATGAACCGTCGCGTCGTTCTGGGCAACGTGGAAGTCGATCGTCCACGGGCGTAACGCGTCCGTAAGCTCTTTCATTGCCTCGTCCAACTTGCTTGGATCCGACCAGTCGTAGTCCGCCGGCAGGATAGCGTCTTCGGGGGCGTTGTATCCGAGCGTGTACAGCAGCGTATGAGCCATATCGGCCTGGAAGCCGATATTCGGCCGGTCGACCATCTCCAGCAACTGCGCCATGCGTTTCCAAGAGTGCATGCCGCCCCAGCAAATCTCGCCTTCGGCCACCATCGTTTCGCCAACGTCAGCCGCGATGTCGCAGGCCTGTCGGAACGTCTCAGCGATTTTCTCCTGGTTACGGTCAGGGTCGGCCAGCCATTCTTCGACGCCGCTGGCCGAATCGAAACGCACGTTGCCGTAGGGTCGCACGCCAAGTTCCTTAAGAGTGTTCGCGATGCGGCAACCTTTGCGCACCTGGGTGAGGAACTTGTCGCGACCTTCACCTTCGTCCATGGCCGAGCCGCCACCGGTGGGGCCCCAAATCGGAGCGACGACCGTACCGACCACGAGGCCGCGCGAGTGAAATTTGTCGGCCCATTCCTTCAATTCGTCGTCGGTGATGTCGATGTTGATGTGCGGATCGAACAGGAACAGATCGACCCCGTCGAACTTGACGCCGTCCACCTCGGTAGCGGCGGTCAAGTCCAGCATCGTATCCAGGTCGATGGGCGGTTGATCGGTCCCGGGCTCCTTGCCGACCACGCCGGGCCAGGCAGCATTGTGGAGTTTCGGAAAGCTGTTCGGATGGTCACTCATCGCTCGCTGTGTCCTTTCTTTCTCGGCGCATTGAAGCGTTAGTTCCGATAATCACCAACGTTTGGCATTTTGTCGTGCACATCGGGGCCGAAGTACCGCAATCCGACCAACGGCTCGCCGCCGGTGTTCTCGATCTCGATGCCAGCCGTGGCAGCCTCGTGTGTGATGAACACCTCGTCCCAAGGCTCTTCGCCGAAACGGATCATCGCCGGAGTCTGCAGCGTCAGCGCACCCATTTGGCCACTGCCCTGGACCGTGATCCAGCCGCTGGCACCGGGATCCTGCAGCACGCACTTCGCCCCAGGCTCGACGGTCAGTTCTTTGGCCGTGAACAGCTGCTTGCCGTCGACCAGCCCGTAGTCGATCCATCGGTCGGTATACCCGTCACCGGATCGATCCGGGTCGGCGATCGGTTCCAGGTAGTTGCTCTCCTTGAAGGTCGGATCGGTGTTCTTCTCCCAGTCGAGTTGGCTGATGATGAAGTCCAGGTCGTGATGGTTTTCTTCGGGCACATCCTTGACAAGCAAGTCCCAAGGCACTTGCCGTCCTTCGACGATCGACTGAAACATGCCAAACACGTCGCTTCCCCACTGCGGTTCATAGGTGCACAACGAGCCCGGTGCGTGCAACACGCCAGCGGGAATCAACCAACCGGTTCCCGGCTTCAGTCGATACGCGCGCGACAAATCTAGGATTCCATTGTCGCCCGCATTCCAGTTCTCCAGGCATTTGCGAACATCGTCCTTGGTCGTGCCGGGCTCCAGGCCCATGAAGGTGTAGTCGAAGTGGTTTTCCGCCGCGTTCAACTGCGGTGGGAAGTAATAGCTTTCCGGCTTGCCTTCCTGGTTCGTCAGTTTGGCGAACTCGGCCGATTGGTGCATGTGGTGTGGGATCGGGCCCATGTTGTCGAAGAACTTGGAGTACACCGGCCATCGCTCGTACTTGTCGAACATGTCCTTGCCAACGACACGCGCCCCGGCTTCGGCCACTGCGTCCTTCAGCAGGAACCGCTGCCCCTCGAAGACACAGTAGCTGAGGCCTTCGTCGTCCGCCCGGTTGTCGTTCATTGCTTCGGTCGTGCTGGCAAACCAACGTTCGTCGATGCCGCCACGGTGGACTCCCAGGGCGTACCAATCGGTCGGCGCGAGTTTGATTCGCTTGCCCGGGTGCAGGAAGCTGCGCGGCACCCATGTGGGGGTCAGCCGCAATAGTCCTTGGCCTGCATCCAATGCTCGTTCCAGGATTTGCCCAACATTGTCGCCTGTAACAGCCGGTGATTGATTCATTTGCGTCTCCAGCTCTGTAGCTTGAGGAATGGGTTCAACGAGTAGCAACCAGCCAACGAACGGGCGGGTCACAAGAAATCTGCAGTACGAGAAAGATGTTTTATTCGCTTTGTGGGCCCATCGCAAGTAATGGGACGGCCCAAAATGACTCTATGGAAGGACTTACGCCAACGATTCTCCACAATCGCAAGCGTACGAAGTCAATTCTGGCGAGGTGTGGAAGTTTTGACCTTGTACCAATAGAACGCAACGATCAGCACTAAGCCAGCCACGGCACCGAAGCCTGCCCCTTGTGTCAGCCCAAGTCCGATGCCAACGGCCAGCGGATTGAATCCAGGGCTGTCGCCACCCGAGAAGACGCCACGATAGTACTCGGGCACAAATGCGCCCAAGAAAGTACCCAACCCCAGACCAAGCAGGGCTCCGCCAGCGGTCATCCCCAAAACAAACAGAACTGCTTTGGTCAGCGAGACGGAGTCGCCAGACGTGGAGGCATCGCGTTCCGGCGGGACCTGCGGCGGATCGTACGGGTTGTCTTTCATGGTGCCGTCAAATCCCCAGACAAAACGCCACGGAGACGACTCCGATGATCGCCAGCATCAGACACGCTAATGAGGCCCATGAAACGTCGCGGGATTGGTTCGTTCCGCGCAGGCGTTTGAGCCGCTCGACGAGCACTTCACGTCCACGGTCAATCGCCTTGGCGGCAGGCACATCGCCGTCGGTCTGTTCGAGTATGTCCTTCAGTGTTCCGCCATCGACCAGTTCCATTGCGTAGAATAACTGACTTCCCTGTCGCCCCCCGCCGAAATACTGCACGATATTCGGGTGCGAGAGCTTTTCCAGGATGAGCATTTCCCGCTCGAAGCGGGCCTTGATCAGGTCGTCGCTGGAGACGGTTGGCAGGAGAACCTTCAGCGCCACCTCTTGTTGGTGCTCCAGGTCGCTGGCACGGTAGATCGTACCGACTGTTCCGACACGCAGCGGCTCGTGCAATTCGAATTCGTCGAACCGGCGCATAGCCATAGATCAATTCTTACCCAGGGTTGGCGAAAGTTCAACCGGATCGGTCGATTGTGTGGCGCTCGAAACGCGCAGAAAAAAACCTTCGGCCGATTGCGACAAACGGAGTCGCTGCGAGAAAAGCGAGAGTCTGGCGTGCTACCGCACAAGCCGTTTGACGACTCTGGCCAACGCTAATTATTGGTCCTTCTGTCGGAATGTCGGCCGAAGGTTTATGTCTTTGATATTGTAGTTCAAAACTCGCTAACGGGTATTTGAAACTCGTCGAAATTATCGGCACGCGATGAGCGCCGTGTTCGCCCAATATGTGCGCTTTCCCTAAAAAAGCGGTGACTTGTTGTTTATCGTGCTATGGCCCCGGCGGTCCCGCTCGGCGGGCCGCCTGCATCTCCTGACGGGTTTCGTCCAGGACATGTCGATACATAGGGTTTTGGGGACGCAATTCTACCAGCCGTTCGGCAAAGGAGATGGCTTTGTCGTACTGCCTAAGCTGCTTGTAGTACAGCACCACGCCGAACAAGAATTGGGGCTCGTTGGGCTCCAAGCGATGAGCTGCGAGCAGTGCCGTTTCGGCTTCGTCCAGTCGACGGTGCAGATACAGTGACATGCCATATCGGTACTGCACGGGCGCACTGTTTGGCACAAGCTTTGCATCGCGTGCCAGCCAGTCGAGTTCTTTGCGTCGCAGTTTTACGGCCTTGTCTTGATACTCAGTGGCCTGCTCACCAGCCTTTATCGCGGAATCTCGATCACCGACACGCGCGGCCTGACGAGACTTCTGATCGGCAGCCTCGGCGAGTCGATCGTACAACGCAGCCAAGTTCGTGCGCGGTCCGGTTACCGTCGGCTCGATGCGAATGGCTGTCTCGTAGGCTTGGACTGCTCGATCTTCCTCGTCCATGGATTCGTACAGGATCCCAATCGTCATGTGAGTTGCCGCGCGGTCGTTGGTCAGTTCTAGGCCCTTCTCGAATTCGGCAAGGACATCCTTCAGTTGGCTTCGTTGCGAGCCGCGCATGGTGTTACGTGGGACGCCGGCCAACACGCGAGCCGCTTCGGTACGCACCGACCGGACCGGATCACTCAACATAGGAGCCAGCTTCGTGGCCAATCTCTCTTCTTCAAGGCGGCCTTGCAGATTGCCGATCGCTGCCGCTCGTATCTGCGGATCGGGATCCTTCAGATACCTCAGCGTTGTCGAAGTGCTCGTCAGAGTGTCGTATCTGCCAAGCTCGAACATGGCAGTGGCCCGAACGATTGCGGGTAGACGCCCATCGCCGACCAGGTCGACCAACTCCTTGTCGGCCTCAGGCTCACCGCGTCGCGCGGCGTCCAATGCATAGGCAAAGTGGCGACGCTGGCGAGGGCCTCGCTGCCGGCCTTCGTACCATTCGTCGCAGGCCTCCTTCATCTCGGCATCAATACGTTGGAGGACCTGCTTCACGTCCTGGTCGCCGTCGCGTGCGGCCAGAACCCAGTCCAGGTACTGTTTCAGATCATCGCGTTCTGCAAAGTCGGGCAGTTTCCCTTCATCGATCTCTTTCTGAAGGTGACATCGCGTGCACGCGTTGGGCATACCCAATTGAACGCTAAGTTCAGGTTGAGGGATGCGCAGGCTATGATCGCGTCGCGGATCGACGGCCATGTAAGTGGTCTGAGGCATATGACACTCCGCGCACGCCGCACCCGTTGAATCCGGTTTGTGGTAATGGTGCGCGGGCCCGTCATACTTGCCCGCCGGGTGTTGGTGACAAGTCGTGCACACAGCATTGTTCTCGTACTTCAGACGCGCCGTGTGCGGGTTGTGGCAATCGGTGCAACGAATCCCCTTATGGTACATCTTGCTCTGGATGAATGACGAGTACACGTAGACCTCGTCCAGAATCTGGCCATCGGCGTGGTACGTGTCTCGCTGCAACAACTCGTTGGCGAAGTAGTCGTAGTAGTCTTCGCCGGGCCGGAAATCTGGCGCTACGAGCCGGCGTCGCGAATGGCACGGCGCGCAAGTGTGGATTTGCGTCTGGGCATCTTCCTTCAGACTGAGCAGTCCAAACCCGAGCTTCCGATCCCAAAACAACGATTTGCTCTCCGCCAACTCGACGTGCAGACTGCTTGGCCCGTGGCAGGCTTCGCAGCCGACATTGATCTCGGAATATGTTGTGTGATAGATCTTCGTCGCGACGTCATAGTTCCGCTGGAGGTCGGTCGAATGGCAATCGGCGCACATGTTGTTCCAACGCTGGGCGATGCCCGTCCAGTGAAGATCGTCGTTCGGTGCCAGTTTCTCATCGACATCGGGCGGCAGCAAATAGAACCACTCCTTGCCTTCGGTGTCCCACGTGAGGCGCAGAACTTGCAGTCGGGCAATTTCGCTGTCCGGCATATCAGCCGGTCTATCGAACTCGACCATGTACTGCTGCAGAGGAGTGACACCGAAGACATACTTCACCTCGAAATCGGCCATTTCGCCGTCGGGACCTTCGGTGTGGACCATATACTTGTCGCCTTTGCGATAGAGACGCGACTTGATCCCAAAATGCTCGATCTCGGCGTTGTCGAAATCGCCCAAAACGGTGTCCGGCGTGGCTCGATCCATCGCTAGGTCGTGGTGCGAACCCTTCCACTCGTCGTAGTAGTCTTTGTGACACTCGATGCAGGCTTCACTGCCTACATACTTAGCGTGAGAGTCATCCGGAAGACACCTCCACCAGTCGGCAAACACGTAACCGCCGCACAGCAGCAACAGGAAGGCCGTGACCAACAGCATACGGGAACGACGGGACAAAATACGTCTTGTCGGTTTCCTCTTGCCGGCAGGCGGGCGTTTGGTGGTTTGTCGTCTTCGGGACATTTAGTCGATGTGCGAGAAGGCACCAAGTGGTACCTCTCGGTCATTTCTGTGGCAGTTGATGTCTTTCTGGGGTAATCCACCGATTATTGGCCGTGAGTGGGAAACGAGCAACCGCTGTGGGGAGAGTCGAAGAGTGGAAAAGTCGAAAAGTCGAAAAGTCGAGGAGATGCGACCCTGCTTTGCCCCAGATCAATCCTCGTCGCTCTCGACGATTCTGCGCAGGAAGCTTGTTAGCTCACTCAGGATCATGGCGGTGGCTCCCCAGATATGATGGCTGCGGTACAGAATGCTTGGAGCCCCGAACGTGACGACTCGGCGAGTGATTGCATGTGAACTATAGTTCGCGGTGTCAAACAAATGGGCAACCGGCACCTCCAGCAGTTCTTCAACCTCGATTGGGTTCGGCAGGAACTTCGGCGCATTGTTGGTCACCGCGACGAAAGGCTGCACGAGGAAGTTGCTCGCGTACACGTAAACCTCTGAAAGCCGTCCGACAACGCGAATGCCATCGTCGGCAATGCCAAGCTCCTCGTCCATTTCGCGCAAGGCGCATTGTTCGTCTGTTTCGCCAGTTTCTTTTGCACCACCAGGTAAACTTACTTGGCCCGCATGATCGTTCAGGTGCGTTGGGCGTAAGGTCAGCGGCACATGCCACTCGTCGCCGTGCGGGTACAACAGCGCGACCACGGATGCCGGGCGAAAGTCCGGGGTTGCCGGACCACGGTGTCGGCCATAGGTAAGATCCGGACAGAAACTCGGCCACTCGGTGCGATCCTGGCGAGACGGATCGAGTCGACAACGAAGTTCGCCCTCCAGTTGTTGCGGATCGGCGGTTAGCGTCGTGCGGTCGGACATTTGCGTTTCGCGGACTCGAACTCGCTTTCGAAGGGCTTTATCGTCTAACTCGGTACACTTCGTACGAAGGATCAAGTTCGCTAAATTCGGGCGGATAAGCGCGAGGCAGCAACAGTGGACGGTGGCTGACGGCGCGGTCAATAAGAATGTAATCTACCTCGTACTTCTCTGCCAGTTTCAACAAGCGATCCTCGCCATGCATCACCAGACCGGCGCGCTTGACGAAACCCGGATAGATCTGTTGCTGACGTTGCCACCACTCGACGACTTTCTCTGCGTCCTGCGGTACGTCTTTCCACGAACAAACCTCGCTGCGTTGAGCGTACCATTTGAAGGTCTGTTGCGCGTATGGCGTGAGAAACTTTGCGTCTGCCGCAGTATGTTTCTCTATCCACCGGCACACGCGGCGCCAGTCTTCATACGTTTCCTGCGTCCTGACAGGACCGTGTTCCCACATTTGAACGTCCCCTCGTGGGCGCAGATCGGAACGACGAACGTAGTTTGTGTAGGCCAGATTCGCTCCCGCGATCAATACTGTGACTGCCAACGCCCATTGGCCTGCCATGCGACGCCTTACTTCAAGGCTGCGGACGAATGCTACGACGGCGATCGCGGCACCTACAGGCAGCATCGCATCGGACAAACGGTACCAGTAATACTTCGCCAACGAAGCGCCGATTGTCAGCAGTTGGTGACGCGCCGATGGGGCGATGGTGATTCCTAGCACAATCGACTGGTCGATGATGATCCCCGCAATGGCCAGAGCGACGGCACCACCAACAAATCCGCGCAAAGGTCGCTGTCCAAGACGGCCGCTACACAATTCGCATGGTGTGGCGATGCACGCTGCCAACCAGATGACCAGAAGCAGCGCGTGCCGCGTCATGTACCAGTGCTTGAACTCATGGAATACCAAATGGTGCGAAAGTCGCCCGTTCACGTAGATGTCATTCGCTTCACGGACGATTCCTGGACCTGCACCGTGACTGAGTGCGAGTGCCGGGATTAGCCCAGGCAGAGCCAACAAGGCGCCTGCGATCATTGCCGGAATCATCGAGCGCAACGACGGACGTAGGCTGCCACAGGAGAACCACGCGCAGCCGGCAGCGATTAGCGACCAGCCCCCCACCAAGACGTGGAAAGACGTGGCCAGCCCTAACAGAATCCACGTCGCGCTCCAGCGACCACGCAACATGGCTTCCAGAGCGAGGAAAACCATGACAAACGCAAATCCCTTGGCTTCGACCCCACCGACTACCCATTCACCTGCCATGTGGAAGCGTTGGGTGAAAAGGATGAACAGGCACGCCGTCAACACGGAAGCCAACCGGTACGGCAGGACGGCGAAGCTGAGGCGTCGCCACGACCACGCAATCAGCCCCCATGTTAAGAGTCTGCCAATCCAGGCTGTAGTTGGCAGGGAGAAGATCGTCGTCAACCAACCAAATGTCCAGTAGAAGACCAGATGTGCATCAGCCGATCCCAGGAAGTGGTCGCCGGCGCACCAGTCCGGCTGCCAGTAGTGTTTCGCCTTGGCGAGGTAGTGCGCCTCGTTCACGTCAGGCGGCGGCCATCCCGCGAAGAGAAACATCAGCAGGAATATCAATGCGATCTCCGCCACGGCCCACCATCGGCGGTCTGCGGTGTTCGGGGATCGTTCTTTCGTTTTCACAAGTCGGCCTCCAATTCGGCAATTATAGAGTATACTCCTTGCCAATCATTTGGGGACATGCACAATATCGCGTAGAATAGCAGTAGATCTGTTGTCCTTATCCTCTTTTCATCTGCCAAACCAGCGAGTTATCCCCGTGTCTGTCGTGCAATGCCTTTCTCAAGAGCGAATCATGCGCGAGGCGGAGGGCTATTTGGACTTGGCCACCGCTTTCGCTGACCTATGGGAATTGAGCCCACCGGTCAGAGACCGACTAGCTCAGCGAGCGTTGAAGGCCCTCCGGCGTCTGGACGACAGTGTGCAGGCAAGCCCCTACGTTTCGTACCTTCGAGGCCAGACTCTGCGCACGATGGAGGAATACGAAGAAGCCATCAAGCCGCTTCGCGAGGCAGCCGAATTGGAGCCGGAAAACATACATGCATATCTGGCTCTGGGCTGGTGCTACAAACGCATCGGTGAATTGGACATGGCGATTGAGGCATTGGAGGATGCACTTGCGGTTGATCCCAAGCAAGCGATCATCCATTACAACTTGGCATGCTATTGGAGTCTATCCGGCAATACAAATCTTGCCTTAGCGTACTTGGCTAGCGCCTTGGATATCGACGCCAGTTACCTGGAACTCGTGGCAAGAGAACCCGACTTCGATCCCATTCGCGACCACCCGAGTTTCCAGGAACTCACCAGCGTGATCGTCTAGTGCGACTCGCGCACCGATTCGTAGGCCGGACCAAGCAAACCGTGAACTGCCGGAACGTCGGCCTCGTCAAATGGGCCTGCTGACGGTACAGGTTGTCAGAGCGTTCAGGCCGGTTTGCGCCGTTCCGGCAAGGATTCGGCCTCAGTCCGGCCTACGCCGTGCTCATGGGCTCAAACGGCGAAGAACACGCTACAGTTGCGCCACTCGCGCTCTAATGCTCGTACCCTCGAGGTCGGAGCGGCTGCCAGCCGCTATCTTCGGAAGCCGTCCAGAGTCCCGGTTCCTCGATGAAGGTACCGATCCGTGTAAGCGGGGTTTCCAGGGGCTGGTCCGCCAATAGACGCTGGGCTTCGTCCGGCGGTACAGCGAGGATCAACTCGAAGTCCTCTCCATCCGACAAGGCATGCTCCAAGACGGTCTTTTCCGTTGGTGCCTCAATCGCAAATCGATGCGCATCATCGGCGATTGGAATCGCATCCAAGTCAATCAATGCGCCACATTCGCTTTCGTCCGTGATATGCGAGAGATCGAGCGAAAGCCCATCGCTTACGTCAGTCGCGGCGTGTATCCGGTGGTTGGTGTGCAGCAGCAACGCTTCGCGCACGCGCGGTGTGAAATGAAACTGCCTGCTCAGAATGCTGCCGCCAAATTCGCCTGTTACCAAGATTGCGTCGTCTGCGCGAGCCCCGCTGCGCAATAACGGTCCACGACCTGTTACCTCGCCGATCGCCGTGATGCTGATTACCAAGCCGCCGTCCCACGTGTTCGTGTCTCCTCCGGCGATTGCTACCTCGAACTCTTCCGCCAGCGGTATGAGACCCTCGTACAGTCGGCGTGCGATAGGCAGAGCATCCTGGCGGGGCAACGAAAGCGACACAAAGGCCGCAATGGGGCGCGCGGCCATAGCGGCAAGATCGCTTAGATTGACGGCCAGTGCCTTGCGGCCCACCAAACGCCAGTCGCAATCGCCCGAGACGAAGTCCACGCCTTCGTTCAGCATGTCGGTGGTGACCACGCAACGTGGGTCTCGAGCCAAGCCCAGAACGGCGGCGTCGTCACCCGGACCGAGCAGTAGGCTAGGGTGCGGAGGCAGTCTGTCGCGTAGCCACTTCAGAAAGTCAGTTTCCATGTTCTCCAATGTAACATGGAACGCCCGTCTTGTGTCAGTTGCCGCGATCCAACCGACGAGAGACTTGTACAACTGGAGTCCGATTCAGTTGCATGTGGCCGTACAAAGTCTCCTTGCCACGCAAGACGTAGAACTTGATGGGCTGGAACTTCTCAAAATCGCCGTGATTCAGAATGTACAGCATATTGTTCTTCGACACCGTCTCCCACACGTGCATGCCGACCAGCACGTCGCCGGGTTGAATCCCTTGCCGTGCTGCAGGCCCCTCTGATTGGACGGCCATGACGCGAAGACCGCCGTGATAGCGCACTCGCAGGTCGCGCAACGCCTCCTCGGCGATTGGGGCCAGCCGCATACCGCACGCGTTCCACGTTCTCTTGTCGAAGTCATCCGCAAGCTTCGTTGCGGGGGAAAGGACTAACTCTAGCGTAAGACGCTGGCCGTTGCGATCGACCGATAGGGCAAGTGGGGCGCCCATCCCTTGCCCCAACAAAGCACGCTCGAAATCCAGTTTGCGTCGGATCGGTATTTGGTCAACGGAAGTGATCACGTCTCGGGGCTGGAGACCGGATGTAGCTGCCGCCGTGTTCTCGCGAACGCGGGTCACGACGAAGTATCGATCTGTCTCGACCTTTTCCGTGCGGCCTGATACCCCGTGGACCACTCGTTCGAGGCGTTCGACGTTCAGCAGTCGAGCGGCGATTTCCATCGTTTCGTCCACCGGAATAGCAAAGCCAATTCCCTGGGCGCCGATTCGAACAGCCACGTTGACGCCGATCATTTCGCCATCGATATTCAGCAGCGGGCCGCCGGAGTTGCCGGGGTTGATGCTGGCATCGGTCTGTATCAAATCGTGGTACTTTTGCGTGACGCTGACCTGTACTTCGCGGTGCAGCGAACTGATGATGCCGCGCGTTATCGTATGCTCGTAGCCGAAGGCGTTTCCGACGGCGATAACCGGTTCGCCCAGCATCAAATCGCTGGATACGCCGATGGGGATCGTTTTCAGTGGTTCTTCCGTGACAATCTTGATCAACGCTAAATCGGAAACCGGGTCGTTAGATAAAAGGTGGGCTTGAAACGTCCGTTTGTCGGCCAAGGTCACCTGGATCAGTTCCACATTTTCGACAACGTGGAAGTTCGTCAGGATATATCCCCGGCGATCGATGATGATTCCAGTGCCCATCCCGTTGACTTGGCGGAATGGATCGGCGACGCCCGCTTCGAGCTGGTCGGATCGGACGGTCTTCCGTCCCTGGATATTCACCACTGCGGGAGCGGCTCTTTCGATTGCCTTGACGACGGCAGTCCGACGCAGTGATGTTGCGTCGACAGCTACGGCGGGGGCAACAAACAGGGAGGTCGTGCTGAGCAGCGAGAACGCAGCCACCCACAGCAGACCAGTTCGCTGGCGGTGAAGTCTGTTTCGCATGAGAGGTGGGGATCGATGGAGGATTCAGTGTTGTCACGCCATTAACCCGCTACTAGCACACGGGTTTGCTAGCACGCAGCACGAGGCGAGCAGGTATGCCAACAAGATCGGTCCGCGCCTTTCGGTGTCTTGATTACAGAGGTTCTTACCCGCACAATCCCCCTAACTTGCCACTCGGAAGGGCTTCCTTCATATGGATAGGCTTGAACGCGTGAGAAGCTTTACGTGTTAGAGCAGGTAGGTGGCTAGCATCGGGCAAACAACTACTGTCGCGTTCAGAGTGCGCAAGCTTCCAGGTTGCGTTTCCGGCCTCGCAAGCTGGAAGCTCACGCCACGGTGATTCGCCGTCACTTATTGTTCCGACGGCCCTAAGCGAACCACCGGTCATGCGAAAAAAATCAGTCCAGCAGCGCCAACACCCCGAACGTCACCAATGCGCCTACTACCATGGAAACAGGTATCGCAATCGAAAGTGCGATAACCAAGCTCGTTGGTGCATGGAGCCCTGCTTTCGCGCGGGACATCCTCCTGCGTTTGCTCTGTGCGAGAGGGGGAGGAGTCACGGAGCGTATGCGATGGGTTTCTTGGCTTCCCGAAGCCACGGGGGACGTGCCCTGCGAGACTTGACTTGAACTTCCGCTTCGGCTGTCCTCGAATACGTCACTGCCGAACTGGGTGTCCGCTAGGTCTTCCTCGTCGTCGACGCCTGTAGGCAGCGGCGGGGGCATCCAAGGTGATTTGGTCAGTTGCTGAGAAGGCAGCGGTGCGGATTCTTGGGCCCACGGCTCCAGTCGCGAGGCCACTTCAGCCGCAGTCTGGATTCGCGACCCAGGGTCCTTCTCCATCATGTCAGCGATGATTTCCACAAATTCTTCGCTGATTTCCGGATTAAAGCGTCGCGGATGCCACGGAGTCTCTTCGCAGTGCCGGTGGGCCTTGTCCGTCGTCGTCCCTCCAGGATACGGCACCTTTCCGCTGATTGCGTAGTACAACGTGCAGCCCAGCGAGTAGATGTCGCTGACCGACGTGATCGTGGCCGGATCCAGGATCTGCTCGGGTGAAAGATAGTCCGCCGTACCGACGATCTTTCCGGCGCGAGGGTCTTCTTCGGCTTCATGGATAAATCCGGCCAGCCCCAGATCGGAAACTTTTGCGACGCCATCGGGCGTGACCAGTATATTACCTGGTTTCACATCACGATGGATTAGGCCGCGCTGGTGTGCGTAGTCGAGACCAAGTGAGGACTGCACCATGACCTTGGCCGCTTGTTGCATGGTCAGAGGACCTTGGCGACGGACAAGCTGCCTCAGGTCTGTACCCGGCACGAATTCGGTGACCAGATAGTGGACATTGCCATCATGCCCAGCATCGTATGCTCGCACCAGATTGGTGTGATCGAGTTGGGCCTGAGTACGAATCTCGCGAGTGAAATTCTCGATCGCATCGGGCGTAGACTTGGCGAGCGGCAGTACCTTGATGGCACACTCGCGGCCCATCATCGTGTGAACCGCCTTGAAAACTTGCCCCATGCCACCCTGCCCGATCCAGTCCGTGATCGTGTACGGGCCCAGACCGAGCTTCGTCCGTCCTGATTTCAACTGACTGGCTTGATAAGGCGTCAGCGTTTCCATCTCGACCAGTTTGGCGGCCAAGTCATCGTCGCTGATCGCCTCGATCGCCGTGGGTAATTCCTCCTCCTGGCTGGCGAGTGCCGCAATCGCCTCGGCAATCTGTTCCTTTGTCAACAGACCGCTCACGCGAGCTGAATCGCGGAATACCGATCTGTTTGGGGTCTTCTTGGACACGATCTGTCGTCCGCAGAAAGGGAGAAACGAACTTAGGAAAAGCGACTTGCCCCGTGCATTAGTAGTATACGCTACCCAAAAGAAAAATCAGCAAGGGGTCACCCCCGCTTTGTGGTTACATGTATCGTTAGCAGATACGCGGCATCTGCTCGCCGGACAGGAGATCGAGCGATCCCCTGCCTCCCAACGAGTTGCGGAGCTCGACGATCCCTGGGTGATCCGTCGTCACGCTGCCAATGATGGCCGGTTCCGGTGCAGCATCATGATCCCTCATGATTTGCAGGGCCGTGTCGGCCTTGTCACGCGGTACAAAAGCGACCAACCGGCCCTCGTTGGCGACGTACAGAGGATCTAGGCCAAGAAGCTCACAGGCACCACCCACTGAAGGAGAAACGGGAATTGATGCCTCGTTCAACTCAACCCCCACGCCGGCGTGCTCCGCGATTTCGATCAGTGCGGCCGCCAAACCACCCCGTGTCAGATCGCGCAGACAGTGCAAGTCGGCCCCCAACGCCGTCAAATCGGCGACTAAACCTGCCAGCGACGCGCAATCGCTTTCCGGAGCGCCTTCGAAGTGCAGATTTTCACGCACGGACATTATGGCGATCCCGTGACGACCGATGTCGCCACTCACAAGGATCTCATCGCCGACGGCGACCCTGGCCGGAGAAACGTCGATGCCCTCTTCGATGGCGCCGACACCTGCCGTGTTGATGAAGATTCCGTCGCCTTTGCCACGGTCTACCACCTTCGTATCGCCGGTCACGATCCGCACGCCAACTTCATCGGCAGCCCGCCGCATCGAGTCAACAACGCTGCGCAGCGTCTCCATTGGCACGCCTTCTTCCAGGATCAAGCCACAACTCAGGTACATCGGCTTGGCCCCAGCCATAGCCAAATCGTTGACCGTACCATACACGGCCAGGTCGCCGATGTCGCCGCCGGGAAAGAACAGCGGGCTCACGACGAACGAGTCGGTTGTGAAGGCAAGCCGCGTGCTGCCCAATTCCAGGACCGCGCTGTCGTGAGGCGGTCGCGGCTGTCCGTTGTCGATGGGCGGAGACGCCCCAAATTCAGGCAGCAGCATTCCTTCGATCAGGTCTCGCATCAAACGGCCACCACCACCATGAGCGAGTTGGACCGTGTCATGCCGGCCCAAAGGCGTTGGACAACTCATTGCGAGAGGATTCGGGCGTTTGTCGGTCATGATGGGCGGAGGTCGAAGAGTTGCGGGCTCGCTATGTCTTTACCGTTTCTCGACGCCGGTATCGGTAGTATGCGGCGCAGGCGCCTTCAGGCGACACCATTGGGGCTCCCAGTGGTGTTTCCGGCACGCACTGGACGCCGAAAGCTGGGCAATCGTACGGTTTCTTGTGGCCCTGCAGCACTTCGCCTGCGATACACTGATCCGGCTCTTCGGCAACGATCGTTTTGACAGCGAAGCGACGGTCTGCATCGAAACGCGCGTACTCCTCGCGCAGCGCCCAACCACTGTCCGGGATCTTGCCGATACCTCGCCACTTTCGTGCCACAGTCTTCAGTACTTTCCGGATCTGGTCTATGGCGGGCCGGTTTCCTTCCGGTCGAACAACGCGCGAATACTGATTCTCCAAATCGGCTCGACCTTCCTCCAACTGCTTGACGCACATGTAGATGCCTTGCAAGATGTCAACCGGTTCAAAGCCGGTCGCGACGATCGGCGTTTTGTACTCGGCGACGATGGGGCGGTACTCCTCGACGCCCATCACGGTACACACATGCCCCGCAGCCAGAAACCCTTGTACGACGTTGTTGGGCGATCCCAGCACCGCGCGAATCGCCGGCGGAACGAGTACATGTGAAACCAGCAGCGTGAAATTGTCCAGCCCCAATCGTTCAGCCTGGAGTACGGCCATCACGTTGGCCGGAGCCGTGGTCTCAAACCCGATGGCAAAAAACACAACTTCGCGATCGGGATGCGTCCGTGCCAGCGTTACCGCGTCCATCGGCGAGTACACCACGCGCACGTCGCCGCCAGCCGATTTCACGGTCAGCAAGTCCTTCTCCGAGCCGGGCACACGAAGCATATCGCCGAACGAACAGAAGATCACTTCCGGTTGCGAGGCAATCGCGATTGCTTTGTCGATGATCTCGACGGGCGTAACACAGACAGGACATCCGGGGCCGTGCACCAGGGTAATATGCTCCGGTAGCATTTGATCGAGCCCGAAACGTACGATCGAGTGCGTTTGGCCGCCGCATATCTCCATGATGTGCCACGGCCGCGTCGTAGCGCGATGAATTGCTTGCGCACAGCGCGCTGCGGTGTCAGCATTGCGGTATTCGTGCAGGTACTTCACGGCGCGCCTTCCGATTCGCCATCAATCGGCATTCGCGTTCCCTTTGCGTCGTCCTGTTCGAACTCCGACAACTCCTGGATCTGCTCGATGCAGGAGAAGACTTCTTGCGCCTCGTCTTCGTCGATGATGCTGAGTGCAAAGCCAACGTGCACGAGGACGTAATCGCCAACTTGCGCCTCGGGCACGTAGGCTAAGCAGATGTCTTTGGCTATTCCGCCAAATTCCACTTTGCCCATCGGCAAGGCATCTTGCTCATGGATCTCAAGTATCCTGCCGGGAATTCCCAGGCACATGTAACGACCCTTCGATCAGCTTCGCAGCGATGAGAACTTGCCCCAAGGCGATGCCGCCATCGCCCGGCGGCACTTCACGATGAGTGTACACTTTGAATCCCTTCCCCAACAGTCGCTCGCGCACACGATCCGTCAACAGCGCGTTCTGAAAACAGCCGCCGCTCAGCACGACTTGTCGACAGTCTGCACGTTCCGCTGCAGCCAACGCTAGATCGGCCAGAGCATTGTGGAACTTGGCGGTGATTCGACCGATGGCAACACCGCCGGATCTGTCTTCCATCACGCCGCGAATCAGCGGTTCCCAGTCTGCTCTGGCTGGTATGTTTTCTGACAAAGGCAGCGGATAGGCGTCGCGCACGTCGGGATCCGCAGCGAACTCCAGTGCCATTGCTGCTTGGCCCTCGAAGCTAACTCGCTCCGAAAAGCCGCACAACGCCGCGACGGCGTCGAACAGACGCCCCATGCTGCTGGCCCGTGGAAAGAGCTTCGGTCGGGCCAGCGCGTCGATCAGCGTGCGCACGTCTTCAGGACGAAACCATTTCGCCGCGATTTCGGCGGCCGCGTCGCCCATGCTCTCGAACAGTGCGCCTAAGGCGGATCGGCGAGGTTCGCGTACGGCTTGATCGCCGCCGGGGAGGGGAAATGTCCTTAAATGAGCCAAACGCCTGAATTCTGCGTCCTCGCACATCAACACCTCGCCGCCCCAAACCGTGCCATCAAAGCCGTAGCCCGTTCCGTCCCAAGATAGCCCAAGGACGGGGCCGTCGATTCTGTGCTCGGCCATACACGATGCGACGTGCGCGTGATGATGCTGGATGCGCAGCAGCGGCACATTCCAGCGTGAAGCAAGTTCCTCCGCATATCGAGTCGACGCATAGTCGGGATGAAGATCGCAAGCCACGACGTCCGGCGTCACGTCGAAAAAGGCGATCATGTCGTCGATAGCTTGGCGATGGACGTTAACGGCAAGAGTGTTGTTGAGGTCACCAACGTGCGGACTGAGCACTACCTCGAATCCCATGCTCAAAGCGATCGTGTTCTTCAAGTGTCCACCCACGGCGAGGACTGTTGGTAATTCGCGCCCCACGTTGACAGGTAGCGGCGCGTAACCGCGCGCTCGGCGCAAGATCTGCAGACCGTCGGGTCCGACGCGAGCCACGGAATCATCGACCGGTCGAACAATGCGGCGATTGTGGGTAAGGATCAGGTCGGCGATGTTCCCAAGACGCGATACAGCGTCATTCGTCGAGATCGCCATTGGCTCTTCGGACAGATTGCCGCTTGTGCAGACAATCGGACGGGCAATCCGGTCCATCAGCAAATGATGAAGCGGTGTGTATGGCAGAATTGTGCCCAACCAAGGATTTTCTGGGGCGACCGCCGCCGTGATGTCGCGGTCGGACTCGGCCTCTGTGCGCCGGCGAAGCAGCAAGATGGGCGCCACAGACGATTCCAGTGCGACCGCTTCGTCTTCGCTGACGACACACTGTTCTTGCACGGCGGCCAGATTGAGCAGCATGACAGCCAGCGGTTTGTCGGGACGCTGTTTCCTCTCGCGTAGCTTTTCGACTGCTGTCTGATTCGTGGCGTCGACAATCAATTGAAATCCGCCCAGTCCTTTGAGCGTCAGGATCTTACCGTCTAATACCGCGCGGACGGATTCCACCAACGCAAGTTCTCCGTCGGCAATCGGTGTGCCGTCGCTCTTCAGCAACTCGATCCTTGGCCCGCAGGCCGGGCAGGCGATCGGTTGGGCGTGGAACCGGCGGTCGGTTGGATCCTCGTACTCCGAGCGGCAGTCGTCGCACATCGCAAAACGCCTCATCGACGTACGTGGCCGGTCGTACGGCAGCTGTTCGACGATAGACCAGCGCGGGCCGCAGTTGGTGCAGTTAGTGAATGGGTAGCCGTACCGTCGTTCGGACGAATCACGAATCTCAATCAAACACTCGGAGCAGGTCGCCAGATCGGCCGGCATAGACGGTTTTGGAACGGAGTCGCCAGAGCTCTTGCGAATTTGGAACGATGTGGGTTCGCCTGAAGCGGGCGTCCACGCAGCCATCTCTTGAACATCCAACGCATCGATTCTTGTCTGCGGCGGATGCCGCCTACGCAGTGATTCGACAAACCGCTCAAGAGCCGGCCCGTTGCCTTGGACCTCGATCCGGACGGCGGCCGGTTCGTTCAAGACCCATCCGGATAACGATTCGGCTCGCGCGACGTTGTACACGAAAGGTCGGAAACCCACGCCTTGTACCACACCGTGCACGGTAACTGCGAGGCGATGGACACCGGGCGACAAAACTGAAATAGACGTTGTCGGAGGCATGGATTAATCGACCATCTTCGCGTCTTTCTTACCCACTAACCAATTGGCTAGATCTTCCATGCCGTCACCACGGATCGCCGATACTGCAAAGATCTCTGCCTCGGACGCCAGACGTTTCATGTCACTTCTGACCCGCTCCAAATCGAAGTTCGTGTGCGGAAGAAGGTCCATCTTGGTTACGATCAAGGCATCGCTGCGTTGGAAAATGACGGGATACTTGACCAGCTTGTCATCCCCCTCCGAAACGCTCAACACGACGACCCGCAGGTGCTCGCCTAGGTCATAGCTGGCTGTACAAACGAGATTGCCAACATTCTCGACCACCAGCAAATCCGTAACGCTGCACTCCAGGTCGTCCGTGGCCGCAGCAATCATATTGGCGTCCAGATGGCACATCCCGTCCGTATTTATCTGAACCACCGGCACGCCCATCTTGGCGATTCGTTCCGCGTCGATTTGGCCGGCAATATCGCCTTCGATGACGGCTGGCGATAGACGATTCTTCAGACACCCGAAGAGAGACTCTAGCAGCGTCGTCTTGCCGCATCCTGGCGATCCGACCAGATTGACCGCATAAAGTCGATCGGCCGTCCAACGCTTGCGGTTTTTCGTTGCGGCCTGATCGTTTGCCCTGAGTATCTTCTTCGCGGCAACGATTTTCATCGATCATCTCCCGTGACACGAACACTATCCTGCAATTCTCCCGAGAATTTCGTGTCTGGGCAACCGGCAACGGTAACTAACCCCAGACCACCAAACGAGAAACAGCTTCGAGCGTTCGGCTGCGTGTAGTGGCTCCGGCATCAAGTTTTCCAATTCCGCTCGATTTGGCGGCCATACCTGTCCGAAATTGAGAAGTAGTGATAGGCCCTCACCCGCCGATTGCCTGTCGATTTCGGTGGCGGTTACTGCACAGCGAACCCCCGCAAAGGTCAAAGAGGATCATGCAGCCTGGTATCCTGAATTACAGCTACCTTGCCCATCTTTCCCAGCCGTCCGCAGACCGTCAAATCTACCGAGCTATTCGGCGACATCGCGTTTGCAGCATTCTAGAGATCGGAGTTGGCTACGCACGCCGCGCCCAACGCATGATCGCCGTGGCCTCGCAATTCCAGCCAGACGTTGATATCCGCTACACGGGCATCGATCTATTCGAGGACCGTCCTGACAACGACGTCGGCATCACCTACAAGTTGGCCTACAAGCTGTTGAGGCAACTGGACGTTAGATTGCGACTCATCCCCGGCGACCCATTTACCGCATTGGCCCGAATGGCAAATGCCATCACGGACACTGACCTAATCGTGATCGCTGCCGATCAAGATCCCGAGAGTCTCTCGCTCGCGTGGTCTTTCTTCCCCAGAATGATCCACGAGAACTCGCTGGTTTTTCAAGAGTACACACAACCCGGCAAGCGCAATTCGCGATTCCGGCTGCTTGAGCCACAGCAGATTCAGGAATTGGCTGGAACCCCGCACCGTCAAACTCGGCTCGCGGCGTGAGCGAATAACGGTGGAGCAAGAATCAGACTAAATCGGCCTCAGCCTCAGCATCGCAGCCTGCCACTGCTTGTCGAACTTCTGCAGAGGCGTGTTGACCAACCTGACGAAGCGGGCCATGGGGCCGTAGTTGCGTTTGTTGGCCACGTAAAGGTCCATCGCCTTGCCGGTTAGCAGCCTGCTTTCGAAAGCCATGTGGTACGCCAATCCCCAAGCGTACAGGTAATGACGCTGGGCCGTATCGCTTTCGTGGGACGCCAAAAACTCGTTTTCCTCGGCAGTCAGAACATCGACTACTGCAAGCGAATCGCCGCTGGCTAAATCCTCCTGCAGGCGTGTCAGCCTCTCACGGTCCGGGGCGTCGATTCGTAGTGTGTCCGCGTCCAACTGGCCGGTTTCGAAAATCTGCGCAAGCCCTTCGTTCAGCCATCGCGGCATGGCACCGTTACGGTGCGGATAGACGTAGTTTTCCACGTGAGCGTGGAACGCCTCGTGGTACAGTCGTGTGAACATCTGCTCGGTGACTTCAGCGAACTTGGCCTCGTTCTGACGTTCGGCCAGGTCGATTTCTTTCATGGCCGCATCATATTGCCGTTGCCAAACTGCTTTGCGGAGTTTTGCCTCTTGTTCGATTTCTGCTTCGCTGTAACCACGCTTCTTCATCTCGTCGAGCACACCGGCCAACCGATCCGTGAAACCGGCGTCCAGCATCCTGTACTGCCGACGGACTTCCTGGTTTCGCGCTTGAACTTGAGCCAAACGGCGGGCGTAGCTGTTCAAGTCGCTGCCGGCCACAATCTCGTTGTGGGACGACGAATAGAACGCCGGACTGGCAATCTGAAAACCGGCTTCCCGCATGAATCGTCGATACTCGTCCAGAGAGCCGAACAGCAATAGACGCAGGTTCTTTGTTTGCTTATTGCGCGGTGGCAGCAGTTGGCGGTAGGCGCGAAAGATCTGTTCAACTCGCACCACGCAACGACGAGTCATCTTCGCCGTGGCCGTGCTGTCCAGATGGAACCACTCGCGCTCGGCGGTCCAGTGTCGGACGCCGTCGCGGACATCCTCTTCCAGCGTAACGTCCTCCATGCGCCCTGCTTCGATTCTGGCTCGGTTGCGCAACTGCCGAAAACGGTCTAGCAGCCTATCGCGCGCGTCACCCTCCAGGCGGACTATCTCTCCGACTGACTGCGGCGCGACCGGACGAACCACGGCAAACATGGGCTTGCCCGGCGACCGGATGATCTCGGCGAATTCGATTTCTGTCTCTCGTTCGGCCTGAATTAACCCAGAGTAGACTGTGCCGTCTTTCAACTTGAGAGATTCGAATTGCCACTCTGGCGGTGTATCGGCGTTCTTGGGCAATGCCGCTGCCGCGTTGTCGTCCTTCGGCGGCTGGCCTAGCGCAAGAGCAGGCAGAATACAGCCCCACAATGCCGCCGTCGCCGCAAGCTGTGGCCGTACGGCAGATTGAGCGGACGTCGCGACGCGAGGGCGTTTTTGATGTCTTGGCACCTCGGTTGACCTCCCCAACGGCGGGGCCAACGTCACTCTTCTTCAGCTAGCGGTTTCTTTTGTTCGGTGATGTTGGGGCACTCCCCGGACTCACACTTCTCCTTGTTGAGCTCCAGATAGCTCTCCCATTCCTCGGGCAGGTTATCATCGAGGAAAATGGCTTCCACGGGACATTCAGGAACGCATGCCTCGCAGTCGATGCACTCATCTGGGTGGATGTACAGCATCCTGTCGTCTTCATAGAAACAGTCGACTGGGCATACGGCGACGCAATCGGTGTACTTGCAGTCGCGGCACGGTTCGGCAACGACGTGGGTCATAGTGTGTCTCCTTGCCTAACTGACGGCCGGAAAGGGCTCTGAGTGCGCAATCGGCAACCCCTTACGTGGGAAGGACTTGCAGAAACGGATTAACAATATCACGCGCATGTTAGTGGCCGGCAGAACTACTGTCAAGTATCAAGCGTCTAAGGGCTAGCAGACACCCAATCATCAGACTTGCTACAAATCTCCCGCAGACTTAGAATCAACTATGGTGCTGCTATTCGAAAAGGCACGTATCCTGAAGTCTCACAAGGGGTACAGACGATCTGAAGAAGTAGGCTCCAGGCTACGAGACGAAGTGGGCAGCATCCTAATGGGTCGCAACTTTTGGGGTATGTGAATCGTGGTCCTCTCCGAGATCGATCGAAAGCTGCTCCAGCGATGTCTGAATCGCAAGCCCCACGCTTGGGAGGATTTCGTCGACCGCTTTCTAGGGCTGGTTGTCCATGTGATCCGCCATACGGCCAGATCGCGGTCTATCCGAGTTGACGGCGCGGACGAAGAGGATTTGGCCGCCGAGTTCTTTCTGGCCATTGTGAACGACGACTTTGCCGTCCTTCGCCGATTTCGAGGCGAAAGCAGTTTGGCCACGTATTTGACCGTTGTGGCGAGGCGTGTCGTGGTTCGAGAGCTTCTGAAACGGAAGTCGACATCCAGTCTGACTGAATCCGCCGAACAAAATGAAGAAGCCGCAGTCGCAGCAATCGAACAACCCGAAGAGCGGATAACCAACCGGGAAGAGGTGGAGCGGCTCATCCAAGAGCTGAACACTCTGGAGGCGAAGATCGTTCGCCTGTACCACTTGGAGGGGAAGAGCTATCAGGAAATCGCCTCCGAACTAGGGATTCCGGAGAACAGTATCGGCCCTACTCTTAGCCGTGCCAGGGCCAAGATGAAGCAGGCTCTGGCCGACTCGTCCGCGTAACGACCCTACCGCTCTGTGCCCACCGTGGGATCCGGCGTCTGGATGGTCATTTTCCCGCGATCACCTCTTCCGAACCAAATGTCCACCGCTAATCACAATTTAGGACGGGTATGACAAACGACGACTCTCTGCCTCGCAGCCCGGAACTGATGTCGCGCGATGATACAGCGCTTCTAGTGGTGGACGTACAAGAGAAGCTGCTTCCGCTGATCTTCAATCGAACCGAAGTCGTTTGGAACGTACGCCGGTTGATAGATGGTGCTCGAATCTTGGGAGTGCCGCTTGGCGCAACGGAGCAGTATCCGCAGGGGCTGGGACCAACGACGCCCGAATTGGCTGAGCGGCTGGACGAGATTCCGTCCAAGCTGAAATTCAGTTGCGGTGAGTGTGGCGGGGTGTTCCGGCAATTCGTTGAATCCGGCCGTCACAAAGTCTTGGTTGTCGGTATCGAGGCTCATGTCTGCGTTCAACAGACCGTGCTTGATATGCTTGGCAACGGCTACCACGTGTACGTGGCCGTCGACGCGTTAGGCTCCCGACGGGAAATCGACTACCGGACGGCACTCCGGCGCATGGAATCGGCCGGCGCAACGTTGACAAGCAGCGAAGCTGTCCTGTTCGAGTGGTGCGAAGTCGCTGGAACACCGGAGTTCAAAGAGATCAGCAAACTGGTGCGGGAAACACCGCCCAATGATGACTGACCACGCGTGGCGTGGATCGCACTCAGTGATCAGAACGGCGAAATCCTGCATTGCTCCGCTTGTCTCTACTCGCTCGACGCGGCGCGCGTTATCATAACGCATAGAGTTTTGCCGTTTCACGTCATCTCCGAGAAGCCTGTGCCATGTCTCCTCGCATTTCTCTTTTCGTTCTAATTCTGGCTTCTTCCACCTGTGTGGTCTTTGGGCGAGACCCCGATGTTGAGACCACGAAGCCGAACGCAACAACGATGGCAGTTCGCGTCGATGAGTTGCTCGCGGCGAAATGGCGCGAGGAAGGTGTTGAGCCGGCTCCGCTCAGCGGCGATGCCGAGTTCATGCGGCGTGTGTACCTGGATTTGACGGGTGTCATCCCTTCTGTGGCACAGGCTCGTGGCTTCCTGAGTGACACGCGCGACGACAAACGTCTTCGGTTGATCGACTCGCTGCTCGAATCTCCAGCTCATGCAACGCGCTTGGCCCACATGTGGCGTGGAATCATGCTTCCCGATGGTGTTCCTCAAGGACAACTTCGGAACGCGGCGCGTTTGGAGAGTTGGCTTCGCACGCAATTTGCCGAGAACATCCGGTACGACCGTGTCGTCGCAGATTTCCTCATGTGCTCAGGCGACGAGACGGGTCCGACGTTCTTTTACCTTTCGCAGGACTTGAACCCCGAGAAGCTCGGGGCCAGCACAGCCAGGATCTTCTTGGGGGTGCAGATGCAATGTGCCCAGTGCCACGACCATCCGTACGACCGTTGGACACAGGAGGACTTCTGGGGCTACGCCGCGTTTTTCGCACGACTGCATCAATCTCAGCAACAGAACCGCATGCGTCTATCGGATCTGGATCGCGGCGACGTGACGTTGCCTGATTCTACGACGATCGTGAAGCCCAAATATCCCGGCGGCAGCGAGGCAACCGACGGCGACGGCGGGGCACGCCGCGTGCAGTTAGCCGTGTGGACGGCGTCGCGCGACAATCCTTTCTTGGCAAGTGCCGTTGCGAATCGCGTTTGGGCGCAGTTGTTCGGCCGCGGTTTGGTCGAACCGGTGGATGACTTCAGAGCGAACAATCCGCCCAGTCACCCCGAACTGCTGGAGGAACTGTCTACCTTCTTTGTCAAAAGTGGATTCAATATACGCGAACTCTATCGCACACTGACAAAGACGAAGGCATATCACATGACGAGCGGTACCGGTGGCGAGGATCCACCGCCACCCCAGTTGTTTGCCCGCATGGCGGTCAAGCCGCTCACTGCCGAACAACTGTACGATTCGCTCAGTCAAGCTTTGAGGCGACGGCCGCCGCCTCGCGAGTCTGACAGCCCATCCAATAGCTCCCTGTTGGATGAGGATCGCCAAGAGTTCCTTGCCAAAATGCCCCTCGCCGCTCGATCCGCGACTGAGTATCAATCGGGCGTGTTGCAGGCTTTGACGCTGATCAACGGTTCCGACATGGCTGCGGCGACCGATCCAAAGGAAAGCGGGCTGCTTGTCGCCCTAGAAACCCCAATCTTTTCGGACGCAGATCGAATCGAGACGCTTATGCTGGCCACGCTTTCTCGACCACCCAACCCCGAGGAAACTTCGGCCTTCCTCGGTTATCTGACCGATGCCACCTCGACAAGGGAGCGACGCCAAGCGTTAGGGGACGTCCTCTGGGCTCTATTGAACAGTGCAGAGTTCGCGATGAATCACTAGCGCGTGGCCTAAGCCAAAGCGAGGAATGTTTGAGCGGGAACAAAAGTTGCCACGTGCCTTTTCTTCCCCTCTTTTCTTCCCAATTGAGCACCTTGCGTCGTGAGAAAACAGGTATGAAGCCATTTGGACCGACCACGTATGGCGCACTGCTCGGCGTGTTCGTGTCGTGTTTTATTCCAGGGATTTCCGCAAGAAACGTCATTGTTGAGATCTTATACTATTTGTTGCCCGTGCTGATTGGGGTCGTTGGGGGAATGGGGGTCGAAGTAATCGCCAGGAAGAACAGAAATGAGGGCCATTAAACGGGGCAGATGTAAGCGGGGGTCGATGGGGCCATGGGGTCAGGTCTTGACTTGCAGCCTAGCGTTTCGTCGAGAGGATCGGTGGTCCTTTGCACCACGGGTCTTACGTTACAGATCAAGACCTGACCGCAGCCCCACGAATGACAAAGGTGAGTGAATCGCGCGGATGGAATCAACGGCTCCAGGAGCCGTCTTTGCCGCCTGGTGGCGTTTTGGCCGCGTTACCTTGTAATCGCTCGATATTGGCGCTGATGACGTCAAGCTTGCGTTCGATGATCTCCAATTCCGCTTTCTCGGTCTCCAACTTGCGATTGAGTTCCTTGAGTTCGTCGTCATCAGGCTCCTTGCGTGCCTGTGCTTCGATGATTTCCAGTTCGCGTTGGACGACCAGCTCGAGCGCATTTCTGCGTTTGTTCTGGAGTTCCCGATTTTGCACCTCGACAGACGCATCCTCGCGCATGTCGATGCCGGTCGAATGGAAGCCCTCCCACTCGGCGATCGTGTCGCGGATGGCCTGATCTGCCTCGGGCGGTCCGACGATGACCAGCGAGTTTGTGCGCGGATCACCCAAGACGCTGGTGAGCTGCGGATTCCCGCGACCACGATACTGCAGCCAGAAATCCGCGGCGAGCTGCACCGGGTTCGTCACCGCGATCTTCTCGAGCCGGAACTTGAAGCGTTTGAGGTGTTCGTTGTAGATCAGCTCGCCGGGATCCTGCCCGATGATTCTTGACGCAACCGAATCCATCAGCATTGTCGCGCGGTCACCACGACGAATTGGCGTCTGCACGTCTTCGCTCAGAATCCGAGCAGACGACTTGTCCGCCTCCACCTTCACGATCTCGATGCTTCCCAGGTAATCCTCGTCGCGGAAGACCGGGAACTTCATCCCCGTTTGGACTCCGTCGTCGCTGCCAACGGAGATCTCAACGTGGTCGTCGGAAACAGCGAGGATCTCCGCGTCAAATGCAATTTCGTCCGCTGTACCGACGGCAGGCAACTCGTCCATCTTCTTCTTTATCAGGTCGAGCTGCTTTTCGATGGGCTCAAGTTCCGCGCGGAGCGCCTTTATTCGCTCCGACAAGCCTGCGATCTTGTGGCCTCTGGTTACTTTCTCGCGTTGCAGTTGCTCCTTGACTTCGGGGGCGGCATCTTCGGGTATTTCCACCGGTTGCTCGTATTCCACGATATCCTGTTCGCATCCCACAATCCCACTCAGCAAATCGTTTCGCCGATGCTGTAACGACCGAAGGGAACTCCACAAGAAGTCTCGGTAACCGCTGTGTTCGTCATCTGCTGGCCCCACCGTCGCCAAATCGCGATCCGCAACTTCCGGCCTGCTTCCTCCTTTGACGATCCGCACAACCTCACGCCCGCCCCGCTTCAGCTTTACCGTTCCGTTTTCCACCGTGATTCCGTCCGCTGCGCCGTCGATTTCAACGACATACCTGCCTGCGGCGACTCGCACGGAGGCACCCGTCTTGGACACGGTCAACTCTTCGACGACCTCGTCGCCCTGTGTAATCCGCACGGGCACGTTGTCCGCCTCGCATTGGATGGTCAGCGTGCCCTTATTCAATTCGAGCACGATCAGGATGCCGGCGAAGATCATCACGAAGGCGAGAGCGGCTGCGACAATCAGCCGCACCGCGCTAGCGGTCGGTTTCTTCAGTAACCGTA
>CAZUAH010000074.1:0-38955 GCA_964617665.1 uncultured Pirellulaceae bacterium
TGTATCCCTCTTTCGCGAATCGGAGTGCCTCCAGATGGACCTTGGTGACCAGCGGACAAGTGGCGTCGATGGCGTTCAAGCGTCGGTTGCGCGCGATTCGCCGTACTTCGGGCGCCACGCCATGGGCCGAAAACAGCAGATTCGAACCCTCGGGCACTTCAGCCAGATCGTCCACGAAAATCGCCCCTTTGCCGCGAAAAGACTCCACGACGAACTTGTTGTGGACAATCTCGTGATATACGTACACAGGCGTGCCCAAAGTCTTGATGGCTAGGTCCAGGCTCTGGATGGCCATGTTAACGCCGGCGCAAAAGCCGCGAGGCGCTGCGAGAATGACTTTCATTACCGTCTTTCTGCTTCGACGGGAGTTGGAGATGATTCATCAGGATCATTATTGCACAAACTGACACGCTTGGCACATGCGACGCTAGCGGTGAGACGACGAGAAGTATTGAGTCGAGGCCATCTTTCGCGTACTATCCCCCATCTTTTCTCGGAACACGCTAGCAGCAAAGTGGGCGGTGTCCCCACAGGCACGACGCCAGTAATCGCCACATCCTGTCGCTTCGCAAGCTGCCTGGATTTGAGAGATGCTCGATTTCGAAGTCCAACGTTGCACTCGCCGATGCGCGGAAACGGATCGGGAGTTTCAGCCAGGCGAAACGTTTCACTCGGTCTTGGTTGCCGAGGGTTCGGAGGTTGTGCGCCACGACTACTGCGAAGATGCCTGGGAGGGGCCTCCGGACGACGCCATCGGCTGCTGGAAATCTCAGATGGCCGAACCGAATGCGAAGAAGGTGAACTGGGCGCCGAATGACGTCATGCTGCACTACTTCCAACAGTTGGAAGGACAAGCCGACAAAGAGGACGTGCGTTACATCTTGACATTGCTGATGATTCGTCGGCGTATTCTCCGCTTGGAGGAGACAGAAACCGACGAATCGGGCCAAGAGTTGCTGATTGTCTTCTGCGGACGCAACGAGACCGAGTACCGCGTACCGGTTGTGTCGCCGGACGATCAGCGATCAAACGAAATCCAGGAAGAACTGGCTCAACTGCTTTTTGCTGACGCAGGCTGAACCCCGTTAGGATGAGGATGCTGATTTGACACGCTACTGCAGTTCGGCGCGGGTCTCCCGACCCCGCTGGAACGCGGACCTTGGAAGTGGCTCGGTCGGGAGACCGGCCACAACACGTGATTCAGTGAGGATGCTGATTTGACACGACGCGCACCAGCCTACCTCTTGATCGCGCTGCTACTGTTTGTGGCCTGCGGGGCAACTTGCCCAAAGCACAATCGATGGACCCAACCGGTGCCGGTAGCCTTTCCGAGCCCGCCCTCGCTCGAAGAAGTGATCCGCGTTGTCAATACGAACAGCCTGGCGATTCAGCAGTTGCAGACCGACAACGCGAAGTTGTCGGCGCAAGGAATGCTGGGACTGCGAGCCGACATTGCGATGGAGCGTCCTCGCAATTTGCGTCTACGAGCCCACTTCACTGGCCTCGGACAAGTCTTGGATCTGGGCAGTAACCATGATGTGTTTTGGGCACTTGTGGACTTGCCTCAGATCGCAACGAACATTCCCCGCGGAATCTACCACGCCCGCCATGACCAATACCGTAGAAGCGCCGCTCGCCAACTCATACCCATCGAACCGAATTGGTTGATCGACGCGTTCGGCTTGGCGTACCTGGATCCGTCACATGTACACGAAGGGCCTTATGCTCGTGGTCCGGAGCAATTGGTGATTCGTTCGCGAGTCCCATCGCCCGACGGCGATTTGCTGAAGATCACCGTAGTCCATGCGAATTACGGTTGGGTGCTGGAACAGCATTTGTACGATGCCCGGTCGCAACTCATCGGTTCCGTGCTCGCTTCGAATCACCGTCCTTATCAAGTGCCCGGTGTTACACTACCACATCGCATCCAAATACAACTGCCTCCGCCAGCTCAGCCGTTGCTGATCGACGTGGAAAGCTGGGCCATCAACCAGCCATCCGCCAACCCGGCTCAACTGTGGGCAATGCCAACCTACGAGGGATATCCGCGGTTCGATCTAGCAGGCCCTCAGGGGCACCCGCAAAACCCCAGTCCGCCTCCAAACCAGCCCCCGCCACCTAACCGCCTCGCCCCCGGCTATCCCGTGACCGGTTACCGTCCTCAATACCGAGGCTATTCGCAGCGGAGGTAGTGTGTGCTGCGCGTAGCGGTTTTTCCGGTCAAACCGTAGTCTCATCACTAGACACAACTTCGCTCTTGCACCTACCGACGACGGCACGCTAGTCAGCAAAGACACTGGACGGCATAATAGACTGATTGGCCAACATTGTTGCCTATCACACGTCCTCACATGCTGTCAAACGTTCATATCTTCTGCTTTGCGGCCAGCTATGCTGTAGCTCTTATCCTGGAGATATCCAGGCTATTCTTCCGCGCGCCGGTTCGCATCATTGTGACGATGGGATTCTCGGCCGCAGGTCTTCTGGCACATACCATTTTCGTGGTGATGCGTGCCACGCCGAATCCTGAGCAGCCGCCGCCGCTTTCAAGCTGGTTCGACTGGTTGCTGCTGGTCGCCTGGGGCGTCGCCGTCATGTACCTGGGAACGATGCTACGCAGACCACAGGCCGCTATCGGCATCTTCACGCTGCCGGTTGTGCTGCTGTTGATTGGCGTGGCATCGTTGTTCAGCCGTGTTGACCCATTTCCACGTGACCAAGCACTTTACGTTTGGGGAATGGTTCACGGGATAGCGCTGCTGTTGGGTGCTGTAGCTGTCATGATCGGAATGGTGGCCGGCACCATGTACTTGGTGCAATCCTATCGCTTGAAGCACAAGTTGCCGCCACGCCAGGGGCTGCGGTTGCCCAGTCTTGAATGGCTGCAGGGCGTGAACCGGCAGTCGTTGGTGGCCTCATCGTGCCTCTTGGCTGCTGGTCTGTTGGCCGGTGTTGCACTCAATCTAGTTCAGCAACCCGTGAGCATGCCGTGGACTGATCCCGTTGTTTGGACTTCCGGTGGCCTGTTTCTTTGGCTCGTGGTAGTCGTGCTTTTCGAATCGCTGTACAAGCCTGCTCAGCAGGGCCGCAAAGTTGCCTATTTGACGCTAGCCAGTTTCGTATTTCTCGGTTTGGTACTGGGCATCGTTCTGTTTGGCCCGTCCGAGCATGCCACATCGGGTCTGCTGAAGTGGGGCGACGAAGGCCGCCTATTCTCATATAGATCCCAAGGGATCGAGGAGGCATCGGGATCTCGCGTCACTCCGCCATCTCCGCCGTTGCCTGAGACCAATCGGACGGCTGGAGTACCGGATGGAGGCGTGCAATGAAGTTGCAGGTGGTCGGCTGTAGCCATCGCAACGCGCCGATTGAAGTGCGCGAGCGACTTGCGTTCTCACCCGAGCAAGTGCGAGCGGCATTGGTCAGGCTTCACGAGCGATTTCCAGAGTCCGAGTCGGTGCTGGTCTCTACCTGCAACCGGGTCGAAGTCTACACGGCTGCGGAAGAACCGGCGACCTGTCCGACGCATCATCAGGTTGTAGATTTCCTCGCGGAATTCCACGGCCTGGAACCGGATGAGATTTTCGACATCTTGTTCGAACGTTCCGGCGAAGACACGGTTCGTCATCTGTTTACGGTCGCCTCAAGCCTGGACAGCATGGTTGTTGGCGAGGCACAAATTCTGGGGCAAGTCAAACAGGCATACGAGGCGGCGTGCGAAGCGGACAACGCAGGCCCGTTGACCAACGCGGCCTTCCAGGCCGCTATACATGTGGCCAAACGCGTGGCGAACGAAACGGCAATCAACGAGCGGCGAGTGAGCATTCCCAGCGTCGCCGTTGCGGATTTCGCCAGCCAGATATTTGAACGCTTTGACGACAAACGAGTTTTGGTGATCGGCGCCGGCGAAACGGGCGAAGAAACACTGCGCTACCTGATGGACGAGGGGGCTCGCGACATCACAGTGGTGAATCGCAGCCCAGAACGAGCCCGCGATTTGGCTGCCCGCGTGGGCGGCGTCGCTCGACCTTGGGAAGATTTGTCTGATGCGATGGTGCAAGCCGATTTGGTGATTAGTACCACCGGTGCGGGCGAGGCGGTCGTCACAACCGACGACTTCCGTCACGTCCATCAATCGCGCAACCAACGCCCCTTATTTGTACTTGACCTTGCCGTGCCGCGTGATTTCGATCCAACGATTGGAGAATTCCTCGGCGTGTACTTGTACTCAATCGACGATTTACAGAAGGCTTGCGAAGCGAACCGACGAGCGCGGGAGAAAGAGTGGCCGAAAGCCGAGAGGATCATCGAATCCGAGACATCCCGTTTCATGGCCGATTTGCACCATCGAGCCACCGGACCGGCGATCAGGCGACTCAAGGCTCGTGCCGATCGCCTGAAAGATGCCGAACTACGGAGGCTGCATAACAAGCTCGGCGAACTGGATGAACGAACGCGTGATGAAGTTGAACGATCGTTCGATCGACTGGTAAACAAACTATTGCATCCACCACTGGAATCACTTCGTGACGAAGCCCAAAGCGGCTCGCCCCACGGGTTACTCGACGCACTAAAACGACTTTTCCAACTCAAAGACTAGCTGGGCCGCAGTTCCAGCCAGCTACAAACTTGACAGAGCCAGACTATGAAACACGTCCTAATTACTGGCGGTGCCGGCTTCATCGGTTCGCATTTGACCGAAGCGGTTTTGGATCGCGGCGACCGTGTGACTGTCGTCGATGACGAGTCGACTGGTTCCTACGAGAATCTGGCCGCGGTTTGCGACCACACGAATCTAGAGTACATTCGCGGCGACATAGGCGATCCGGATTTGGTGGATCAAGTCGCCTCCAAAGCTGACGAGGTCTACCATCTAGCCGCCGCCGTAGGTGTTGCACTGATTGCTCGCCAACCCATGGAGACAATCCAGCGAAATATTCATCCCACGGAGCTTCTGTTGGAACTTCTCGTGAAACGCTGGACCGCAGGCGAAAAGGTGAGGTTCTTTCTAGCCAGTACCAGCGAAGTTTACGGCAAGAATCCCAAGGAGGATTGGACGGAAGAAGAGGATCTCGTCTTTGGTTCGACAACGAAGGCTCGCTGGTCGTACGGCGCATCCAAGGCAATCGACGAATTCTTAGCGCTTGCGTGTCATCGGGAATACGACCTGCCGGTGGTTGTCGGTCGTTTCTTCAACGTCGTTGGGCCACGTCAGTCGGGTGCTTATGGCATGGTACTGCCGCGGTTCGTCGACGCAGCCTTGGCAGGTGACCCGGTCATCGTCCATGACGACGGCGAGCAGATTAGGTGCTTTGCTCACGTCAGCGATGTGATCAATCCGGTGCTCGAATTGATGCACGAAGACGCGGCTCTGGGCCGAGTATTCAATATCGGCAGCGACCAACCGATCTCGATCCTGGATCTGGCTCGCAAAGTTGTCGCTGCCGCCGCATCCGGCTCACCGATCCAGTTCCAAAGCTACGCCGACGCCTATGACAAAGACTTCGAGGACGTTCGACGGCGTGTTCCGGACCTGACCCGCCTCCGCGGAGCCATCTCGCATCGCAAACGAAGCGATCTGGATGCAACCATCCGTGCCGTGATCGAGTGGAAGCGGTCCGGCGGCAAGTGATTTGATGCGTCGTAGAATCGGTCGGGAAGCCGAATTTCCTCGTGCTCACTTCACGCGGTGATGCCGCCAAGTAGCTTTGACAGAACCGATCGTCGGTGCTGTTCGTTGAATCTCGCAGAAGCATAGACGGATACTGCCGGGTCATTGTGGGCATCGACTCCAAGGACCATTTGCACTCGCCCCATTTTTCGTGCCATTTTCATGGCGTGCGCGACGATTTGACGCCCCAATCCGTTTCCTCTGGCCTCGGGTACCAAGCCCATGTACACCATCTCGCACCGATCCCGTTGCTTGTGGTCCGCCAGCAGCAGGCAGCCAACGTCGCAATCGTCAGACCGCACGAAACACCAATGGTCCGTGCCGGAGTCGCCCGTGTCAGCGTATCTCGCCAAGATGTCGCCCTGATGGCGGAGCCCGCTCAGCGCCGGAAAATCTAGCGTGTCGACAGAAGTTCGATTCAGCAACTCCAATAGATCTTGTCGACGCGAGACGTGATATGGCTCAAGTGAAAGCAACTGGTCCGTAGGTGGCGTCGAGTCGCGTCCAATTGTGCAGGCCATTACCAGCATCTCGCCGACAAGTTGGTAGCCCGCGTGGTTGAGCAACTTGAACGACTTTGAATCGTCGCTTGGCAAGTACGCAAAGGCCGCGTGTACTTGTTCTCTGGCTAGGTGACCCTCGAGCGTTCTGAGAAGCACGCGCGCCGTTTCCTCTGATTCTGAGGCACAAATACGCGGCGGCGCAACTTCAGCAGTCCCGTCCGCCAGGATTCGTCCCCACACAACGCCCACCGTCCGGTCGTCTCGTCGTGCTTCGAACAGACTCGATTGCGATTCGACAGCACAGGCCGCTGCCATCGCTTCGCACTCGGTTGGACGATCACCGTGAGGAGAGAACAAGAATCTCGCCACGTCGCCCCAGCGCTCTGGCGGAGGTTTCGAGATGGCCAATCCCGCGGGAATGTCTCTTTGCATGAGTGCGACAGGCCAGACGTTGTGGCGTTTGCGACGGATCGCCCGGCTCGAGTCCGTCACGACAGATGATTTGCCCTGAGCGTCAGCCTACTCTCGCTACGACGTACGGGCCTTTGGGAATCACGGCAATCTTGGCGTCGTCACCATACTCGGCAAGCGAATCCGATACTGCGGCCTCGACGCTTGGAGCGCTTTCCACGAACAACTGGTTCAACGTTCCAGCGGGCAAACCGTCCGTCACTACCTTCACTTTGGCCGTCCGGCAGACGCGAGCCATCTTTTCCAATTGCCACTGGTCCACAACGAAGTAAGTCTCGTTGTGGATTGCCTCGAAGAACGCCTCCAAGCTGGCGTGCTCCTTGAATAGGCTCTGAAACTCGCGGCTTCCTATCCCATCCGTCATGCTCGCAGCCAGGATAATCGTTCCGCCTTCCTTCACGATGGGCAAGGCCGCCACCATCCCCTTGACCGACTGATAGAAGGTCGTGTCCAACGGGTACCCCGCCGAACTGGTAACCACAATGTCAACGGGCTCGGAAACATTGTCCGTGACAATGCTGTCTACGAACTCGCATCCCTCCAAGAAGGCCTCCTCCATGTCGCCCGCCACGAATTTCAGCGGCCGACGCTCGGCATCAATGACGACGTTCACGATAAAATCACACCCGGCCTTCTTCGCGATCCAAGTGTTCTCTTCGTGTACGGGATTTCCGTCCAAGATTCCCGTATCCGCGTTGGGATGCTCCAGGAAACGAGGAGTGTGCCAGACCTTGATGGTCTCCATTGCTGCGATGCCGGGACAGATCAATTTGCGGCCTCCGGAGAAGCCGGCCATGAAATGGGGTTCGATCAGTCCGACGGTGATTCTCAGATCCGCGTTGACGTATCGGGAATCCAGCCACATTGGCACGCCACGCGGGCTGTCGCCCAGATAGGTGTGCTCGTCTCGGTTTTGGCCGCGATGGTTTTCGATTCGATAGTTCTCCGCGATCCATGGGCCAACCATCTCGACAAGTTCTTCGCCTTCGTTCGGCCGATGCAGGCCCGTTGCGACTAGGATCAAGATGCGATCGCGTGGGATTCCTGCGTCCTCCAGACTCTGCAGCACGGGGCGCAGGATCATCTCGTTGGGGACGGGCCTGGTAATGTCGCAAATCAGGATGCAGGCATCGCGCCGGCCTTTGGCCAACTCCTCCAGCGGCGGCGTACCGACTGGCTGAGACAGCGCGGCACGCAATGCATCATGTGGCGCGGAGATTGGTGCGACAGACTTGTAGGACAGTGTACCGACGATCCGATCGTCCGGCAGATCGACTTCCAAGCCAGATCGACCGTAGTCCAAGCGTACACGCATGAATGCCTACTCCCCCAACGCGATCGAATGATGGTCGGAAACGGCTCCAGGGTAGAAGAAACGGCGCCAACGGAATCGCATGGCCCCCGCGTGCGGGGCGATTCTCACGCCCGCACGTCACTTGGCGAGAAGCAGATTCTCTATTCCCCCTCTGCCTTCACTTCTTCTCCTCCTTCTTCTCCTTCTTCTTCCAGCTTCTTGACCTTCTTCTTCTTCTTCAGCGACACCTTCTGCACACGCACTTTCGGCAGTCCGTAGACAGAATCCCCCTCTTTCCAGCGGTCGGCGGCCTGTAGTCTAGCGAGGCGTTCTGCTCGCGTGAGCACATTGCGATTGCGGATGGTACCGGTCCGCACTCTGAGTGTCTTGTCAAGGGTCATCGGCTACAATCCTTCATTATCATCAATTGGCTGGTGTTCAGATTTGGTAGCCCCACAGTATAGGTCGCCCGGCGCGGAATAACAACCGTACGACGCCGGTGATTCGTGCCAGCTACCACCGGCTAGAAATCAATGATGACGTCAAAGGCTGCCGTAAGCTGGTCGTCTTCGGCGAAGAAGGAGAACGGCCCGCCGACGCCGAAGACGGGACTTTCGGTGTCGGACCAGTCCCAGCGGATTTCGGGACGCACGATTACGTCACGCCACGGAAACCAGTTCGCGCCTGCAGTCAGAGCGTAATAGTTGCCGCCGTTCACCAGCGGGGATCCAGTGGCCAGATCCAACACGCGGGAGTGGTCCTGGTCTCGGAACCACTCGAAGCGAACGCCGAACGACCAGCACTCGTTCAATTCGTACCGCAAGTACTGATTGATGCCGTACCACTTTGCCGCATTGAACGTGCCTCCAGAGAACTCGCCGTCCTGTTCGACACCAAAGTCGTGCTGGAATACGTATTGCAGTCGGTCAGTGACTTGTCGAGTCAACACAACGGTGGACAGCGTCACATTTTGCGCATTGGTCGGCCCGGGAAAAAATGCGGGGCTGTTGACGCCGGGCGGTCCGTCTTCGCCTGTGTGCACCATCCAAGCCAGCGATGTGCATCCGTCGTTGGCTTCCCATTCCACACCGGCCAAGAGGCCCCACTGGTCACGACTACTATCGAAGCTGTTCCAACCCACCGTTCCGCCGACCAGCAATTGCAGATTCCTGGATACTCGGCAATTCGCCACGGCCCCAGTCAAGGTCAAGGGTTCGCCGTATTGCAGAGCATACGAGTGCGAGTAGAAGAAGTTTTTCGAGGCCATCACCTGTTCATATCCCAGTGGCGAATAGAAATGGCCCAACTTGATGTTCATTCCGTCTAGAACCGGGGCGTAGACTTCGGCGTACAACTGGGGCATGGCCAAGCCATAGAGGGCTGCCGAGCCCGGCCCTGCGCCTCGCGGGCCAGTGCCGTTCCATTGCTGGGAACCATCGGCTCGCGTTTCCAAGCCCATCGCTGTTGTGAATACGTAGTCCGTCCCGTACATCAAGTCCACGCGTCCGCCAAGACCCCAGCAGCATCCGTCCTGTGCCGCCGCTCGCTCGAGAGACAGATAGAGTTGGTTCATTTGGTACTCGTTTGCCCGATCGTTGAATGTGACGGGGAAGTTCGCGTTGTTCGGTGGTCTATCTGGGTTCCACGTAATCCCTTGAGCCAGCCAACCGCGGGCTTGGATTCCATGTTTTGCGCTGCCAAGTAGCGTCTGAAGCGAGAAGCAAGATGCACCGCAATCGCAGTAGTCTTGCGGGGCCAGGGAGTACTCGTCCAAATCCCCGACGTGCGCTCGCGCCCGCTCGTCGTCGGACACGGACAACCTAATCTGGTCGGCAAACACCGTCGTGCTGGTTGATAATACAGCGACAGTGGCGACAAAGGCCATACAATAGGAACGCATGGAAGAACCCTCGTGTGCTGATCATTCGCCAAATCCCGTCATATGCTGAGATTCGGCACGAGGAACACAATCGGATCAACCGATTCCTGTTCCCCCACATGACTGGTGTATCCCGCAGATCCGGTACGACCGGTATCACCGTACGTTTTTCGATCGGGTGCTGACGCAGGTGGATTCCGTGCGAAGAAGCCAAACGCAAGAAGCGCGAGTAATCGGGGCGTCTACGGTCCCCATACTCGAGCGACGTCCTCGACAAGCGTGGAAAGCAAATCGCCTTCGAGCTCGATAGGCCCCTGAACTGACCGCTCCTCGCTGAAGATTGCTTGTCGTGCCTCACCGATGTTAGCGTGGCTTTGTTCGTCAATCGTGTACCCGAAGTCGGGCTTCGATGATGAAGTGACCACGACTACTGTTTGGGCAGGCTGCGGAGCGGTGATTGGCGGTTGACTCTGCGATCGCTCAACGGCGAGCGAACCGGACCAAGCCACATTCGCCCTGCTCGGAGGCGTCGGTGCAACGGCCTCGCTCTCGGGCGACGATGCGTCGAACAGACCCGAATTGTTGGCGACTAGATCGCTGATCACCAACAGCACATCGAGCGACGAAATGCTGTAATCGCCGTTGACGTCAAGGAATGGCGGCGAAACAACGACCGACGATTCGCCTTCGCCCGTCTGTTGTTCGAAGCCGCCAATCGCAACATCGATTGTCCCGGGGCCTTGGGTATTGATGGCCTCGATTACGAGCAAGGCGTCCAGCGGTGTCACATGGTTGTCCGCGTTCACGTCGGTGGGCTGTACCGGGTTCTGAAACACCGAGAACCCCATGTCGCTTAGTCTAACGCTGGCGACGTCGCCCGATTCGCCCATGCCCTCAGCCACACAGCCGCACCCCACCGGGCTCAGTGTCGCGCGTACCGGTACGGCGGTCCCGTCTGCGTGGTTGGTGATGATGGCGTCCATGTCCATCGCGTCCATATGTCCATTCAAGTTCGCATCGAACTCTGCGCGGAACTGATCGACCGACAGGTCGATCCCCAACATCTGACCGAACAACTCCTGCGCCACCAGATCGAAGGCGAAGTTGCGCTGCAGCATCGCCGCCTGGGCCAGTTGCACTTCACGATTGACCACCGCATTGTCGACGAATTCGTCGTCCAAGCGACAAGCCAGATCGCCCGGCATCCTCATTTCGAGTTGGTAGCCACCGACCGTGCCACGCTGGCCGGCAACAAGCAACCGATACAAACCTGGAGCCAGAGACGCCATCACAACGCTCTGTTTGGAACCGTCGTTCACATCCCGAATCGCGGCAATGGCCTCGACGGGAACGCCGGCGGCATCGAGGACCTGAACGGCTTCCGGATCCAGCGAGTCCGGTTCCGCCACGACGACGAAACTATATGCGCCGGGATTTGGGCCGCTTAAGACCTCCAATTCGTACTCGTCCACCTCGCCTACCGCACCGATTGAACTATATGCGAACGCAACTACGCCGGGCATACACCGGTCGACGATCGTCAACGGATGATCCTCCACCTCGCCATCCGGCGCCCAACCACCCACGCCGAGATTGCCTGCGGTGCTCAAGCGGAACCGGGCAAATGTTCTTCCCTCCTTGGCCCAATTCGGTACGTCAAAGACGATCGCATTATCACCCTCGACAACACCTCGGCTATCGGCAATCCGCTCCGTCTGCTCGTCCCAATTGCCATCGCGATCGAAGTCGATCCAAGCATCCAGCTTTGCTCCGTCCGGAGCATTCTGCACGTTTACGGTCACAACGGTTTCCAGTTGCCCGACGGCAATCGGCCCAAAGGTCACGCCATCTTCGTCGTCCACGGGTGGAACAACCGTCACGGTCACCGTGGCCACGTCCGTCCCGTCGTTTCCGTCGCTAATCGTGTAGTCAAATATCTCTTGGCCGGTGAACCCCGGAGCCGGCGTGTACAGAAGATACAAGCCGTTCTGGCCTATTGCCACGCTTCCCGCCAGCGGCTGCGTGACCCTGGTCACCAGCAATTGGCCGTTTTCGCCATCGGAGTCGTTCGCCAATACGTCGATCGCATTCGCCGCCGAGTCTTTGTCAACGGTTGCCACGTCGTCCACGGCTTCCACGTCCGGGTTTTCGACTGTCACGATTACCGTCGCGTGGTCGACGCCTCCTCTGCCGTCGCTGATGGTATAGTCAAACGTCTCTTGGCCGGTGAAGCCCACTGCCGGCGTGTATAAAAGATGCGTCCCATTTTGAGCCACCTCTACCGTTCCACCGTTGCTTGGATCTCCGCCACTCGTGATTCGCAGCGTCTCGTCGTAATCCGGCAGGACGACGTCGTTGCCCAATACGTTTAGGAAATTGTCACGGCTATCTTGGCTAACGGTAAAAGCGTCGTCCACGGCAGTAGGATCGTCATTCACGGGAAACACTTGCACGGTGACCGTCGCAGTGCTCGTCGCCTGGCCATTGCTGATCGTGTAGGTGAACGTCTCCTCGCCATAGAAGTCCCGTGCCGGCGTGTAGTGCAAGACCTCTCCACCCGATATCCTCACGTCCCCGCCGCCGCTGCTTGCCCCCACGTCGATGATAGTCACCGTCCCGCCGTGTGGATTCTCGTCTCTGCCTCCTGGGTTGTTAATGACGTCCAACACATTGTTTGAACTGTCCTCGTCTACGTTGAAGATGTCATCGCGAGCGAGAAGCCCCTCACCAATGACCAATGATGTTCCCAAAATGACAACTTGCTCGGGAGGGACCTCGCCGCCGCCAAGAACCGCAATGGGGTGGTGTTCGTCGTCCGATGGAGTGCCTGTAAACTCAGTTTCGCCCACGTTCTCGGCCCTCATTGGGATCATGAACTGTAGCATTTCCTGTCCACCAAGACCTGGGAATACTGCGGGATGTCCCGGGTCCGGTTCAACTGCGGACCCAACGGTCGCCACGAGACCAAGCGTCGAAAAATCTCCCGATGGCAGCCACGAGTACTCGTCGGCGAAAATGATGTCACCAGGCCCGTTCGCGTTAGGCGACACCAGCGTGGCGTCATACTGGATGTTCACGTAGGAAGCAAAGACACCCTCCGCGATGCCCTCGCCCCGAAGATCTTGGACAAGAACACGCAGGAGAAAATCGGAGTACCGGCGAATGCTCGTGATCGCATTACCTTGAAGGTCTGTCGTTTCCATCCGAATCTGTACGACGGATGCACGAACGACAATCTCGATGCTCACGTCCTGCGCTGTCGCGTTTCCGGCAGGATCGGTGACTTGAATCTGGAAAGTGTGCGTACCTACCTGGTCTTGCGTGGGAGTCCAATTCAACACACCAGTGTCCGCATGAATCGATGCGCCGACCGGGGCGTTCACCAGTGAGTATCGACCTGAAGTTCCTTCCTCCGGGTGTTGTGCGTCATAGACCAGCGCGGCGCCAACCGTGGCGGTTGTCGGCGGTGTTGACGTAAAGGCTGGTGGTGCCATCGTGTCCACGGTGACCTGCAACTCAGCCGACCGCTCGCTTTGCACACCGGCGAGTGTTTGGCGTGCAGTCAAGGCGTGCACGCCATCGTCCAGAACGTCGGTTGTTATATCGATATCGCTGTTCGCGACGCCTTGGCCTACTATGGTATCGCCGTCGAGAATCTCTACCACTGCGCCCGGCGCTGCATTCGACACGCGTACCACGACCTGGGGAAGGTTGGTGATGTTGTCGTCCGGAATGTTCGAATCGGAAGCAGGCAACAGGTCGAGCGATAGCACGCCGAGCACTTCGATCGTGACAAGCTGTTGATCCCATGTGTCCGCTGTATCGGACCCATTCAGCGCACGCACGCCGACCAGAACCTCCAATTCCCCGGCGAAGCCATCCGGTGGCGTCACCGTGACCAACCCCGTGTCGTTGTTGATGTCAAGCTGAGAATTGACGCGTCCTGAGGTCACCGCGTGATAGAATACGGGGTCGCCTTCGACGTCGATGGCGGACAACTGAATCTGCGCCGGCGTGTTGAGCGGCGTGACGATCCGGCCGATGTCTTCGAGAAAAGGCCCACCGTTTGCGCCGCCATTCTCCGCAGTATCAGCCGCTACGGTGACGAGGAACGAGATCGTTGTCAGGTTGCCAGTGGCGTCTTCCGCAGTGACCGTAACGGTGAACTCCTGGCCGACGGCCGCCTGGCCGGCCTTGAGCATGAGCACGGCGTTTTCCGTATCGGTGAAGATCTCAGTCGGCTTCTCGGTGTTTGCGAAAGCCGCAAGGACACCGACCTGTTTCGGAAACTCGGGACTATGAAAGCCGCCCAGATCGACGACTGGCTCCACCTGGATGTCGCGAAGCAAGTCAAAACCTTCCACCAGTTGCCCGGCCGCGGAATGATTGAAATCCAAATGCCTGGTAGGCGTAAGGGTCACGAAATATGAAGCGTCGTTCGTATCATCAACTCCCTTCGCGTAGGAGAGCACACCGTCGCGGTTGTGTTGGAGGGCGACGTGAAACTGATCGTCAAACGCGCCCAGGGATGAGTTATCGCCTTGCGTCGGCGTCGCGCCGCCTCCTTGGAGGACGAAGCCGGGTTCCAGCCGATAGAAATAGCTGTCGTCGTAGAATCCCGTTTCTGTTAGTTCGACAAGCCGTTCAGTTGGCCGCGGCACACGTTGTTCGAATAACTCGAACACCATTTCGCCCATATCCATCGTGTAGCCGCCCGCCTGGCTCACGACATTGACCCGCATGCTCCGATTTCCTTCCAGAACGTGCGCGGAAAGAGCCGACGTGGGATCGCCGTTTGCATCCCCGACCGTCACCTCGTAGCTCAGTGGATCGCCGTTGGGATCGTATCCGTCAAGCGGCAAGTGGAGTGGCGAACCGGCAAGGACCTGGATCACTTCGTCAATCGGCTTCACCCACGGGGTGTCCGAAGTCGGGATGGCAATTCCGGATTCGGCCGAGATCTGTTCCAGCGTCAACCTGCCGACCACTCGGTTTGTGCCGCCGTTTCCATCTGGGAAATCCCACGCGGGAATGCTTGTAATGCCCGGCTCCATATCGTTTCGCGTACCGTCGGCGTTGAAGAGATCGATGTATGTGAGAAACTGAGCACCATCCTCGAACATTCTCTTCTGATCGACGCAATTGTGACACCAGCCGGCGCCGTACACTTTCACTCCGTTGGTCTCGAGAGCCTGCGCGAAAGCCACCAAATCCGGAGACTCCCCATTCTCGGCTTCAGCGCCGGATTCCCCCGCCGCGGCAGACGCGGAGAGTCGGTTCGATCCGCCAGAGGCGACTACTTCCGTAATATCATCGGCGTCGGAATTGGCCGAATGGATGCCGTCGGCTTCCACGTCTCGATTCATCCCTAAGGTCGGACCGGCAGCGGAATGCCGTGCCCCGTCTTCCGCCAACGTGACAGGATAGGCTGCCGGTGCGTCGCCGAAATCGAGTCCGAGGTGTAAGGAAGACTCAACTTCAATCGTGACGACCTGTTTATCCCACGTGTCGGCCGTATTGGATCCGTTCAATGCGCGCACACCGACCAGGACTTCCAAATCGCCAACGAAACCGTCCGGCGGGGTTACGGTAACAAGACCGGTAGTGTTATTGACGTCAACCTGGGTGTTCGCGGGGGTGACGTTTGGTATGGTCACCGCGGCGTAGAACACGGGATCGCCTTCGACATCGACTGCAGACAATGGAATCTCCACCGGCGTGCTGGGAGTCGTGACAAATTCGCCGATGTCTTCCAGAAAAGGACCGCCGTTCGCGCCGCCATTTTCCGGTGTGTCGGCCGCCACGATCACGTCGAACGACATCGTTGTCTGGTTATTGGCTGTATCCTCGGCAGTTACCGTGATGGTGAACTCCTGGCCCACGGCAGCCTGGTCTGCCTTGAGCATGACAACGGCATTCTCTGTGTCGGTAAAGATCTCCGTCGGTTCCTTTGTGCCGGCAAAAGCCGCCAACACGCCGATCTGCTTTGCGAACTCAGGACTGTTGAAACCGCCCATGTCGACGACCGGTTCCGCCTCGATGGCTGTGAGCACATCGGAGCCTTCCACCAATTGCCCAGCCACCGAATGATTGAAATCAAGAAATCTGGACGGGGCGAGGGTCACGAAATACTGTGCGTCGTTGGTGTCGTCTCCAGCCTTGGCATAGGACAGGATGCCGTCCCGGTTGTGTTGGAGGTCGACGTGGAACTGATCATCGAAATTACCCAGAGTCGAACCGCCGCCCTGCGTCGGTGTCTGGCCGCCGCCTTGCAGAACGAAGCCATGCTCGAGCCGATGGTAGTAGCTGTCGTCGTAGTGCCCCGATTCCGTCAATTGGGCGAGCCGCTCGGTAGGACGCGGGGCACGTTGTTCAAACAGTTCGAATACCAATTCGCCCATGTTCAACGTGTAGCCACCCGCTTGGCTCACGATATTGACGCGCATGCTCCGATTGCCCTCAAGAACCTCTCCCGTTACCAGGGACGTGGCATTTCCGTTCACGTCGGTGACGGTCACCGTGTAGTCCAACGGGTCGCCATTTGGATCGTAACCGTCAAGCGGGACGTGGAGAGGCGAGCCAGAGAGGACTTGGACCAACTCGCCGATCGGCTTCACCCACGGGTCGTCTGATTGCGGGATGGCGATGCCTGATTCCGCCGAGATCTGATCGAGCGTCAACTTGCCGGTTACCTGATTCACACCGCCGCTTCCGTCAGGAAACTCCCACACAGGGATACTTGTGAGGTCCGGTCTTATCGCATTGCGCGTACCATCCGCGTCGAAAAGGTCGATGCCCTGGAGAAACTGTGCACCATCCTCAAAGAGCTCTTTTTGATCGACGCAGTTGTGGCACCACCCAGCTCCGTACAACTTCACGTCGTTCAGAGTGAGGAGCTCGGCGAACCCTACCAAATCGTTGGCTAGCAACGTTCGAGATTCCAACGTCTCGAACCGTAGACCGAAACGGCGGACCTTCTTTGTCGGTCGGGGCCGGGGATGTCTTCTGGTCATGGCAATCGCTCGTATCTAGTTATGCTGGTCAAAGTATCGTGGTGCGTCTTTCTCAAGGAGCCAGTCGCGACTCGGGGGCGTCCGGAGCTTGAAGACGAACCCCTGGCCTCTACGACATCGGCAGGCCACGCCAAGGCGGCTCGCCCAATAGACATAATCGCTGGCGTACCACACGGCGACGATGTGGCCGCAGTGCGATTCACCGGGGGGGCAGGCAATACGAACACGCAGGCTGTCTCCATCGTGATCCCGCCCCGAACGGCGAAAAGGACTCATGGTATCCCAGATACCAACGCTTTGGGATGATTGGTTAAATTGCGTAAAGCCCATTCTAGGTTCAGATGGCGGGGAATTGAACCGTCATGATTGGCATTTTATCATTTTCGTGGGCGGAGTTCCCTTTTCGTGATGCTCCAGTCATATGGCAAGCGTGGACCTGCACATGAGCGCTAATCCAACATCAGGCTCTGATACGTCACCGGTGTTGGCCTGCCCCGTCGGGCAGACGGACCGGATTTTGTCGCTCGATGTGCTACGTGGCTTCGCGCTGTTGGGGATTCTGGTGGTCAACGTCCAGTCTTTCGGAATGATCTCGGCAGCGTATCTCAATCCTACGGCCCAGGGCGATCTGAGCGGCGTCAACTACTTGGCCTGGTTGCTCACTCACGTGTTCTTCGACACGAAGTTCATGAGCATCTTCTCGATGCTGTTCGGGGCCGGCATCGTTCTGATGGCTGAACGTGCTGCCGCCACCGGGCGGTCGGCCGTGGGATTGCATTTCCGTCGGATGTTTTGGCTGATGCTATTCGGCCTGCTGCACGCCTATTTGCTGTGGTATGGAGACATTCTGTTCCTATATGGCGTCTGCGGCCTTGTGGTCTATTGGCTTCGGAAGCTCGGTCCAAGATTTCTGCTTGTCACGGGCGTGCTATTTCTCGGCGTGGGAACAGGCATCTCTCTCCTGTCCGGTTGGTCAATGCCGTACTGGCCCGACGAACAGTTGGCGGAGATGGCCATGGACTGGCAGCCGTCGCCGAAAGTGGTCGAAGACGAGGTGGCCGCTTACCGAGGTGGTTGGCACCAGCAGATGGCGCATCGAGTGCCCGCAGCAGTCAAGTTCCAGACACTGATTCTGATCGTCTGGGGATTTTGGCGGGCCAGCGGTATGATGCTGATTGGGATGGCCCTATTCAAGATGGGCATCTTCAGCGCTCGGCGGTCGAAGCGATTCTATCTTTCCTGGATTTCCGCCGCTGCATTGATTGGGATCCCTGTGATCCTGTACGGTGTGCGTCAGAACTTTGCGGCCGACTGGGACGTGAGGTATTCGTTCTTCTTTGGGCCACTGTACAACTACTGGGCCGGCATCGTGGTCAGTCTCGGCTATGTTGGGCTGGTGATGCTCGTTTGTCAGAGCGGAGTCGCGAAGGCTGTGCAACGAGTGCTCGCCGCAGTGGGACAGACGGCGCTGTCCAACTACTTGTTCCAGACAGTTATCTGTACGACGATCTTTTATGGCCACGGACTTGGCTGGTTTGGGTCCGTCGAACGCGTTGGGCAGTTGGGTATTGTATTTGTCGTGTGGACGATTCAACTCGTTATCTCGCCAATGTGGATGAGGCATTTTCGTTTCGGGCCGTTTGAATGGCTGTGGCGTACGCTCACCTATCTGCGTTGGCAGCCGATGCGCCGGGTGTGTCAATGAGCGAACCGACATCAGCATTTGCCTTGAAAGCACGCTATCTGTTTCCGGTGGACATACCTCCGGTTACGGACGGAGTGTTGACCATTGCCGGAGACCGGATCGTTGCCGTCGGTCAGAACGCATCGGGGCGACCGGCCCTCGACCTTGGGAACGTCGCGATTCTCCCGGGACTGATCAACGCGCATACGCACCTGGAATTCAGCGACTTGTCGACTCCGATTGGACAGCCAGGAATGCCGTTCACGAATTGGATTGCTGCCGTGGTCGCGCATCGGCGCCAGCAAGACTCGTCGTCAGCGGACATTGCCAAGGATCGTGCGGCAGCCGTCGGTCAGGGACTGACCGAGAGCCTGGGCTGTGGTTCGACCACGTTGGCCGAGATCGCGATTCCGAGTTGGCCCGAGCAGGTCGTCGAATCGTCTCCCATCAGAACAACGGCATTCCTGGAACTCCTCGGGCTGTCTGCCGACAGTATCGAACCCCTCGTGGGGCAAGCTCGGGACCATATCGCTGCAGGCTCGGGCGCCAAGTGGCGTGCCGGTCTCAGTCCGCACGCACCGTACACGGTCCATCCCGATCTGCTGCAGCGAGCAGCCCAAGTGTCCAGGAAATTCAAAGTGCCATTGGCCATGCACTTGGCGGAATCCGCGGAAGAAGTTGAGTTATTGCGATCCGGCACGGGACCGTTCGTCGAATTGCTTGAAACGTTGGATGCCTGGGACCCGGCAGCCATTGCCCGCGGTACCAGTCCGCTTGATTATCTGCGGGTTCTTTCGCAGTCGCATCGAGTACTGGTCGTCCATGGAAACTACTTGAACTGCGGGGAAATTGAATTCCTGGCTGCGCGAAGCGAGCACATGTCAGTCGTCTTCTGCCCCCGCACGCATGCATATTTCGGTCACAAGGACTATCCGCTGGCGGAGATGTTGTCGGCGGGCGTCAATGTGGCTTTGGGCACGGACTCGCGTGCTTCAAATCCGGATCTGAGTGTCCTTGAGGAGATGCGACACATTTCTCGCCATCACGATGCCGTTTCTCCAGCCGATATCCTCGGCTTAGGGACCACGCGGGGTGCGAAATCGCTGGGATTAGATAGCCAATTAGGCACACTGACCGCCGGAAAATGTGCTGATCTGACGGTGGTGCAATTGCCCGATACGGATTCGGGGGATCCTTACGGATTGCTGTTTGGCAGTTCCGGGCCCGTAGTTCGTACGTATTGTCGCGGCCGGCCATACTGCGTCGAAGGCAGCGATCAGAGTGAACCTGCCGGGTGACATTGGCGTCTTCTATCGTTAGAATAGTGACTACGAGCGATCATTTTCGCCCTCAAGAAGGATTATTTGTGTCAAGCTCTTCAACCGACTCGTCCAAGGTCTCTCCAGACAATTCCAAACGGAGTCTCCAACTCGCACTGGCTGCGGCACGAACCGCGGCAGAAAATCGCGGCCAGAACGTCGTCGTCTTGGACATGCGCGAATTGACACAGATTTTCGACTATTTTGTGATCGCCACCGGCACGAGCCGTCGCCAATTGCATGCAATGAGCGAGGAAATCGACCACACGTTGGAGGACGATCTGGGCGATCAGAGGTACGGCATCGAGGGCTACAGCGGAAGCCGATGGATCGTCCTGGATTACGGGACGGTGGTGATTCATCTGTTTGACGAAGACGCTCGCCAGTACTACGACCTGGAAAACCTTTGGGCCGAGTCAAAGACAGTCGATTTGAGCGAAACGCTGGCTGGCATCTAGCGTTCTTTCCGTTCGTGGGCCGTTTCTTTGGGCTTATGCAAAAGTCAAAGCAACGGTATCTTTGTAGTCCCGTGGTCGAGGTTTCGAAATTCGGATGCTCGTTAGAGTGCCCACCCCCCCGCTCTTGAGGCCCGATCTCCAGTTTCAAAACGCCGCCTTCACCAACTGCTATGAACATATTGACGGAATTGCGGAGTCGTTTTCGTTCGGCGCTCGACGGAATCGTCGAGGATCCGACGGACTTATTGGATATGGTGCGCCCGGCCCAGGACGCTCGGTTTGGAGACTACCAGGCGAACTGCGCTATGCCGCTGGGCAAACGGTTGAGCAAACCGCCGCGCGATGTGGCGACGGAGATTGTCGGCAAGCTGGATGTGGACGACATGTGCCATCCGCCCGAGATCGCTGGGCCGGGGTTCATCAATTTACGTCTGAAAGACCAGTGGCTCACCCAACAACTGACCGACGCGTTGGCCGATACGCGGTTAGGCGTGCCCAAGGTCGAGCAGTCGCGGACGTACGTCATCGACTATTCCTCGCCCAACGTGGCCAAGGAGATGCACGTCGGCCACATTCGTTCTACCGTGATCGGTGATTCGCTGGCTCGGACTTTGCGTTTTTTGGGACATCGTGTTATCAGCGACAACCACCTGGGCGACTGGGGTACGCAGTTCGGGATGATCATCTACGGCTACAAACACTTCAAAAATGACGAAGCCTACAAAGAGCAGCCCGTCAAGGAACTGGGACGGCTGTATAAATTGGTCAATCAGTTGGTCAGCTACAACAACTTCAAGAAGTCGTTGCCCGACCTAGAGGAGCGAGTCGAGCAGCGAAAGGAGGCCGTCGAACCTCAGCAAGAAGCTGTTGCCTCCGCTGACAAAGCTTCCAAGAAAAAAGCAAAAAAGACCCTGCGAAAGCTGCAATCGCAGTTGGACGAGGCTAGAGCCGAATTGGAGGCGGCACGGGAAAAAGTCGGAGCCGTGGACAACGATCCGGATCTGTCCAGCCTCGTCGCACAACATCCAGGGATCGATGAAATCGTTCTGCAGGAAACGGCCAAGCTACACGCAGATGACGAGGAGAACTTGGCGCTTTGGCATGAGTTCTTGCCGAAGTGTCGCGAGGACATTCAGCGTATCTACGACCGTTTGGACATACGATTCGATTACGAGTACGGCGAAAGCTTCTATCACCACCAGTTGCCGGCTGTCGTCAAGCAGCTTCGCGACAAAAGCCTCGCCCGGGAGAGTGAAGGGGCAGTCTGCGTTTTCCTGGACCGCTTCGACACGCCGATGATCGTTCAGAAGAAGGATGGAGCCTATCTGTACGCCACCACGGACCTGGCGGCTATCCAGTACCGGATGGACACATGGATCCCAGACGCGATTCTATACGTGGTCGACCATCGTCAGAGTGAGCATTTCGACAAGCTATTTGCAGCCACCCGACTCTGGGGATACACCAACGTTGAACTCCAGCACATCAGCTTCGGTACGGTCCTGGGTGAGGATGGGAAGCCTTTCAAGGCGCGCGCTGGCGATGCGGTGGGTCTGGCTGGCTTGCTGGACGAGGCCGTCAACAAGGCATATGGTGTCGTCTGCGCTAATGATGACGGCAAACCAACGGGCGCGGAGCTCAGCGACGAGGAACGGAAACACGTCGCCAACGTGGTTGGCCATGCCGCGATTAAGTATGCGGATCTGTCACAGAATCGCGAGAGCGACTACGTCTTCAGCTACGACAAGATGGTGGCCTTGGAAGGCAACACGGCGACGTACATGCAGTATTCGTACGCTCGTACTCAGAGTATCTTTGCCAAAGGGAAAATCGACGCGGCCGCACTTCGCGAATCGTCCACCGAGATCATGCTGGAGCACCCGATGGAGCGGGGATTGGCGTTGGAGCTGCTGCGGCTTGCCGAGGCGTTGGACGAGGCGGTCGTGGACTACCGGCCAAACCAACTGACCAGCTACTTGTTCGAACTGGCAAAACGCTTTTCCGGCTTTTTTCAGGAGTGCCCAGTGCTCAAAGCCGAGTCCGATTCTCTGCGCCAAAGTCGCCTGTTGCTTTGTGATCTGACAGGCCGCACGATCAAACAAGGCCTCGACCTCCTTGGTATCGGCGTCGTCGATAAAATGTAAAGGCGACTGGTGGTCAGTCGGGTGTCGATTTCGGAAAAACCTGATAGACTAATTAGAGGGTAGACCGGGCCTGCTGAAGCGGGTCACAGCGAACTCAGACTACGGAGGGTTGAGAAGACTATGAGCGAAACGGGGCAACCACCGGAGAATCCCAGCGAAGAAGGCGGACAGCGTAGCGAACAGGTTCGTGTCCAGCACGTCAGCGCGCGAGTCCCCGATCAAGTCAGCCGCGGGGCGTTCAGCACCGGTGCGATCGTGATGACCGGCGGAAACGAGTTCATCATTGACTTCATTCAGAACCTTGGCACGCCCGCGTGTGTTGCGTCGCGGGTCGTAATGCCGCATGCTTCGATGCCGCAATTCATCGAGGCGCTGCGCAAGAACTTGGATATCTACAAGGATCGATTTGGCGATCCGCCTGCACTGCCGCGCAACCCGACTCCACCGAAACAGCCTAGCGCGCAGGAAATCTACGACGATCTGAAACTGCCGGACGACATGCTTAGCGGCTCATATGCCAACGGAGTGATGATTGGCCACACGCCGTCGGAATTCAAGTTTGACTTCTTGACGAATCTCTTCCCTCATTCGGCGGTGTCCGCACGTGTGTTTCTGTCCGCGCCTCAGGTGCCGAGATTGTTAGATTCTTTGCAGGGCACGTACAAGCAATTCCAACAGCGGGTCCAACAACAGCGTGACGGACAACAAGGGCAGCAGGATCCGCCGCCACCGCCACCAGAGCAGTCCGGTGACGCACCGATCGCATAGCGTCTTCGGCGGTCAGTCGCGCGTGGTGCGTTCGCGTTTGTAGTCCAAAGCACGAAACACTTCGCCTTTCGATCTCAAGCGATTCGACGTACAGACGCATACGCCTTTGCCGTTTCGGTATTCGGATTTCGGATCATGTCACGAGTCGTTGTTCAACCTCCTGATGCAGAGTTGCTGCCCGACGGTGCCAAAGCTGGCGGCTGGTGGCACGACTCGGACGAACCGGGACGTATCGTGTGCGACCTGTGCCCGCGGGCGTGCAGCTTGAAGCCGGGAGATCGCGGTTTTTGTTTTGTGCGGGAAAACCGCGATGGCCAGATGGTGCTGACCACGTACGGTCGCAGCACCGGCTTCTGCATCGACCCGATCGAAAAGAAGCCCCTGAATCACTTCTATCCGGGAACCAGCATCCTTTCGTTCGGCACGGCGGGCTGCAACCTGGGCTGCAAGTTCTGCCAAAACTGGGAAAGTTCCAAGTCACGAGAAGTCTCACGACTCAGCGAACAAGCTACGCCCGAAACGATCGCCGCAGCCGCTGCGGAGCTTGGTTGCCACAGCGTCGCATACACGTATAACGATCCCGTCATCTTCGCGGAATACGCTATCGATGTAGCCAAAGCCTGCCGGGCCGTTGGTGTGAAGTCGGTCGCGGTTACCGCCGGTTACATCACGCCGGCGGCACGAGAAGCCTTCTTTGGGCAAATGGACGCGGCCAATGTCGACCTGAAGGCATTCACCGAGCGGTTTTATCACAAGCTCAGCTATGCTCATCTTCAACCAGTGCTGGACACGCTCACTTGGTTGAAGCGAGAGACGGACGTATGGTTCGAGATCACTAATCTAGTTGTCCCCGACGAGAATGACTCGGCGGAAGAACTGACTAACATGTGCGACTGGCTGCTCGAAGCCGTTGGCGACGAGGTGCCGTTGCACTTCAGCGCGTTCCACCCAGACTTTCGCATGCGAGATAAACCGCGGACGCCGATCGAGACCCTGCTGGCGGCAAGGGAGATCGCGTTGAGCCGGGGTGTGAAATACGCATACGTCGGCAATGTGGACGACGTGAAGAACCAAAGCACTTATTGCCCGCACTGTGGCGGGCTTCTGATCGAGAGGAACTGGTACCAACTGGGCGTTTACCATCTTCGCGGTGAGAATTGCGGACATTGCGACGGCCGGATTGCTGGGCGTTTCGAGGAAACGCCAGGCACCTGGGGGCATAAACGTCAACCGGTGCGAATCTCGCAGTTCGCTCGTGCACAACAGCAACCGCGCGGGGCAGACGACAAGGAAAATGACATGGCCACTGAAACGCAATCGGGAAGCACAAGTGACGCTGGCAAGGTGCCGCATAGCCCGGAACTAAACGAGCAACACGAATCTGCGATTCATCGCGCGGCGTGCGAGGTTGTCTCGGCCGGAGTTCGGGGCGTCAAGCCGAGCCTTACGGACAATACGCTGGCAGGTTGCGCCGATCAAACGGTGATGGGGGCCTTCGTTACGCTGAAACGCCAAGGCCGTCTGCGAGCTTGCTGCGGCATGTTGGGACGACCAGTACCGGTGGCAGAAGCCGTCGAGTATGCAGCGATGCGAACGGCAACCGAGGACACGCGTTTCCCAACGATCTCGCCGACCGAATTGGAACACTTGCACGTGGACGTCACCCTGCTATTCGGTTTTCAGCCCATAAAGGCAAAGGGAAAGGACCGGGTGAAAGAGGTCGAAGTGGGACGTCATGGCCTGCAGATCCAACGTGGCGGCTCGTCTGGCTTACTGCTGCCAAGCGTGCCAGTGGAGCACGGTTGGGACGCGGAAACCTTCCTTCAGCAAGTGTGCCGTAAGGCTGGATTGCCAACCACCGCTTGGTTGGCGGACGACGCACAACTCCTGAAATTCGAAGGACGCATGATCCCGGCCGATTTCGACCCCACAGCCCTTGGCGGCGAGGACGGAGAGAAGCCGCCTATATTCACCGACGCGGAACTGAACCGACTGCGTGACCACTGTCTGCACAATGTCACGGCGCTCGCGCAAGGGGCCACACCCAACTATTACCTGCACGACTGCCCGGATGGAACCGTCGAAGTCGTGGCTCTAACGGTACGAGTCGCCGAAGGCCAGGAGCCGCTTCTTCTGTCGCAGATGTCGTTGCGTCCCGGCATTCCACTACAGGCCACGCTGATGAAACTTGCCGAAGCCGCAGCCGCAGCGGTGAAACGGCAGAGGCTCGACGTAAACGCGATAGCCCAAGTTCAAGTTGGACTAACGGTATTGTACGACCCGGCTATGCACGGCACGGCGGCGCAGATCGATCTGGCAGGAGTGGACGCTGGGAAACGTGCGGTCCTGGTGATCGAAGGTGGCAGAAGCGCCTGGGCGTTCGACCCGGCCAAATCCACGGAACAATTGTTCGATCAAGCCTCGCGGGACGCCAAAATGGGCAGTCCCGAGACAGCGTCGGTTTTCAGTCTTGCAGCTCTTTCCACCGAGCCTGCCGTAAGCCTATCCAATGTGCCTCGACCGCGCACCGGCGCGAAAGTCCGACCAGCCGCCGTTGCCGGCCAATTCTATCCGGGAGACCCGGGCGAGCTTTCAAAGATGGTAGACGACATGCTCGCCAACGGCGATGTTCAACCGGACGAGTGGCCAGCGGTAATGGTGCCGCATGCGGGTCTCATCTACTCTGGCCGCCTTGCTGCGGCCACATTGAAGCGGGTCAAGATCCCTGAGACCGTCATACTGATTGGTCCCAAACACACCCGGGCTGGCGTCGACTGGGCGATAACGCCACACGAGACTTGGTCGATGCCTGGATGCGAGATGCAGGCCGATCCCGAATTGGCACAAGCGTTCGTCGACGGGATCCCTGGACTGGAATTGGATGCGGTCGCTCACCAGCAGGAGCACTGTCTGGAGGTACAATTGCCCTTCCTGGCCAAGTTGGCCCCGGGGACCCGCGTGTTGGGCATCGTCGTGGCGCCATGCGACTTCGAGCGCTGCAAGACGCTCGCGACGGGCTTGGCCGAGGTCCTCCGCGGAATGGAGAAGAAGCCGCTGCTGGTCGTCTCGACCGACATGAACCACTTTGCCGACGACGAGCAGACGCGACATCTAGATGAACTCGCATTGGAGTCGATCGAGACACTGGATCCTGCAACCGTATACGACGCGGTCGTCACGCGTCACAACATCAGTATGTGCGGCGTCCGCCCGACCGTGATCGTCATGGAGACTCTGCGTCAGCTCAACCTGCTGAAAAAATGCGAACGCGTTGGCTACACAACCAGCGCAGAATCCAGCGGCGACAAGAGTCGTGTGGTCGGCTACGCGGGGATGCTGTTCGGCTGAACGCCCGGAGCTCAAAACTTGCCGTCTTGAGTTTGGAAATGGGTCGGTTTGCTTAGGCTCTCGCCACCTCGCGCCACCCAATCGGCAGTCCAACGGATCATTTGGTCGGCATCGACACTCACGTTGCCCAACAACGCGTGCCCCATCTGGCCATTGTTCAGATAGGCGAGCGCCCCTTCTTCGCCAGTGAATCGGACGGGCTTGTCCATCAGTCGGCCAAACTGTTCTGCCACGTCACGCACTTGTAGTATCTCGGGACCTGCGACGTTAATTATCTTCGCAGGAGCAGTGGCATGGGCGAGCGATGCTAGTGTCATTGCATTTGCGTCCGCCTGCCAAATCACGTTCACCTTGGACATGGTCAGATCAACGGGACGTCCCTCGAAGACATCTCGGGCGATGTCAACCAGTACGCCATATCGCATCTCCATCGCGTAGTTCAGACGGAGCAATGCCGCGCGCGTTCCGAGTGTATGGCTAAAATGTTGGAAGATCCGTTCGCGCCCCAGGACAGTGATCGCGTATTCGCCGACAGGACCGGTCACGTCGTCCTCGGTTGAACCTTGGCTGTCCACCGGGACCATCGGATAGACGTTGCCGCTGGAGAAGACCGCTATGCGGCTGTCGTGGTATCTGAGACACGCCAGAGCCGGGACGTAGCAGTTCATCGCCCACGTCATGGACGGATTGCCGCTTGACCCAAATTTCATGCCGGCCATAAAGATCACGTTCGGCGCGCCGGGCAAGGCTTGGACTTGATCTTTCTGTAGCAGATCACAAGCGATCGTTTCGACCCCCCAGCCCTCCAAACGCTGACGTACACTGGCATCAGAGAATCGCGAAACTCCGATCACACGCCGCGCCACGCCGGCTTTCTCCAACGCGCGCTTCGCCATCCGGGCCAACGTGGGCCCCATTTTGCCACCGACACCCAGGATGACGATGTCGCCATCCAGTCGGCTCAATGTCTCCGTCGCTTGTTCGCTCGGTCGGCTGAGGAGTTCTTCCAGTGCTTCGACTGACTGTGGAGTTGGTTCTGACATGATCGCTGCCATCACGGAGTATTGCTGAGCGTTCGACCAGTGGAAACCTACAATGAATTAGCGTAGCCGCAGATTCCGCAGGATACAACAGTACCGTCGGGGCAGGGCAAGAGATTAACTGAATTGTCCCCGTCGTGTGGATACTTCGAGTCGGGTGTGTTAAGAGAAGCGAGCGACGTAGCCGCTACTGTCGTCATCCTCGAAGTCTGTTTCTTCGTCCTCGTACTCTTCTTCGTCCTCTTCGTATTCCTCGTACTCCTTCTCATCCTGTTCATCCTCGTGCAGCCGCACTTTGTTCGAGCGCCGCTTTGGCGGTTCATCGTCTTCTTCTGGTTCGTATCCCTGCATGCGTTCCCAGTCGGCCAAAGTCAGCAGTACTTCGCGAGCTTGCGATCCAGCATAGGGCCCCACAATGCCATCTTCGGCCATGTAGTCGATCAAGCGGGCGGCTCGACCATAGCCAATGCCCAAAACACGCTGGAGGAGCGAAACACTACCGCGTCCTTCACGGACAACGACGTCTACGGCGTTTTCGTACAGATCATCTCGCTTCTTCAGTTTGCCCGGTTCTGCATCATCGCCTTCCTCCAACTGCAGGTTGACCAACTCGTGAACGAAGTTCTGCTCGCCGGTGCTCACGCAGTCGACGACGCGGTCAATCTCTTCATCGTCCAAGTACGTGCCCTGGCCACGCAGTAGGGTGCTCGTTCCAGGCCACAGGAAGAGCATGTCTCCGTTGCCAAGCAGCTTGTCGGCGCCCATTTCGTCCAGCACCACGCGGCTGTCCGTGCGGCTGGCCACCTGGAAGGAGATGCGGGCAGGCAGGTTCGATTTGATCAGACCAGTGATGACGTCGACCGTCGGCTTCTGCGTGGCGAGGATCAGGTGAATGCCGACTGCACGGCTTTTTTGTGCCAGGCGGATGATGTGCTGCTCCACCTCTTTCCCTGCCGTCATCATCAAGTCCGCGATCTCGTCGGCGACGATCACGATGAACGGCAAGTGCAGCGGGATCGATTCACGTTCCTCATCGTCTTCCGGCTCAAGCCGAGTCATCAACTCTTCTTCGTCAAGCTGATTGTAACTGCTGATGTGGCGAACGCCGGCCCTGGCCAGCAGCGAATAGCGCTCTTCCATCTTCTCCACCGCCCAAGCCAGAATGGCTTCCGCCTTGCGCATGTCTGTCACCACAGGGTGCATCAGGTGCGGCAAACGGCCGTATCCGCTCAGTTCGACCATCTTCGGGTCGATCATCAGCATGCGCACTTCGTCTGGACGACGGGTCATCAGAATCGACGAGATGATTGCGTTCAGGCAGACACTTTTCCCCGTGCCCGTCCGGCCCGCGATCAGTAGGTGCGGCAAAGCCGACAGATCGACAGTCAGAGGCTTGCCGGACACGTCTTTCCCCAGGAACAACGGTACTCGCATTTTTCGCGTTTTGCTGGCGCCCTCTTCAATCACTTCTCGCAAACGCACGATGTGACGTTGTTCGTTGGGCACTTCGACACCAACGGTGTTCTTGCCGGGGATCGGGGCCACGATGCGCACGCTGGGAACACGCAGGGCGATTGCCAAGTCATCCGCCAGCCCCATGATCTTAGAGAGTCTGAGCCCGGACTCTAGTTCCACTTCGTACTGAGCGATCACCGGGCCCGTCTCCACCTCGACGACTCGAACCCGGAAGCCGAAATCAGCAAAGGTCTTCTCCAAAATCTTCGCTTTGCGGCGGACTTCTCGCTCTTGTTCTTCGAAGTTGAAATCGTCACCCGCTATCAGCAGGTCTAACTCGGGCAATTCGTATTCGCAGTCCTCGTCGGCGCGACTCGCTGCATCCAGCCGGTCCATCACTTCGTCGCGCTCTTTCTTGTCCACTCGTCTGCCAATACGCAGGCCCCCGCCCTTGTGTTGCTTGTCCGATCTGGCATTGCGACGACGCTTGACTACCAGAGGTTCTTCGTACTCCTCCTCCGCTTCTTCCTCCTCCTCAACCTCCGCAGCATCTTCGTCCTCGTCCAAATAGTCGAATTCGTCGTCAGCTACGTCTCCGACCGTCTTGCCGCGGAACTTGACCGATACGACTTCGTCGATTTCTTCGTCGTATTCGTCCTCCTCATAGTCCTCATCCGGCTCGGATGCGGCCCTACGTCGCAGCGGCCACAGCCTACGGGACTTCCCAGCACCGGCGAAGACGAATACTGCAACGGCGGCAAGTATTCGTAAGAGAACATAATCGGTGCACAGAAGCAGTCCGCCAAGGATCAAACTTCCGGCCAAAATCAGACTCCCCGCCGTGGCAAAGTGCATCTCCAGCAGACCTTTGCCAAGCGCACCCAGGTATCCTCCTGGCCCGATGACCGGCCCCGGGGACAGGCTGGGAAGCAAGATCGTCACAATGGACGTGATGCCGAGTAGAGTTGCGATCCAGCCGACGGTTCGCATGATAGGCGTGTCGATCTGATAGCGACGCAAGAGGAAAAAGTCCAACACAGCCAACGAGAACACAAGATAGTACGCTCCCACGCCTATCGCCGTCAGCAACATGTCGGCAGTGAGTGCGCCCCAACGTCCGCATGCATTCGTCACGGTCTCGCCCGCTGGGTGAACGACTAGATCGGGCTGATAGATCGATCCCAGAGGCTTGCCTGGATCGCCGATGGGGTCGGCTGGATTGTAGGTCGCCAACGCGACGCTCAAGAAAACCACAACCACCAACAAGGCGAGTGCAACGAGGTCAGATAGTAGATTTCGGTTCGTAAACATCGGCGCTGCCAACCACGAACATAAGGTCCGATGACGCGACCAAACGTTGGTCGGTCGTAGGCGCATCCATGCAGCGATTCAACTCCGTCTTCTCTGGATTGTCTATTCGTCAATGCCAACGCAGGACGGCCAATTTCCGCGAGGGCAGCGTTGAGGTTTACCTCGGGCGCAGGATACGAAACATCGGCGCGGAGGTAAAAAGCGGCAGGAGCGTAATAAACGCATCGTGGCCGAGTGCATCCACCCTCATGGTGTGGTGAATGCACCTGATTGTCGCTCGATTGATGCGGTTCTGCGGATTGTTCGTGCTGGCGGTCGGCATCATCGGGTTCGCGAGAGAGTCGTGGAACGCGTTCGAGCGGCGCAGACCTGCATCCAGGACGCTCGAATCAGCGAGAATTCTAACGCGACGACGGGCAACGAGTACGCGCAGAGTGCGCAGAGAATTCGGGAATTGGAAAATCGCAGCGCGGCTGTAATGGTTGACGAAAGATGAACGGATGCGCGGCGTGGATTCGGCGTGCGAGCACTACTTGGGCAACTTGGTGCCCTCGATTTCACCGGCCGAGATAACCTCGGCGTAGGTCTTCCCGTTGGGCGTCTTCATCGTGTCGAGTTTCTTCAAAGCCTCAAAGACCACCTTTGCGATTTGGTCTTCGGCCTCTTCTCGATCTTCCTCATACTCCAACTTCTTGGCGGCCTCGATACGCTCGGCTATGTTCTTGCCTTTCAGTACCTTGGCAACCTTCTTGCCGAAGGGATTGAGAACGTCCTTTTCCTCTTCCTTGACATGGCAGGCGTTACACGTAACGGATCTCAGCGTGTACTTCTTTTTGAAGAACGTGCCCAGCTTACCTTGACCGTGGACCGGAGTAACGATGAAGGCGACGGCAATCCAAATGGTCAGGGCGGTCCTGATTGAATTCCCCACTTGCTGTCCTCCCCCTAGAATATCTGTGATACGAGATCCCACTCGACATTATAAGATAACTAGGAATCAGATTCTTCGCAAAGCCGATTTTCGCCGCCGGGCTCGACAAACGCCTTCAAATCTTCCAGATCCTGGTCTACGCACCTTTTGGCGGCCCCCAACATCAGCCACCCGAGCGGCGAAGTGAGTTTGGCCAGCAGGGTGAGCGGCCGACTGACGAATTCGACTTCCACTCGCGTACCGTCGCCTTGTGGAATGAAGCGAAATTCGGTTCGGTGCTGGATGCCGCACGACTCGCCTTCAACCGCATAGCTCTTGTTACGATCCAGCGATGTCATCTCCAACTCTTCAGTGGCTTCACGCTTGAAAACGATCCGCGTTTCGCGCCACCGAGTCCCTGCACGTACAGGCCCCTCCGTCAAGACTTCGACACGCTCGATACCCCGAACTCGTTCAGCTGTCTTGGGAATGTCCGAAAACAGCTCGAATACATCGTCGATCCCAGCCCTCACGTCCTTCGTAATCTTGAAACTCGCCATCCAGAGCCTTCCATCCTAGTCGCCAGTCCTAAGTCACACCGACCACGATAGCAGTCTCTGCCCGAAGTGGCAGTACCCCTGGCAGGAAAACGACGGGAACGGTACGATCGACTCTTGAATGCTGGAAAGCCACAACCGACCATGACAGTCGACATCTCACCCTCGCTCAATTCCTTCGCGGATTGGATTCGCGACACCGACGATCATGCAGTGCATCATTTGCGCTTGCTGGAAGGGGTAGAGCACGCCCTCAGGACGCTTGAGGTGATTTCTCCGAACGAGCGACAGTCGTTGGCACAAAAGCTGGATCGATGGCGGTACCAGCATCTGAACGTACACACGCGCGAGTTGACCGATCGGGGCAATTCGTTCGTAGATGCCTTGGACGTAGCGGCCAATCAACTGGCGGGCCGCCCAGACCGTGCGCCGCGTTTGACGCGACGCGCGATAGACGATCCATCATTCGACACGGACAGAATCCAGCAAGCCGTTCGGGCACTGGATGGCGAGTTCCCACTCGATCAATTAGTGGATCGGGCGACGGAGATCACCGTGGAGAAGTTCGGGCCGGCTGGGCGATCTGACTTTGAGAGCCCCGTTCGACAACGCATGCTGCTCTATGCTCCCCTTTACGTGTCCAGCGAGTGTATCAACTACTGCCGTTATTGCGGTTTTCGGTATCTGCAGGAAATCGCCCGAAAGCACTTGAGCGTAGAAGAGGCGGCCGCACAAACACGCATCCTGCGCGACCGAGGCTTCGGGCATTTGTTGGTCGTCGGCGGCGACTTTCCGAGTCGAACGACGACCGACTTCTATGCAGAGATCCTCCGCGACATGGTCCGAGAGGGGATCGAGCCCGCAATCGAGATCGCACCGCAGACCACTGACTCATACGCGGAACTGGTCGATTCCGGGGCATGCGGATTGACGTTGTATCAGGAAACCTACAACGAAGAGCTTTATTCCCATTATCACGTTCGTGGTCCAAAATCGTCTTACCACTGGCGACTGGAGTCGCACGACCGCGCTGCCGAGGCCGGTATGCGGCGTCTGGGGCTCGGAATACTATTGGGATTGGCCGATGTGCGAGATGACCTATTGTCCATGATGCGTCACGCGGCGTATTTGAAAGATCGCTTCCCGGATCGGACTCTAGCGTTCAGTCTTCCTCGCATCCACGAGGCCCCGGATGAGTTCGAGATCCGCTACCCCGTTTCCGACGACCAACTGATCCGCCTATATTGCGTCTTGCGGATTGCTTTTCCCGAAGCCGAATTGGTACTGTCCACACGAGAACCCGTCGAGCTACGCAACCGACTGGCCAGGATCTGCATCACGCAAATGAGTGCCGGTAGTTCGACGGCGCCGGGTGGCTATCAGGCAGGCGGCGAGGCTATCGGCGAGCAATTCCCTGTGATCGACGGCCGTTCGCCGTCCGAAGTGGCCGACTGGCTCGATGCAGAAGGCTTTCGCGTCTGCTGGTCGGTTGAAGAGGCGAACAGAAGTGTTCGAGCGGCGTCACGCCCGCGATGATGCTTCTTGATAGTGCCTCGGCATCAGCCAAAGTTGGGCAGTTCGGTCACTAGCGTGCCCACCCACAAAACTCGCTCAGTTTTGCGCGGGTCGTACAGGACTCGAGTCGGCTCATTCGTTTCGACCAGATTGCGAGCCTCACGTCCACGCTGCCCGTAGACATTGCACGAGGCGACTTGGCTTCCAGCGTTCGTTTCGAAACGAAGTTTCATCCGATACTGCTGCTGGTCGTTGATCCGGACGTCGGTTTTCTCGATGTCCTCGACAATGGCGTCCGCTAGAACGCCGTTACGCAGCAACCGGCCATTGATGTACCGATAGCGAATCGAAAAGAAGCACATCGGCAGACCGGCAAGCGGCAACACGAGGCCAAGGATCAACGGAACGATGCGATCGTCGTTCCAAGGCCCTTCCGCGAAGAACATGGAATATACGACGAGGGCCGAACCGATGGTCAGGAACACCGCCCCAAGAACGCCCGCCACCACGCTGCCTCCACCCATTCGTTGCCGCTTGATCTTTGCGGGAATCCGGCGAGGCGGCGGCGACGCGAGGAACGCGTCCAATTCTTCGGAACTGACCAGCACGCGTCGCGCGACCATTCCGGCCAGCCCTGGCATTTGTGCCGCATCCGTTTGCGGATCCGTCCGATCCGCGCCCGCGGCATCCAACGCGGATTTACTCGCGACAAACGCTGCCGTCAGTCGTGTGAACATGTTCGTCGCATGCTCGACAAACGCCTCCAACTCGTCAGGTTCACACGGCTCGCCTGGACGAACCAGAACGACGCCATCTCTCTCCCCGCGCACCTCCAGACCCGTGTTGTCCGTGAAGTACTGAAGCAGTTCGGGCGTGAAAAACTGTCGGATGCGATCTGGATGCCGACCGGACAGGTGGTACTTCTGCGAAAACGGCGGAAACTCCTCGAAGTCGATGTCTTGAACGCCCACCAAATCCGAGAACAGGCTGACCAACATACCCTCCGGCTGAAGCGTGAACGTCGGCCAACGCAGATCGGGCGACTCGAAATACGCGAAGGTCCGTGTAGTTGAGCGTGATCGGCTGGAGGAACTCCCGGAACGTCGGCTAGTCCGCGTGAGATCACCGATCATCAGTTGTGCAGAACCGATTTCCCTGCGGACGACATTCGTGACCGAAACGCTGCCAGTTCCCGAGAACATCTCCTGAAGGTGTTCCTCCAGTTGGTCGCTGCCGTCTTCTGGACGTTCGAGGCCGAGTTGATCGGCTACCTCGCCCATCCGCTTCCGACGGCGGATCTGTCTTGCTGCCTTCCCATAGGTCGACAGACCGCCGATGAGCCCACCGCCCAGGGTGCAGTACAGCCCAAGACGTGGCACGTTGCCCACAAACGCGTGGACGAAGTGAGAGACGAAGAAACCGCCGATGAACGCTCCCATCACACCGCCACCGATAAACGCGACCGACTTGATGACGATCTCGGCCGTTCGTTCTTGTCGATCAGTCTGGGCGTCTGGATTCATAGCGTCACGCTGGGAGTCTCAGTGTTGATTGGTGTTCGTGTGATGGCCATAGACACAGACGATGTGGAGAGCGGGTAGTCAGGTTCATATCGAGGTCCGCTACTTGTTGGCAGGTATGTGCCAAATCTCATACCCGTGTGCTCTTAGCCAAGCGGAACCCGCTTTTCCCACTTCACCCGAACCGTGCTCATAATAGGCACTGGCCATCGTCTTTGTGCCGTCCTCTTGCAGCAATCGAATCATATCGGGCGCGATGCGGTCGCGTACGACCCATGACTTCTTGAGAGCGAACGTCATCCTTCGCCTGTCACCGCTGCTGGCGTGTTGCAGCAGCACTTCTCTCACATCCGGCCAATTTGCCTCATTCGTAACAGCGGGATCCCCAACAACCAACAGGTTGTTGACGCGATCTTGTTTGGTCTGCGGTCGCCATTCCATAGCCTCAAGGGTCTCGGCCGCTGTCTTCCCTAACTTTTCGTCGATCAATCTGGCCGCCAGGATCCGCACGGCCCTATCGCCTCCGATCTGTCCAATCGCTTGAATTGCCGATCTTCCAGCCAACCAGTCGTCACGGTCTAGCATGGCGGCCAGTGCACTCAGGGCCTGCGGGTCTCCAAGCTCTCCCAATACAACAGCAACGCGTCCTTGGTCGTGCTCCCTCTTCCTCAGCGCCGCGATGTAACGTTCCACCGGCCGTTTGTCTCCCATGCCACTCAACGCAAGAGCTGCGGATACGCCAAGACTATTGAGAAAATCGCCATCCATCGCCTCGAATAGCGGTTCTACCGCTCGTTGATCTCCTATCTGCGCTAGTGCCAGAGCGGCGGAGCAGCGGATTGCGTTCGGGCAATCACTGTCCTGCAGCACGTTAATGAGCGGTTCCACGGCCCTCGCGTCTTGAAGTTGTCCTAAAGCGTCAACAGCAGAACAGCGGATCTTCTCAGCTTTCCGTGCCAAGGGCTTTTTCGCCAGCCGTCCATTTCTTCCTCGTTCCACAGTATCCGCTACGGAACAACTGAGCTCCTCGCTTTGGAGGACCGAAATAAGTGGCTCCACGGCCCGTTTGTCGCCAATCTCTCCCAACGCTTCGGCAGCAGAGCAACGGACGGCATCATCGTCATCCCCTAACGCTGCGATCAGCGGCTCTACGGCCGCTTCGCCCAGGCGAGCACAGTCAGCAAAGCGACGTTCAGCAAACAAGTACCACGCGTAGCCCTCACCGCTATTGGGGACGGATTGCATCCTTTCAAGCGCACCAGCAGCAGAGCGACGAATGTACGGATCTTCGTCCATCAGCGCAACGATCAGCGGTTGCACGGCTCGTCCGTCTCCGATCTGTGCCAACACTTGAGCCGCGGTGACGCGGACTTCTGGGGCACATCCCGTATCCTGGAATATCGCAATCAACGGCTCGACAGTCCTTTCATCTCTCAGAGTACTCAACACCTTGGCGGCAGAACCACGAGCATGCGCGTCTCCACTTCGCATCTGCGAGAGAAGGGAGTCCGCGCTCGCATCTTCAGGGGGCGACTGGCTGCAACCGATCACAATCCCCCACAACAAGGCCAAAGAGACTCGTCTTGCCATACGCCTTTCCCTTCCAATTACCCGTTCGATCTTTGCAACTCTCTATGCGTGTACATGGGGCAGAGCGCGGACTAATTCCTCGTCCATCACGATAGTAGAGTCAACAAGGTATCCGACGTCGGCGACCGGAAAAACCCCAGGGAATGCATTGGACCTACTGCTACTGGACGACTTCCTACTCGTACGAGTCCCTGTTGACCCGAAAAGTCCCCCGTGGGGTTTCGACGACCAACGTGTGGCCCTCCTGCGTCACAGTTATCCCATCGGGCCGGTTGCCTTTCCGCCACGGAACGATAAGCGTCGTGAATTCTCCGTCGCCGCGGATCCGGAGAATCTGCTGGCCGCGAAGCGTGCCCGGTATGGATCAGACGCCTCTGCGGCAGTCCTATGTTGGCAGGCGTCGGACGTGCGATGCAACCCACTCGAACAGTTCTTCCCGAGATAAATCGCCGGCCGCAAGCGTTGGGATGACCGTCTCAGCGTCGCCAACACTAGCGTCGACCTCGAAGCCGTTCATCACCAGAAACGTCTCCATCGCCGCATGGCCAATCCGCTTGTTGCCATCCATGAACGGATGATTCATAACAAGCGAGAAACACATCGCGGTTGCTTTGGACTCGATGGCTGGATAGAGTTCGTCACCGCCGAATGCATCTGCGGCTGAGCAACGGCAGATTCGACGCCGCCCAAATCTCGCACGCCTGACGCACCGCCAGACTGTTCAATGATGCGATGATGAAGATCGAGAACCTCGGCCAGTGTCAGATAACGCATCAACTCAGCCGCCGATAGAGTTCCCGATTCTTCTTCAGAACGAACGTTGCAGCGCGATCAAAGTCATCGGCCGTCCGAGTCAGCAGGTCATTGACCGCCGCCTTTGCCAACTCGCTGGCATCAACGCCAAGTTCGCGAGCGCGTTTTTCTAGGCGAGCCGATTGTTCGCCTTCAAGCTCAAAGGAGATGGACATGTTTCGTCCTTGTCTTTCTGTCTGCGTCTTTCTGGTAGAAAGGAGCTTTGCAGGCACGTGCCATAGTATACCCCAAAGACACAATTGACAGCAATTCTGGAGTCAACTCCCTCAGCACGAGAATCACCACAAGAACGGGCTGCCCAATGCTGTGGCTGCCAGAGCACACGGGCGTCAATTCGAAGCGAATAGGTGGCAAGGCGCATCGGTTCGAACTCGAATACAAACCATGACCGCCGCGGGGCAGGCCCGATTTGATGGGCTATCCGCCATCTTGCTGAAAGCCCCTGGGTGATTTCGTGACGATTCCTGTTCGCTTATACTTTCGCTGGGGAAGACGTTATTACTCTGAGTGAAACCGTTGTGCGAGGGCCTGACCGCCCCTAACCGACGAAATGTACTATGCAATCAAGGAGCCAGCGATGAACAAGCGAGAGATCTCACGCCGTGGGTTTCTGAAAGCAGCGACGACAGCCGTGGCTGCACCCTATGTGATTACGTCAACTGCGTTGGGTAATGCCGACACGCCGCCGGCCAGCGAGCGGGTTGTGATGGGGCATATCGGGGTCGGCAACCGTGGCGGCGGTCTGTTGGGCGGCTTCATGAATTGTCGGGGAGCCCAGTGCGTGGCAACGGCGGACGCTTACAAGAGTCGTCGCAACGCCAGGGCTGCGGCCATCAAGGGCAAATCCTACGCGGACTTCCGCGAGTTGTTGGAGCGAGACGACATCGACGCGGTGGTCGTCGCGACTCCGGACCACTGGCACGTACCGATTGCCATTGCCGCGGCGCGGGCCGGCAAGGACGCCTACGTCGAAAAACCGTTGGGCGTGACGATCGAAGAGGATCTGATTTGCCGCAAGGTGTTCGAGGAAAACGGGCGCATCTTCCAATACGGCACGCAACAACGTAGCTCGCGGCACTGTCGGTTTGGCTGCGAATTGGTGCGTAGCGGCCGAATTGGCGAGGTGCAAAGAATCGAGGTGATCGCGCCGAACGGTGGAGCGGGAGGCTCGACAGTCGAAGTGCCCGCGCCACCCGATCTGGATTACAACATGTGGGTCGGGCCGGCGCCGATGAAGCCGTTTACGGCCGACCGCTGCAAGCCGCCGGGAACCTATTGGATTTTCGACTACTCGATCGGCTACCTGGGCGGTTGGGGCGCTCATCCATTGGACATCATGGTCTGGGGAAGCGACGCCGATATCTCCGGCCCGGTCGTGCTGGAAGGCACCGGCGTGATTCCCACCGAGGGTCTTTACGACACGGTGTACAATTGGGACATCAAGGGCACATTGGGCAAAGTCGATTTTACCTTCAAGCCGGGTGGTGACTCGACCAAGTTCATCGGCACGGAAGGTTGGGTACAGGTCCGGCGCGGCGGAATCGCGGCCGAACCGGCGTCGCTTCTGCAATCAAAGATCGGGCCCGATGACGTGAACCTGGTGAACAGTCCTCGGCAGGACCAGAACTTCATCGACTCGGTCAAGTCGCGCAAGGCGGCCGTCAGCCCGCTGGATCATGCCGTGCGCTCGGA